>NZ_JBVAYZ010000031.1:0-44840 GCF_055412865.1 Pseudarthrobacter ribosi | reverse complement strand
CGCAGGTCGTGAACCTTCAAGAGGTTCACGACCTGCGCGGCTTGTGTTTATACTGCCGCTGCCGGCGTCGTCCTGCTAAATGACGAGCGAGAGCAGCATGATGAGGCCGAAGCTGACCACCGAGATCAGCGTCTCCATCACGGTCCAGGTTTTGAATGTCTGGCCGACGGTAAGGCCGAACAGTTCCTTGACCAGCCAGAACCCGGCGTCGTTCACATGTGAAAGGAACAGCGAACCGGCGCCAATGGCCAGGGCCAGCAGCGCGGCGTGTGTCGGCGTGAGCGAACTGGCCAGCGGCGCCACGATCCCGGCCGCCGTTACGGTCGCCACGGTGGCGGATCCCGTCGCCAGGCGCAGCGCGACGGCCACGATGAAGCCCAGCACGAGAACGGACATGTTCGTGCCCTCGGCCCATTTCTTGACTGAATCGCCGACGCCGGCGCCGATCAGGGTCTGCTTGAAGCCGCCGCCGGCCCCCACGATCAACATGATCCCGGCAATGGGACCCAGGCTGGCGCCGATCTTGGATGTGATCTTGTTTCCCGTGAACCCTACGGCGTAGCCGAAGGTGAAGATCGCGAGCAGCACGGCCAGGGTCATCGCGACGAGCGGCTGGCCGACGAAATCGAAGAAGGCCCGGATCCACGGGGCGGTCGCAGCGTCGGGCCAGATGATGTCCACGACGGCTTTGAGGAGCATCAGTACTACGGGGAAAATGATGGTCAGAAGCGTGACGAGGAACGTCGGCGGGCACTTGACGCCCTCCATGTCCGCACCGTGCTCGGTGTCGATGCCGCCCGCGACAGCAGGGGCGC
Organism: Pseudarthrobacter ribosi; assembly: GCF_055412865.1. Lineage (NCBI taxonomy): Bacteria > Bacillati > Actinomycetota > Actinomycetes > Micrococcales > Micrococcaceae > Pseudarthrobacter > Pseudarthrobacter ribosi. Next base: position 44,025 of record NZ_JBVAYZ010000031.1, on the reverse strand, counting down.
CGACGGGCACCCACTTGGCGGCCAGCCGGGAAAACAGCGGCCCGCAGATGATGACGGTGGGCACGGCGACGAGTAGTCCCAGCGCCAGCGTGGTGCCAAGCTCGGCTTTGACGGCGCTGATCGCGATCAGGGGTCCGGGGTGCGGTGGCACGAGGCCGTGCAGCACGGAGAGTCCGGCCAAAGCGGGAATGGCGATGCGCATGAGCGGCATCTTGGAACGCTGGGTCACCAGGACGATGACCGGCAGGAGCAGCACCAGCCCGATCTCGAAGAACATCGGCAGGCCGATGATGACCGCAACGAGCGTGATGGACCAGACGAGCTTGTTGCCGGTGGCCTTGGCCAGCAGCGTGTCGACTACGCGGTTGGCGCCGCCGGAGTCCGCCAGCAGCTTGCCGAGCATGGCTCCGAGGGCGATCAGCAGCCCGACTTCCTTGAGGACGCCACCCACACCGTCCTCGAAGTTCCTGATGACCAGGGCCGGATCGACGCCGGAGGCTAGGCCGACGAAGGCCGAGCCAATAATGAGCGCAAGGAACGGGTGGAGCTTGAACTTGGTGATCAGCACGACGATGAGCGCGATGCCGAGGGCTGCGACCGCCATCAGGCGGGTGTCGAGGCCGGTCCAGGCTTCAACGGCAGCCGGAAGCTGCGTGACTAGATGGGAATTCAAAAACATGATCCTAGCTGGTATGACAGGGGAGAAAACGGGCAGGGCGGGCTACGGCCCGGCGACGGCGAGCCGTAGCCGGTCGATGATTTCCTGCGCCTCGTCAGACGGCGCCGAACTGACGTTCAGCGTGATGGCGTTTTCGTCCTCGGTGGGGGCCTCGAGCGCCTCGAACTGGGACTCGAGCAGGGCCGGTGGCATGAAATGCCCGTGCCGGGACGCCAGCCGGTCCGAGATCCGGTCCTGGCTGCCGTCGAGGAATACGAACACCACCCCTTCGCTGCGAAGGACGTCCCGGTAGCGCTTCTTCAGCGCCGAGCACGTGACGACGCCGGGGGTGCCGGACGCGGTGTGCTGCCGGATCCAATCCGCGATGCATTCCAGCCAGGGCCAGCGGTCCTCGTCGGTCAGCGGCCGGCCTGCCTGCATTTTCGCCACGTTGGATGCGGGGTGCAGATCATCGCCTTCGGCGAAATCCCAGCCCAGCCTGCCGGCCAGAAGCCCTGCCACGGTTGACTTTCCCGATCCCGAGACGCCCATGATGACGAGTACGGGGTGCTGCGCAGTCTTCGCCATTAAAGTCTGCCTTCCCTAATTAAATATGATTTAAACAGAGGCCAGCTTATGGGAGGGGACAACGGGGGGCAACATTAGAAGCCTGCGATCGTGCCCTGGCCGTTAACTGTTACGACATGGAAGGCCTCCGCGCTGCGGCCGGCCGGGAGACTGCCCCGTTCCGCGGTCCGGAGCATCAGCCCGCGGACGGTGCGGTCCATCGCCTCGATGTCCGGGTGCTGGCTGCCGTGGATATGGATCGCGGCGAGCTTGGCCTCGACATGTTCGGTGACGTCGACGATGTGGTTATCGCGTTCCTCGGGACCGGCGTAAAGCCACAGCCACGGCAGTTTGTACGCCTCCAGCCCCGCCTCGGCCAGCTCGGGATACGCGAACGGGTTTTCCAATGCCGGATACACGGCCCGGGTCACCGCCTCCCCCACCGCCAGATGGTCGGGGTGGCTCTTCTGGATCCGGGTCCAGTTCCGTTCCGGGTGCATCGAGAGCACGACGCCGGGGCGCAGCTGACGGATCAGCCGCACCACCTCCCGGATCACGGCGTGCGAGGGCTCGAGGTAGCCGTCGCGCTCATGCAGGTAGTGGATGTCGGTCACTCCGACCAGGGCGGCGGCACGGCGCTGTTCCTCGTTCCGCAGCCGGACTATCTCATCCCGTTGCGCCGGATCAAACCCGCCGGCGTCCCCGTCGGTCATGATGCAGTAGCTGACCTGCACCCCCGCGGCGGTCCAGGCCGCGATTGTGCCCGCGGCGCCGAAGTCGATATCGTCCGGGTGCGCGGCGAAACAAAGCACCCGCTCGATCCGGTGGTGGTCCGGATCGAACGGGCTGCGCGCCTGCGCGGCGAAGGTGGTCAAGGAATCAGCCCTTGCGCTTCTTGATTTCCGCGGTTGCCTGCGGCAGGACCTGGAAGAGGTCCCCGACGATGCCGAAGTCGGCGATCTCGAAGACGGGCGACTCGGCATCCTTGTTCACGGCCACAATCACCTTGGCGGTCTGCATGCCGGCCTTCTGCTGGATGGCGCCGGAGATTCCCGCCGAGATGTACAGCTGGGGGGACACGGTCTTGCCGGTCTGGCCGATCTGCGCGTCGTGGCCGATCCAGCCGGCGTCCGTCGCGGCGCGGGAGGCGCCGATGGCGGCACCGAGGGCATCGGCCAGGTCTTCCACCGGGCCGAAGTTCCCGTCGACGCCGCGGCCGCCGGCCACCACGATGCGCGCCTCTGTGAGGTCCGGGCGGCCGCTGGCGGCCTTCTCGTTGCGGGCGGTGATCCGGGCCGAAGCCGCTGTGGCGGTCTCCGGCACCTCCACGGTGACGGTTCCCGGCGCGGTGCCGGTGACGGCGGGTTCGGGGGTGATGCTGTTGGCTTTGACGGTCAGGACCGCGACCGGCGTCGTCGCCTTCGCCGTGGTGGTGTAGGAACCGGCCAGCACGGACTTGTGCGCGGTTCCGCCGGGGTCCACGGCGACGACGTCGGTGATGACGCCGGCACCGAGCTTGATGCCCAGTCTCGCCGCGATTTCCCTGGCCTCCGCCGAATTCTCGGTCAGCACAACGGTGGCATCGGCGGTCAGGACCGCGGCGGCCAGGTAGGAGGCCTTGGGGCCGACGAGGTAGTCGTCGAGGTCCGCCGCGGAGGGCCGGTACAGCGCCTGGACCCCGTAGGCTCCCAGGGTTGCCGCGACGTCGTCGTGCAGCTCGCCGTTGAAGGCGACCGTCGGCTCGCCCAGGGACCGGGCAATGGTGAGCAGCTCCAGGCTGGCCTTCTTCAGGGCCTGGCCGGGGTTGTCGATGAATACAAGCACTTTTGCCATGTCTGGGAATCCCCTTAGAGCAGCTTCTGGGCGGCCAGGAACTCAACCAGCTTGATGCCGGCGTCGCCCTCGTCCGTGATGATGGTGCCGGCGGTGCGCGCCGGCCGTACCTCGGCGGATTCGACGGAGGTCCAGGACCCGGACCGCCCGACCTGCGCGGGGTCGACGCCGATGTCCGCAAGGCTCAACGTGGTGATGGTCTTTTTCTTCGCCGCCATGATGCCCTTGAAGTTCGGGTAGCGGGGGTCATTGATCTGGTCCGTGACCGAGACGAGGGCGGGCAGGGTGGCCTCGACCGTGTCCGCGTGCGAGTCGCCGTCGCGGCGGGCGGTGAGCCTGCCGCCGTCGAGCTCCAGCGAGGACACGAAGGTGACCTGCGGAAGGTCGAGTCGCTCCGCGAGCTGCGCCGGGACTAGGGACGTTTCGCCGTCGGTGGAGGCCATGCCGGTGATGACGAGGTCTGCGGGGGTGTCCGCGCCGAGGTGGCGGATGGCGGCGGCCAGTGCCAGCGAGGTGGCGGCGGCGTCGGACCCGGCGAGCGCGCCGTCGCTGAGGTGGACGCCTTCGGTGGCGCCAATCTGCAGGGACTTCTTCACCGCGTTGACCGCACCGGCGGGACCCATGCTCAGGGCAATGACCTTGTTGCCGGCCGCTTCCCCGCCGCGGGCCTCGATCAGCTGGAGTGCGGCCTCGAGGGCGTACTCATCCAGTTCGGACAGGATGCTCTCGGAGCGGTCCGTCGTGTTGCCCGCACCGGTGAGGTGCCGGTCGAACTGGGCGTCGGGGACGTGCTTGACCAGCACGATGATCTTCAATGTCTCTTCCACTGTGTTTGCAGCAGCCTTCCATGCGGGTGGACAGCCAGCCGGGTGGGGTCGTGGCCACGGAGCGCCCGGGGTGCCGGGTGATCCTAGCTAACCATATCGGGGAGCACCGGCACGGCTTGGGTTAAGGCCTGTGTCAGGACCGCGGACGCAGTCAGGACTGGATCTTCGACCGCGGGTTGTGGAACCGGATCGCCGCCGCAATTTCGCTGGCCTCCCCTTCAACTTCATCTCCCGTCTCCAGGTCCTCCACCACAACTCGCGGTTTGAGCTCCGTCACGGTGAACCCAAGGCGGACGCCATAGCCGCGCCGAAGCCTCACCTTCGACATGGCCCCAAGATCGCCGAGGTTTTCGGTCCAGGCCGCGATTGCACGTTGGGCGTATTGTTGCTGCTCCCCAGGCGGACCCGGCTGGGTCTCGGATTCGTCATCCGGCCCCTCCAAGTCGACCGCGTAGCTGATCCGGGGATCCTCGGAGGTCCCGCCGATCTCAACGGAAATCCCGGAGAGGGGCCATAACTCGAGTTCCGAGGCCAGCATCCTTCCCCACCATCCGGCCAGGACCCCGGCAACGTGCACGGCACTTTCATGCGCTACACGGGTGACTGTGTAGCCGCCGTACGAGCCATCGACCATCAGCGATTGATCGGCCAGGAGCGCCAGCAGGGAGTCGTGGCCCCGGACAAGGGAATCCACGACGGGTTGATCGCGGGTGAAGCCGGAGACCAGGATCGAGGAAAAGGCGGCACTCGATTCCTCCGATTCGGCGATGCGGAGGTCAAGTTCCTCGTGGTCACCCAGGGTCCGGATCACTGGGCTCGTGCAGGTCACCAGCGCCGGGAACCCTCGGCGGCTGCCCAGCACCAGGACCGTATACGTCGTGGGCTGCGGCTCCTTGTTGATCTCCACAGTGACCTGAGCGTCGAACGGCAGAGCCATCGTCAGCTCGGCAACCTGTGCATGGGCGGCTGCGGTCGCAGCGCGGCTGGCGCCGGAGAAAACGTCAAACAAACCCATCAGAGCAGCGCCGCCAGCGGTCCGGTCAGCAGCACCCGCGCCACGACCAGCAGGGCCGCGCCGGCCAGTATCCACAGCAGGGCCGGGGTGATGCGGCGCCGGCGCAGCGTGCGCCCCGCGGGGGTGACTACCGGGGTCGCGTTCCTGCCAAACAGGTCCGCCGGTTGATGGTCGGCCAGGCCGACCATGGCCGCACCCACGCCGAAGACGATCCGTGAAATCTGTTGCCAGGTTTCCTCGCGGGTGAGGTCGAGTTCCTTGCGGATAAAGAAGACGATCTGGTCATCAGCCGTCTCCACGTCGAAAGCCGGAGCGTCGAGCCGGAGCTTTCCGAGCACGTCCGAAGGAAAGATCCGGCGCGCCTGCTGTTCGTATCCCTCCGGCGCGTACAACTTGAACTCATTTGCGTGTTCGCCGTCCAGCGGCACTAACTGGGACGCCGCCAGGCTGGTCGGCACGCTGGAGACAAACCAATGATTGTTTTCCCTCGCGTCGCAAACGATTCGCGGCAGCACGCGGTCGGCGGTGAGTGCAATGTATGTCCATGACGAGGTGGAGGGCCGCTCGTTCGGACTGAGACGCTCCGCCCCGGTCTGGTAGGAGTAGTGGGCAATCTCAAACGGGAACGGGTGGGCCGGACCGCTTCTGAACCGCATCCCCGAGCGCGCGTGGTGGCCCTGTTCAAAGATCGCACCTTTTAGCTTCGGCGGTGTCGCTTCTTCTTGATAGAACAGCCCGTTCTGTTGCACGAACCGACTCACCCGGATGGCCGCGATCTGGGGGTCCTCCCCTCGGGCCTCGAGCAGGAAACCGATGGCTGCCGCAACAACCCCGCCCAGAAAGATACCCGACCCGATGTTGAGCGCCGACGCGTCCAGGTTAAAGGATTCCACAGCAGCCTCGGCAATGCCCATCGAACAGAGCAGCCACACCGCGAGGCAGGCGGCGACAAGCGGAACAAGGACTCCCTGGGGGACGAAACCGAGCTTGCCCCAGGGTCCTGGCCGGGAGCCAGCCTCTTCCGGCGAAATCGGCTGTTGGAAAACGGATGTATCTAAACCGGATGACATTCCGCGAGCCTATCTCCATTCGATGGAGAATGGGCGGGGTGTTCCGGCGGGGTGTGCCTCCATCCCCGCCGGAACCGGCTGCGCTATTACTCGGCGGCCGCGCCGAGGGTCACATCCAGCTGCTGTTCCTTGCCGTCACGGACGACGGTGACCTTGACCGAGGCCCCGGCGGGCTGCTCGCGCACGGCGGCGGTCAACTGGTTCGGGTCGCTGATCGCGAGGTTCTGGAACTTCGTCACGACATCGCCGACCTTGACGCCGGCCTTGTCCGCGGCGGAGCCGGGCTCCACCGTGGCGACCTCGGCCCCGACGGAGAAGCCGGAGGCCGAGGAACTCGCGGTCTTCTGCTTCACACTCACGCCGAACTGGCCGTGGGTGGCCTTGCCCGTGCTGATGATCTCCTGGGCGACGCGCTTGGCGTGGTTGATCGGGATGCTGAAGCCAACGCCGATGTTGCCGCTGCTGGCGGAGTCGCCGCCGGCGGAGGCGATCGCGACGTTCACGCCGATGATCTCACCCTTGGTGTTGACCAGGGCACCGCCGGAGTTCCCCGGGTTGATGGCGGCATCTGTCTGGATGACGTTGATCGAGATGCTCCCCTGGCTGGTGGTGCTCTGGCCCTGCCCGCCGTCCGGCGGGGCGAACTGGAAGCCCTGGTCGCCGCCTTGCGAGTCGTCGGCGCCTTCCTCGGGCGCGGCCGAGGAGGCAACGCTGATGGTGCGGTTCAGGGTCGACACGATGCCGTCGGTCACGGTTCCCGTGAGGCCAAGGGGCGATCCGATCGCCACGGCGGTATCGCCGACGTTCAGCTTGCCGGAGTCGCCCAGGACTGCCGGGACCAGCCCGGAGCCGTTCTTGATCTTTACCACGGCGAGGTCGGAGAGCGGATCCGTCCCGACGATTTCGGCGCTGTAGACCCTGCCGTCACTCATCCGGACTTCGATCGCGGCGTTGGCCGCCGTGCCGTCGAGGGTGACGACGTGCGTGTTCGTGAGGACATGGCCTTCGCCGTCCAGGATGATGCCGGAGCCCGTGCCGCCCTCGCTGCCGCTCGAGGCCTTGATAGTCACGACACTGGGCGTGGCCTTCATGGCAGCCGCGGTGATGGCGTTGACGTCTTCGCGGTTGTTCACGATGACAGGGCCGGCCTGGCTGCTGCCCCCGGACCCGGTGGACATGATGGCCGGGTCCTCCAGCCACTGCGTGGCGCCTGCGACCACGCCGCCGCCGACCAGGCCCGCAGCGAGGATGCTGGCCACGAGGGTGGGGACGCCGAAGGCAGCCTTGCGCTTCGGGGCGTGAGCCGGATTGGACGTATACGGCGACCCGGGCTGGTTACCCCCGTAGCCGCCCTGCTGATGCTGGCCGTAGGGACCCTGGGCGTACTGCGGGTAGCCGTGCTGGTCACGCGCCGGCTGGGGCTGGCCGAAGGCGGACTCGCCGGCCGGGGGGCGGCCGTAGGACGGCTGGTGCTGCGGGTAGACCGGCTGCGGGGGGTTGTCCGCGGCCCGGTCCAGCCGGAGCGTCGGATTCTCGTGTGCTGAGTCCGGCGCGGGTGCAGCCTGTGGGTGCCCCGATTCGCCCTCGTTCGGCGTGGCCGGCTCCCGGTTCTCTGGTGACGCGCCCTGCGCTGGGTTCTCAGTCATAAGACTTCCTTTCATCCTCGTCTCTATTAACTATGGACGATCTCACTGATACTAGGGCGCGCGTTTACTGGGAGATTCCTGAACACCGTAAGCGCCGCGTCCGGCGTTGCCCTGAGGCGTTCAGCGCTTTTCGCTGGTGGCATATTCCCGCCGGTGGACGGCCCAATGGGTGCACCATAGAATCAAATGGAATCGCCACAGCGACCTGCGGCTTTACATCTGCGTGGGGGCGCTGCTGCATTCTGTGACGACCGGTTCGGCCCGAACTGGTCGCAGAAGTGCTGAAGGGTTGCACATGCGGTCTACCTATACACGTCTCCTCGCCGTTCTTGGCGTCGTCGGACTGCTGGCGCTTCCAGCCGCTCCGGCCCTCGCCGAAGCTCCGGTGACGCTCGACCCCGTCACGAAAGTCGTTGACTCCGCCGGAGTCCTGGGCGACCGGAGGGGCGAAGTCGAACAGGCCATCAAGCAGCTCGGCGCGGACCACGCGATGACGTACCACGTCGTCTATGTGGACAAGTTCGAGAACCCCACCGACCGGTATGCCTGGGCCAAGGAGGTCGCGGACACGGCAAGCCTCGGCGCCAACGCCATGCTGCTGACGGTTGCCACGGACACGCGCCAGTACCTGTTGAGCAAGCCCTCCAACAGCAAGATCACGGACGCGCAGCGTGAGACCATCGTGACCAGCGCGGTTGACCCGAACCTGCGCGACGGCAACTACGCCCAGGCCGCCATCGACAGCGCCGCAGCCATCGGCGATGCCGCCGGCGGAGGCAAGGGCACCGTCCCGTCCGAGGGTGGCGGCGCCGGCAGCGGCGTGCTCGTGGGCGTGGGCGTCGTTGCCGCAGGTGGAGCGGGCGCCTACCTGTATCTCCGCAACCGCCGGAAGAAAGCCGCCGCGGGAGCGCAGGCAGACTACGGCACGCAGGGCGCCGAGCTGGATCCGCTGGCCGGACTCACCGTCGAGGAACTGCGCCGCAAGAGCGGCTCGCTGCTGATCGAGGCGGACGACTCGATCAAATCCAGCGAACAGGAGCTTGGCTTCGCGCAGGCCCAATACGGCGACGCCGCCGTCGGGAACTTCACGAAGGCCCTGCAGGACGCCAAGGGCCACATGTCGGAGTCCTTCAAACTGCAGCAGCAGCTCGATGACCACATCCCCGACACCGAAGAGCAGCAGCGGACCTGGCTCGGCGAGATCATCCGCCGTTCCGAGGCCGCACTGGCCTCCCTGCAGGAGCAGAAGGCCGACTTCGATTCACTGCGGGAGCTGGAAAAGAATGCCCCGCAGGCCCTGGCCGCGGTCAGCGCCGGCGCGAGTGAGGCGGAAGCCAAAATCGCCAGCGCCGAGCGGTCCCTCGCCGAGCTGCGCGCCAAGTACGCCGAGAGCGCCCTGGTCCAGGTTGGAGACAATATCAAGCAGGCCAAGGACCGGCTCGCCTTCGTGCAGAACGCCTCCGTCACGGCCCAGGAGAAGCTCAGTGCCGGCGAGGGCAGCCTGGCCGCCGTCGCCGTCCGCGCGGCGGAGGAAAGCCTGCACCAGACGAACGTGCTGATCGGCGCCATCACGAAGGTCGCCGGCAGCCTGGACGAGGCCCGCAGCGGCCTGGAGTCCGCCGTCGTGGACACCTCCCAGGACCTGGCCCAGGCCAGGGCCCTGATCCAGTCCGGGGCGCACCCCGAACTCGCCGGACCGGTCGCCGCGGTGGAAGCCGCCCTGGCGCAGGTCAAGGCCGAAATCCAGGGCGGTAAGATCGACCCGATCGCCACCCTGGAGCGGGTCGAGACGGCGCACCAGTCGCTGGACGGGGCCCTCTCCGGCATCCGCGACCAGCAGGAGCAGACCCGCCGTGCGCAGGCCTCGCTGCAGCAGAGCATCATGTCCGCGCAGGCCCAGATCAGCGCGACCTCGGACTACATCACCGCCCGCCGCGGCGGCGTGGGCACCGAGGCCCGGACCCGCCTGGCGGAAGCCCAGCGGAACCTCGACTACGCACTGTCCATCTCGCGCACCGACCCCGTCACCGCCCTGCAGTACGCCCAGCAGGCGCACTCGCTGGCGGCGCAGGCGGCGCAGCAGGCCCAGTCCGACGTCGACCACTTCGGCGGCTACGCCAACCAGGGCTACGGCCGCGGCGGAATGTTCGGCGGCGGCGGCGGAGGCGGCGGCCTGGGCGGCGCCATCCTCGGCGGCATCCTGATCAACTCCATCCTGCACGGCGGCGGCGGCGGAGGCGGGGGCTGGGGCGGCGGCGGCGATTCCGGCGGGGGCTGGGGCGGCGGCGGTGACTCCGGCGGAGGCTGGGGCGGCGACTTCGGCGGCGGCGGCGACTTCTAGGCAGGTGCCCGGGGCCCAAACGCGGCCAACACGCCGGGCGCACACAGACTAGCGCCGGCGGGGACGTTCCCGCCGGCGGATAGAAGCGGTACATTTCACTGTTCACCGAAATTCAGTGGGAACCACTGAGCAGGACGAAAGGTAACACCATGAAGCAGTCCATTTTCGGCCGCATGGCGCAGCTGGCGAAGGCCAACATCAACTCCCTGCTGGACCAGGCCGAGGACCCGCAGAAGATGCTGGACCAGATGGTCCGGGACTACACCAACAACATCGCCGAGGCGGAGTCGGCCGTGGCCCAGACCATCGGCAACCTGCGTATGCTCCAGGACGATTACAACGAGGACATCAAGAACGCCCAGGACTGGGGCAAGAAGGCCCTCGCCGCGTCCCGCAAGGCGGACGAGTACCGGGCCAAGGGCGACACTGTTGACGCCGAGAAGTTCGACAACCTCGCCAAGGTGGCCCTGCAGCGCCAGATGTCCGCGGAAAACGAGGCGAAGTCCGCCGAGCCGAGCATCGCCTCCCAGACCGAGGTCGTGGACAAGCTCAAGCACGGACTGGGGCAGATGAAGGGCAAGCTCAACGAGCTCACCAGCAAGCGCAACGAGCTGGTGGCCCGCTCCAAGACCGCCGCGGCCCAGACCCAGGTGCACGATGCCATGAAGAGCATCGACTTCATGGATCCCACCTCCGAGGTGGGCCGCTTCGAAGAGAAGATCCGCCGCGAGGAAGCCAAGGTGCGGGGGCAGCAGGAACTCGCAGCCTCCAGCCTGGACGCACAGTTCAACTCGTTGGAGGACCTCGGCGAGCAGACCGAGATTGAGGCACGGCTCGCCGCGCTGAAATCCGGTGGCTCCCCCGCCGCCATTGGCGCCGGTGAAAACCGCGCAGCCGGTTCCACCGTCGACGAGGCGGACTTCGACAAGCTGTAGGCACACCCCGGCGCGTACCGCCGGAAAAATTCAACACCGGAGCGGCCGAGGCCGGGCCCAGCAACCGTCCACCACGGTCGCCGGGCCCGGCCTCCGCTTTGAGTCGGACGGTACGCGGTAGTGCGGCTGTGGTGCGGCTGTGGAGCGGCCGTGGTGCGGCCGCGGCGGGGCTCCGCGTGTACCGTTGACCCATGTCTTCGGGAACCCTGTCTTCGACCCTTGTCTGGCTCCGCGACGACCTCCGGCTGGACGACAACCCCGCCCTGAGCGAAGCAGCTTCGCTGGGACTGCCACTGACCGTGGTCTATGTCCTGGACGAGTCCTCCCCCGGCGTCCGGCCCCTCGGCGGTGCCACGAAATGGTGGCTGCACCATTCGCTGGCCGAACTCGCTACCGGGCTCGAGGCCACGGGATCACGCCTGCTGCTGCGGCGCGGTGCGGCTGCGGACATCATCCGGGACCTCGCCCGGGAGACCGGCGCCTCGACGCTGCTCTGGAACCGACGCTATGGCGGCCCCGAACGCGAGTTGGATGCCGGGGTCAAGGCCTGGGCCGCGGAACAGGGCCTGACGGCTGCCAGCTTCCAGGCAAACCTGATGTTCGAGCCATGGACGGTGCGGACCGGGGCGGGCGGACCGTACAAGGTCTTCACGCCCTTCTGGCGGGCCTGCCTCGACGGTCAGGAGCCCCGGCTCCCCCTCGACGCCCCGGGGCGCCTCCCTGCCCCGGCTGTGGACGCCGGGGGCAAGCTTCCCGCGGGCGACCCGCTCGACAGCTGGGGGTTGCTTCCCCGCCGGCCGGACTGGAGCGCCGGCCTGGCCAGCACCTGGGAGCCCGGGGAAGCCGGGGCCCACCAGCGGCTGGAGGACTTCCTCGACGGTCCGGCAGAGGAGTACGGCACCGGCCGGGACATCCCCGGGGTCGAGGGAACCAGCCGGCTCTCCGCGCACCTGCGGTTCGGCGAGATCAGCCCCTTCCGCATCTGGCATGCGCTGCGGGAACACTTTGGGCCCGCGGCGCCGGCCGACGTCGGGATCTTCCGCTCCGAACTCGGCTGGCGGGAGTTCTGCTGGCAGTTGCTCTACGAGAACCCGCAGCTGGCCACCCGGAACTACCGGCCCGAGTTTGACCGCTTCGCCTGGCAGACACCCTCCGACGCCGAACTCGAAGCCTGGCAGCAGGGCCGCACCGGCTACCCCCTGGTCGACGCCGGGATGCGCCAGCTGTGGCAGACCGGCTGGATGCACAACCGCGTCAGGATGGCCGCCGCGAGTTTCCTGGTCAAGAACCTGCTGGCTGACTGGAGGCTCGGCGAGGCGTGGTTCTGGGACACCCTCGTGGACGCCGACGCCGCAAGCAACCCCGCGAACTGGCAGTGGGTGGCCGGATCCGGCGCTGACGCCTCGCCGTACTTCCGGATCTTCAACCCGGTCACCCAGAGCAAGAAGTTCGACGCCGGCGCCCGCTACCTGCGCGAGTTCCTCCCGGAGCTGTCCGGCCTGGACGATAAAACGATCCACGAACCGTGGAAGGCCGATGGTTTGGCGGCGGGCTACCCGGAACCGATCGTCGGCCTGCCGGAGTCCCGTGCCCGGGCGCTGGAGACGTACCAGCGGCTCAAGGACGGCTAGCGCGGGCCCAGGGGACTGCCTGCCCGGCAGCAGGGATGCTCCGGACCGGGCAACCGGGGAATAGGGAACTGGGCCGCAGGGACCCTCCGCACCAGGCAGCAGGGGCAACAAGAAAGGCCCGGATCAACAGATCCGGGCCTNGCAGCAGGGGCAACAAGAAAGGCCCGGATCAACAGATCCGGGCCTTTCTCTTCTTCTTCAGTTGCGGGGACAGGATTTGAACCTGTGACCTCTGGGTTATGAGCCCAGCGAGCTACCGAACTGCTCCACCCCGCGTCGCAAGATCAACACTACCGTACTTTTGGGGCCGCCCGGACCACTATCAGGACGGCCGCCCGGACCGCTGCCCTGGCTGTGTTCCAGGACACCCGCTGCCGGCTTAAAGCAAAAGGTCCGGAACACTGTTTCCAGTGTTCCGGACCTTTTCTTCAGTTGCGGGGACAGGATTTGAACCTGTGACCTCTGGGTTATGAGCCCAGCGAGCTACCGAACTGCTCCACCCCGCGTCGCAAGATCAACTCTACCTGCCGGTGAACTTGGGGCCAAATCGAGGCGGCGTGATGTGCGTCTCGCAGCCCCGGGGGACGGGGCACGGGGCCGTCCGCGCAAGGGAAACGGAAAGGCCGGGTCCCCGCTCCGGTGGGAGCGGGGACCCGGCCTTCAACCGTGCCTCGGCCGGCCTTGCCTGGGCGGGCTCGGCGTCAGCTGCTCGGCGTCGGGGCCGGGGTGGCCGCCGGGGTGGTGGCATCCGGCTCCGGGCTGGACGCCGGTGCAGGAGCCGGAGTTTCCGCCGCGATCTTGGCTTCGGCGTCGATGGCCCGCTGCAGGGCCGCGGTCAGCTTCTTCTGCTCCTCGCCATAGGCTGCGAAGTCGCCCCTGGCAAGGGCCTCCTGGCCGGCCTTGATCGCGGCATTCGCCGCGTCCAGGGCCGCCTTCAGCTCTGCCTTGGCGTCCGTGCCGCCCGGAGCGGACGGTGTTTCGCCCGGCGTCGTGGGCGTGGCGGGTGTCTGCCCGTTGTTGGCCTTGTCGCCGGCACTGGCTCCCGAGGCACCGCCGAACAACTGGTTCAGTGCCTCGTCCAGGGTCGGCGCGAAGCCGATCTTGTCACCGAACGCCACGAGGACGCGCTGCAGCGTGGGGTAGGAGGTTTCGCCCGTAGACCGCAGGTAGACGGGCTGGACGTATGCCATGCCGCCACCAACCGGCAGCGTCAGCAGGTTGCCGTTGAGCACCGCCGATGCACCCTGGCGCAGCAGGTTCAGCGCCTGCGAGACGGTGGGGTCGGAGTTGAACTTGTTCTGCGCCTGGCCCGGGCCGGGGATGTTGGCCTCCGGCGGGATCTGCAGGAGCCTGAGCTGACCGTAGGTCTCGGCCTTCACACCCTTCTCCTTGCCGGCGTCGGAGTCGGCGGCCAGGAAGCCGTACAGCACGTTGCGGGCGTTTCCGTTGACCACCTGCGGGATGAACGAGGACGTGAGCTGGAAGGCCGGGCTGTCCTGGTCAGGCATTTTCAGGGACATGTAGTACGGCGGCTGCTTGACGTCGTCCTGCACGGTCGGATCGTTCGGGACGCTCCAGGCATCGTTGTTGGTGTAGAAGTTATCCGGCTGGGTGACGTGGTAACGGCCCAGGAGTTCCCGCTGGACCTTGAACAGGTCTTCCGGGTAGCGGACGTGGCTCATGAGGTCCCCGGACATTTCCGAGAACGGCTTCAGCGAGGACGGGAAGATGTTCTGCCAGGCCTTGAGCACCGGATCCTGGTCGTCCCAGGCGTAGAGCGTGACCTTGCCGTCATAAGCGTCCACAGTGGCCTTGACCGAGTTGCGGATGTAGTTGACGGAGGTATTGGGCAGGGACGCTGTCCGCCCCGCAGTGGTCTGCGAGTCGGCGGTGGCTTCGGAGAGTTGCTCCTGCTGGGAGTACGGGTAGTACGGGCTCGTCGTGTAGCCGTCCACGATCCACTTCACCCGTCCGTCGACGACGGCCGGGTAGGCGTTGCCGTCCACCGTGAGGTACGGGGCAACCTTTTCGACACGTTCCCGGGGGTTGCGGTCGTAAAGGATCTGGGAGTCGGCATTCACACCGTCAGAGAGCAGCAGGTCCGAGGACTGGAATTTGATCGCGTAGAGGACCTTGTTGAAGAAGCTGCCCACGTTCGGGCCGCCGTCGCCGGTGAAGGTGTACTGCGTTTCTCCGTCGCCTTCCTTGGCGGCCGGCCGGTCCTGCTCGCGGTTCGGTGCGCCGTCGGGGGCGCCGACGATCGAATAGTCAGCAGAGTTCTCGCCGAAGTAGATCCGCGGCTGGTAGGTCGAGTCATCGCCGAGCACTCCGGTGGACGGGATTCCGGCCTGCAGGAACTCCGGCTTGCCGTCGACGGTGAACTTGTTGCCCTTGGCGGCGACGACGCCGTAACCGTGGGTGTAGACAACGTGGCGGTTCAGCCAGGACTGCTGGTTGGCACTCAGCCCGTCCGGGTTGAGTTCGCGGACGGCGATGACGGTGTCCTGGATCTTCCCGTCAATCTCGTACCGGTCCACGTTCAGGGCGCTAGGGAACTGGTAGTAGGGCCGGTACTGCTCGAGCTGGGAGAACGCGTCCGAGATCAGGTTGGGGTCCAGCAGCCGGATATTGGCCGTGGTCTGCGCGTCGGGGGCCAGGGCGCCGGTCGTGGCGTCGGTGGTGGCGTTGTACCGGGTCTCCTGGATCTTGTCGAGGCCGTATGCCGAGCGGGTCATGTTGATGTTGCGTTCGATGTACTGCTTCTCGAGCGTCTGCTCAGAGGGCCGGACCTGGAACTGCTGGATCACCCAGGGGTAAACGCCGCCGGCCAGGATCGAGGTGATGACGAGCATGGCGGTTCCGATGACAGGCAGCCGCCACTTGCCGATCACGGCAGCGACGATGAACAGCACGGCGACAAGCACCGCCGCCACGGCAAGGATGGATTTGGTGGGGATGACGGCGTTGACATCCGTGTACAGCGCACCAGCCCAGCGGCCGCCGCTGTTCTGCACGGCGGCGTAGCGGTCCAGCCAGAAGTTGGCGCCCAGCAGGAGCAGGAAGGCTGCGCCAGAGACGGCGAGGTGGATCTGCGCCGCGCGGCTGGTGAAGATGCCGCGTTCCATGATCCGGATGCTGCCGTACAGGTAATGCGTCAGGATGCCCGCGACGCCGGCGACGATGGTGACGCTGATCAGGAAGCCGGTGACGAAGCCCAGGAACGGCAGGGTCATCAGGTAGAAGCTGATGTCGAGCCCGAACTGCGGATCGTTCTGGCCAAAGGATTCCTGGTTCAGGAACAGGAGCACCTTTTGCCACTGGCTGGCTGCGGCGCTTCCGGCGAACAGGCCGAAGAGGACCGGCAGGCCGACCATAACGACGCGGCGGATCGGTTCAAGCTGGACCTGGTAGCGGTTTAGGTTGTCCCGGATGTCCGCGTCCGGTGCGTACACGGGGCGGGCGTGGTACGCGATCCGGATGGCGAAGAACACGGCGGAGAACATCAGGGCGAAGCCGACCAGGAAGATGGCGATCCGTGCCAGGTTCTCGGTCAGAAAGACTTCGAAGAAGCCCAGCTGCTGGTACCAGAGGACGTCCGTCCAGACATTGGCGAAGAAGATGAAGCCCACAACAATCAAGGCCACAACAATCAACGTCGGCGTCAGTGCGCTTCGTCGTTGCTGGGGTCTTCCGGGCGGGACAGTGCTGGGGGGACGGGACAAACTCGGTACCTCATAGCTGGTCGTCAGTTACTGGTTTTTAGTTATCTGTGCGGCGCTTCGATGCAGTAACGCGAAAGTTGCTGAATTCTAGCGACCGCCGGCACCGCCCCAAAAGGGCGGCGAAGCCGTCATAAGTGCCACGATTGGCGGCGGATCTTAGTTCCGCCGCCAGTCTAGTCGGTGGAGCAAACCGGAAGCCCGGATGTGTCGGCACCGGACGCGGCCAGTTCTACCGCCTTCCGTGCGTCGGCCAGATTCTCGACCCGAACCACCTGCAGACCGTCCGGAATATGGCCGACGACGTCGTCGCAGTTTGCGGCCGGCGCCAGGAACATCGTGGCGCCGCCGGAGCGTGCGCCGTGCATCTTCTGGCTGATGCCGCCGATCGGCCCGACAGCGCCGTCGGGGGTGATGGTTCCGGTGCCCGCGATGTGCTTGCCGCCGGTCAGGTCGCCGGGGGTGACGGTGTCCACGATGCCCAGGGCGAACATCATCCCCGCACTGGGACCGCCGACCTTCTCCAGGGAGATCTTGACGTCGAAGGGGAACTTGAACTGGTACTGCAGCAGGACTCCGAGGATGAAGCGTCCGGCCTCGGTCCTGGAGGGTGTGATGCTGGTGGCCACACTGCTGCCGTCGCGGTCGACGACGACCTCCACCGGTGCGCCGTTGCCGGCGGCCAGCTCAGCCTGGACGACACTCAGCGCGGTCGCCGGCTTGCCGTTGACGGACACCAGCACGTCGTTTTCCTGAAGCTTGCCGGCGGAGGCGGAACCCTCCGGGACGCCCGCGATCTGCATTTTCTGGTCGAACGCGATCCCCAGTTCCCGGAGTGCCGAGGCCACGGCGTTCTCCTGCGAGGTGGTCATCGCGACGGCGCTTTCCTGCTGGGACTGTTCCTTGGTCACCCCGGTGGGAAAGACGAGTTCCTCCGGATAGACGCCTTTCGCGCCGTCAAGCCAGGCGGAAAACGCCTCGAAGACCGTCACCGGCCCGTTGGGGCCGCCGTCGACGTAGACCGTGGTCAGGTCCAGGTTGCCCTGGGCGGGAAAGCTCTCGTGGCCGGTGACGCTGATGACCGGTTGGCCGTTGTCCTTACCGAGAGTGTTGAACGTGGGACCCGGTGATTCCACGACGTACGGGACAGGCAGGCTCAGGGCGGTGATGCCCAGCGCCAGTGCCAGCAGTCCCGAGACGAGCATGGCGGATGAGCGGTTGTCCCGCTGCGGGCCGGAACGTGATCCGGACAGCAGGGCCCGGCGGCCCCGGGTCTGGCCGGCCGCCGGCTCGCTGCCGGGCTGCCCGCCCTGCGTAATCGTCAATGAAGGACCTCTCCGTGCCGCGCCCGGGGACCCCTGTGGACCCCCTGATCAGCGCACCGCGCCCGCGCCCTAAGCCGTGGCTGCTGCCTGCCAATATTCCAGTTTCTAACACTACGCGCTCGGTTGCCGGCTGGGCTCTTTGCCTACAGCGAACGTGGCGGGGTTTCAGCAGACAGCCCGCTGGCTGCGCGGTACCGTGAACGTGAGAAGCAGCCACACCGACGATCGGCGGGATCATGACCTCCAACCCACTTAATCCGTCCAATGGCGACGAGGAACCCAAGGATCCGCTGGCAGAAATGCTGAAGAACCTGATGGGTGGCCAGGGCATGGGGAACATCGACCCTGCGGAACTGGCGAAGGCAGCCGGCCTCCCGGACGACCCGAACCTCCTCGCCCAGATGTTCTCCCAGGTTCAGGCCATGATGAGCGCCCCCTCGGAAGGTCCCGTGAACTGGCAGCTCGCGCACGAGAACGCCCGGCGCGTGGCCGCCAGCGGGTCGGACCCCTCCGTCACGGCGCAGCAGTCCCGCGACGTCGATGAAGCCCTGCGGCTCGCCGAACTGTGGCTTGACCAGGTTACCGGCCTGCCGGCCACGGGCCTGATCGGCCGCGCCTGGTCACGGGCCGAGTGGGTCGAGGAAACACTCGGCACCTGGAAGCGCCTGACCGAGCCAGTTGCCAACAGCATCGCGAATGCGCTGTCCACGGCCATGACCGAGCAGATGCCGGAGGAAATGAAGTCGATGATGGGCGGCGCGTCCTCAATGCTGCAGAACATGGGCGGGGCGATCTTCGGCATGCAGCTGGGCCAGGCCATCGGCGCCCTGTCGGCCGAGGTGGTCAGCTCCACGGACATCGGCGTCCCGCTCGCGGACCTCGAAATGGCGCTGCTGCCCTCCAACGTGGCGAAGTTCGGCGAAGGCCTCAGCTTGCCGGAGAACGACATCCGGCTGTTCCTGGCCGTCCGCGAAGCAGCCCACGCCCGGCTGTTCGTGCAGGTCCCCTGGCTGCGGGGGCACCTCCTCGGCGCCATCGAGGCCTACGCCCGCGGCATCCACATCGACACCTCGAAGATCGAGGAACTGGCCCGCGAACTCGATCCGGGCAACCCGGAAGGCATCCAGGAGGCCCTGTCACAGGGTGTCTTCATGCCGCAGCGCACTCCCGCGCAGGATCAGGCGCTGGAGAAGCTGGAGACCGCCCTCGCTCTCGTGGAGGGCTGGGTGGACGAGCTGAGCTGGGCTGCCACCGAGAAGCTGCTGCCCTCGGCCGCGGCGCTGCGTGAGACGGTGCGGCGCCGCCGCGCCACCGGAGGACCGGCCGAACACGCGTTCTCCTCCCTGGTGGGACTGGAACTGCGGCCGCGCCGGCTCCGGGAGGCCGCCGCCCTCTGGGCCATGCTGAAGGACGAACGCGGCATCGACGGCCGCGACGCGATCTGGCAGCACCCGGATCTGCTGCCCACCGCCGAAGACCTGGAGGACCCGAAAGGGTTCAGCGAACGCCGGAAGCTGGCCGAGGCCAGCGACTCCGAGGTCGACGATGCCCTGCAGAAGCTGCTCAGCGGCGGCTTCGACGAGCAGGAGGAAACCCCGGCAGCCGGGGAAGACACGGGCGAAACCACGGAAGACAGCGGCGGGACCGGGACTGACGACGTCCCCGGCAACGGCGAGAACCCCAAGTCCTAACCGATCCGCTGGCCGTCATCGTCGTCGGCCGGCGTGAGGCCGCGGGAGGTGGCGAAGGAGACGCCCTCAAGGAACGCTTTGGCGCGGGCCGTGTCCGGGTAGGCCTCGAGCAGCCGCCAGAACGCGGCGTCGTGGCCGGCCACCAGCAGGTGCGCCAGTTCATGCAGCAGCACGTAGTCGATGACCCACTGCGGCATGGGCTGCAGCTTGTCCGACAGCCGGATGGTCCCCTCCGACGGCGTCGCGGACCCCCAGCGGGAGTTCTGGTTGCCCACCCAGCGCACGGAGGACGGGACGGCCCGGCCGCCGAAGTACTTCGCGGACAACTCGGCGGCGTGCGCCGCGAGGGCGGCGTCGCTGCGCGGACGCCGCCGGCCGGCACCCCGGGTCCCCCGCTCCCCCTGGAGGCGCAGCTTCTCGAGCATCCGGTGCACCCAGTCGAGTTCCTGGGCGCGGCTGAAGGAGGCGGGAATGGCGACGACGGCGGTGCCGTTCTCCCAGAACGCCGCCACGGTGCGGCGGCGCCGGGCGGATCGCCGGACTTCCACCGGGGCGCCGTCGGCAGTGGTCAGCGGCATGGCTGCCGGAACCGTGCGGCGGCTGCCGGCCATCAGAGAGTGGTGCTTTCGACCAGCACTGCCAGCACTGCTTCCCCGTACTTCTCCAGTTTGGACGGGCCCACCCCGGGAAGTTTGGCGAGCTGTTCCAGGGATTCGGGCCGGGCTTCGGCAATGGCGGTCAATGTGGCATCGGTGAAGACCACGAAGGCAGGGACGTCGGCTTCGAGCGCGATGTCCTTGCGCCACTGCCGGAGCGCGTCGAAGGTCTGCTCCTCGTAGCTGGGCGGGCACTGGTTGCAGCGGCCCACCTTGCGTTCGGCCCCGGACGAGAGCATGGTCCCGCAGACCCGGCAGGTCGCCGGCACCGCCGCTTTGCGGCGCGGCGCCGCCCC
The DNA here is from genome assembly GCF_055412865.1 of Pseudarthrobacter ribosi. Classification (NCBI taxonomy): domain Bacteria; kingdom Bacillati; phylum Actinomycetota; class Actinomycetes; order Micrococcales; family Micrococcaceae; genus Pseudarthrobacter; species Pseudarthrobacter ribosi. The sequence continues at coordinate 23,815 of NZ_JBVAYZ010000031.1, read as the reverse complement.
CTTGCCGCGGACCGAAGAGCTGGCCACGGAGTCGGGGCGCAGCCCGTCCAGGAAGCGCGAGGGCTTCCGGTTGGCGCGCCCGCCCGGGGTCCGTGCGGTGGACCAGGACAGGAACAGGTGTTCCCTGGCCCGCGTGATCCCCACGTAGAGCAGGCGGCGTTCCTCGTCCACGGACTCGGGGCTGTCGGCGAAGGAGATCGGCATCAGCCCCTCGCTGAGCCCGACGAGGAACACGGCGTCCCACTCCAGGCCCTTGGCGGCGTGCAGCGAGGCCAGGGTGACGCCCTGGACGGTGGGGGCGTGCTGGGCCAGGGAGCGTTCCTGGAGTTCGTTGACGAAGTCCGCGAGGGTGAACTGCGCGCCGCGGCTGATCACGAGTTCGTCGGCCAGCGCGACGAGCGCTGCGAGGGATTCCCAGCGTTCCCGGAGCGCGCCGCCGCTGTGCGGGGCGGCGTCCGTATAGCCCAGCGAGGCGACAATGTCGCGGACCAGCTGGCCCAGCGGCTCGGGGCTGGCGGTTTCGGCGACGGCCCGGGTGGCGGCGCGCAGCTGCAGGATGGCGTCCCGGACTTCCTTGCGGGCAAAGAACCGTTCCCCGCCGCGCAGCTGGTAGCCGATCCCCGCCGAGGCCAGGGCCTGCTCGTAGGCCTCGGACTGGCCGTTGGTGCGGAACAGCACGGCGACCTGGCTGGCCGGCGTGCCGGCGTCGAGGAGCTCGCGGACCTTGACCGCCACGGTGGCGGCCTCGGCCTCGTCGTCGGAGCATTCGGTGAACTGCGGCACCGGACCGGCCGGGCGCTGCGCCAGGAGCTGCAGCGGCGTCGCCCAGGCGGCGTCGGCAACGGGACCGCCGCTGCGGCGGCCGCCCAGCAGTTCGTTGGCCAGCCTCACCACCTGCGGGGTAGAGCGGTAGTCGCGGATCAGCTTGACGACGGTGGCCTCGGGGTACTGGGCCTTGAAGCCGAGCAGGTGCTTCGGCGAGGCGCCCGTAAAGGAGTAGATGGTCTGGCTGGCGTCGCCGACGACGCAGAGCTCGTCGCGCCCGCCGAGCCACAGTTCCAGCAGCCGCTGCTGCAGCGGCGAGACGTCCTGGTATTCGTCGACGACAAAGTGGCGGTACTGCTCGCGGACGGTGGCGGCGACCTTCGGGTCCTCCTGCAGGATGCCCACGGTGATCAGCAGCACGTCCTCGAAGTCGATCACGTTCCGGTCCGTCTTGACGTCCTCATAGGACTGGAAGACGCGGGCGACGGCGGTCAGGTCAAAGCCGCCCGGGGCGCCGCGGCCCTGGGCTTTTTCCAGGTAGTTGGCCGGGGTCAGCATCGACACCTTGGCCCACTCGATTTCGGAGGCCAGATCGCGGATCGAGGCCCGGTCGGTGCTGAGGCGCAGCCGCCGGGCCGCCTCGGCGATCATCTGGGCCTTGTGATCCAGCAGGTTGGGCAGGACGCCGCCGACCGCCTGGGGCCAGAAGAACTGGAGCTGGCGCAGGGCGGCGGCGTGGAAGGTGCGGGCCTGGACGTTTCCGACGCCGAGGTCGCGGAGGCGGCTGCGCATTTCGGCCGCTGCCCGCGACGTGAAGGTGACGGCCAGGAGGCGCTGCGGGTTGTACACGCCGGAGTGCACGCCGTAGGCGATCCGGTGCGTGATGGCGCGGGTCTTGCCGGTGCCGGCGCCGGCGAGCACGCACATGGGTCCCTGCAGGGTGCTGGCAACTTCGCGCTGTTCGGCGTCAAGGCCGCCGAGAATTCGCTCTTCAAGGGAGCGGTTGCCCGGCGCCACGTCGTCGGACGGGCCGGACGGGTCGGACGGGCCGGACGGGAAGGCGCTGGACTGGATCATGTCGGTGTTCACTTCTGCTGCTCAGCCGTTCGGGGGTGTGCGACGGATGCGCCGCGGTGGTCGATCCGCGGCGCGGGGTGGCCGCTGCGTGTTGTCACGACCGCCTCACGGGTTGTCCGCGCGGTCCTGGATGACCCCGCCGTACCAGTGCTCGATCAGGGCCCGGGCGATGGAAAGCCTGCTGGAGATGACGATCTCGCCGCTGGATACCGCCGCCTGCAGTTCGCTCCGGCTGAACCAGCGCGCCCGCGTGACCTCGACGCCGTCGGGCGTGGCTACGGTGTCCGCGGTCGCGGCTGTGAAGCCGAGCATCAGGGAGGCCGGGAAGGGCCACGGCTGGGAACCGAGGTACTGGCAGGCCGTGACCCGGACGCCTACTTCCTCGCCGATCTCCCGGACCACTGCCTGTTCCAGCGACTCACCCGGTTCGACGAACCCGGCGAGGGTGGAGTAGTTCCGGGCATCAAGGGGGCCGCCGCCGCCGAGCAGCAGCCTGCCGTCCGGGCCCACCACCGTGACGATGATGGCCGGATCGGTGCGCGGGTAGTGCTCGGAGCCGTCCGCGGGGCAACGGCGGACCCAGCCTCCGGCTTCCGGCGCGGTGGCGGTGCCGCAGCGCGGGCAGTGGGTGTGTGTGGCGTGCCAGTTGGCGATGGCGCTGGCCTCGATGAAAATCGCCGTGTCCATGGGGTTCAGGCTGGCCGCGACATCGCGGAACCCCGCCCACTGCGCACCCTCGGGGATGCCGGCAATGTGGGCTTCGAATTCCTCGGCCTGGACCTCGAACTGCTGCGGCAGGAGGAAGAGGACCAGCTCGGTTCCCGCCGCCAGATCCGAGCCGGGCAGGGCGGAGCCCAGGTAGATCAGCTGTTCCGGCGCGTAGGCCGTGTCCTGCAGGTGCCGGGCGAGTTCGGTCGCGTCCAGCAGCACCAGGCTGCTGCCGTTGATGAGGGCCTGCCGGCCGGACAGCACCATGGCCCGTGCGGCGCCGGAGGTCAGGAGCTTCTCAAGCATCCCGGGCTTGAGCCGCGCGGCGGAACCCCGGTCAACCAGCGCCGGGCGCACGGGAAGGACAGTGTCCAGGAGATGGTTGGCGGCCGGGCCGGTGTGCGGGGAGGCTGACGTGCCCGCCTGGGCTTGGTGATTGGACGCCGGTGACTCCGCGAGACTCATGTACCCACCGTACTGACTCCCGCCGACAAATGACATTTCTCCCGGGCGTATGTGGGCATCCGCACGTACCCTGCAGTGGCGGCGGGGCACCGCGCAGAAATGGAGCCCGGGTGTGCAATTTATTCCCGATCTTTCAGACTCGCCGTGGTGCATCGCCGTCTTGGGCGCCGCTCAATCTACCGTGGAAGCGTGAGAAGAAAACCAATCGAACTGGCAGCTGTGGCAACCGCGGCAGTCCCCGGACTGACCCCGACCGCCGTCAGCTCTGCGCCCGACGATCCGGCGGACTTCGACTCGGCACTCCTACTGGACTCCGAAGGCAAGCGCTGGCGCGTCCGCTCGCCGCGCCACGCGGAGGCCAGCGCCAGGCTGGAAACGGAATTCCTGGTGCTGCGCGCCTTCCTCCCGGGCATCCGGGCCGAACTTCCCTTCCTGATGCCCACCGTTGCCGGCACCGTGCGGCAGGGCCCGCTGACCACGTTCGTTTACTCGCACCTGGCAGGCTCGACCCGGTCGGTCGAGGAACTCGGTGCCGCATCCCCCGCAGTTGCCCGCGAAATTGGCGCAGCCCTCGCCGCCATCCACGATTTGCCCCACTCGCTGGTCAGCAACGCCGATCTGCCGACCTACACCCCCAACGAGTTCCGTCAGCGCCGCCTCAACGAACTGGACCAGGCCGCCACCACCGGCAAGATTCCGCCGTTGCTGCTTCGCCGCTGGGAACACGCCCTCGAGGACGTCTCCCTCTGGCGTTTCAACCCGTGCGTGGTCCACGGGGACCTGCACGAGGACAACCTGCTGGTCGACGGCGACCGCGTGACGGCGGTGACGGGATGGACCGATCTGAGGATCGGGGATCCGGCCGACGACATGGCCTGGCTGGTCGCGTCCAACGACCAGGACTTCGTCGACGCCGTACTGGCGCACTACACGTCATCCCGGCGCGACGTGCCGGACGCCCATCTGCTGCGGCGTGCCGCGCTCTCCGCCGAATTCGCCCTGGCGCAGTACCTCGTCAAGGGCATCGCCGCAGGGGACCAGGACATGATCGATGAGGCCGAGTCCATGCTCGCCGCACTCGCCGAGGACGTCGCGGAACACGGCGGGCAGCCGATCAGCGTGGAACCGCTCCCCCAGCCCGCCGCTGCTTCCGACCCGGCCCCGCAGACCTCAGCCGCCGGCAGCGCACCGGTGCCGGCGGTCAGCACGGTGACCCTGCTGGCGCCCGACTCGGTCTCCGGCCTCCCCGCCGTTCCCTCCAGCACCGCGATGCCTGCCGTGCACGTCACGCCCATCCCCGTCGCCGCCGGCGGAGACGACGGCGCGGCTGGGACTGACAGCGCGGCCGGGGATGCCGGCGCGGTTGGGGACAACACTCCCGACGGGGCCTCCGGGCCGGCGCCCAGCAAGGTGTCCGGTGGCGTCTCCGTCACTGCGATTCCCGACGACGGGCCGGCCGCCGCAGAGTCCTCCGCGGAAGACACCTCAACGCAGTCGATCGCCGTCGTCCAGGCCGCTGCCCCGGCCCAGGAACAGGCGCAGGCCCGGACCGACACCGTGGAGCCGCCGGAGGCCCCGGCGAACCCGGCAGAGGACACCTCGACGACCGCTCTCACGGTGGTCGAGGCTAAGTCTCGCTAGCCGGTCCCCAGGGCCGAGGCCACGATCCGTTCGAGCCGTTCCGCCGAGCCCAGATCGTGCGGCCGGACCACCTGGTTGTCCGCCACGTAGTAGAACGCCGCCCTGACCTGATCCAGCGGGACGTCCTTGAGCCTTGCCCAGGCCAGCCGGTACACGGCGAGCTGGACCGCTTTGGTCTTCAGCTGCGCGGCGGACGGCCGGCGGCCGGTCTTCCAGTCCACCAGGTCCCAGCCGCCGTCGGCATCGCGGAAGACGGCGTCGATCCGGCCGCGGACCACGACGTCACCGATCCGGGTCTCCACCGGCACCTCAACGTGGGCCGGGGCGCGGTTGGCCCACTCGGACTGGCGGAACGTCTCCACCATGCTGTCCAGGCCGTACGCTGCGTCGATGTGGTCGTCGGAGCCGGCAGCCTCGCCGAGGTCCAGCATGCCGGCGGTGCCGAAGTACTCCTCCACCCAGGCATGGAACGCGGTGCCCTTACGGGCCGACATCCCGGGTTCCCGCGGGACCGGGCGGCGGAGCCGGGCGACGACCGAGCCGGCGTCCTCCTCCAGATCCACCAGGGTGGACGCGGAGATGTGGCCCGGCAGGTGCACGTCGTGGACCGCGGTCCGGCGGGACCGGCGCTCCAGCAAGGTCGCGGCCTCGGATGCCCAGCCGCCGGCGGGTCCGCGCAACGGCCGGCGCTTGTCCGGGCCGGGCGCGCCCGGCCCGGACACGACATCCTGCAGCACGCCGGTGTCCAGGGACGCCAACACCCGGGCCGCCGCGGACTGCATGGCCGCCCGCCGGCCGGGAACCAGGCGCAGCCGGGACCCGGTGCGCGGGTCGATGGGCCCCTCGAGCGGGTCGTACGGCCAGCCGGCGACCTCCAGTTCCGAGGTCAATGGACTCTCCTCCGGCAGTGATTCCTCGCTGACGGACTGCGGGTGGATCGCGGCGGCGCCGTCGGCGACCAGCACCTCGAGTTCGGTCAGGAAGGGCGACATGTCCGCCATCCCTGACCGCGAGCCCACCCAGGCGGCGCTGGATACCCAGAGCACGTGTTTCGCCCGGGTGTAGGCCACGTAGGCCAGCCGCCGTTCCTCGGCCTCGCCGTGCACCTGCACGGCGGACTTGAACTCCTTCTCGGCGTCGAGCCAGCCTTTTTGGTCCGGGTGTTCGAGGTCCCATTGCGGCAGGTCCGCGCGGTCCCCGCGCAGCGGCCACGGCAGCGCGGCGCTGCCGCTGCTCCAGCGTGAGTCCCGGCTACTGGGGAAGGCCCCGGCGTTGAGCCCGGGCACGAACACCACATCCCATTCCAGGCCCTTGGAGGCGTGCACGGTCAGCAGCTGCACCGCTTCGTGGTTCACTTCCGGCGCGGCGGCGTCCAGGCCGTTCTCCTCCGCGGCCGCGGCCTCCAGCCAGGCCAGGAACGCCAGCACGTCGACCCGGTGCGAGGTGTGCAGGAACCCGGCGGCGGCGTCCTGGAACGCATCCAGGTTGCGGCGGGCCTGATGAATGCTGATCCCGGGTCTCGCGGACACCTCGATGTCCAGCAGCATGGCCCGCTCCACCTCGCCGAGCAGGGTGGTGAGGTCATCGCCCATGTAACCGCGCAGTTGCCGGAGTTCCGCCGAGAGCCGCTGGAGCCGCACCAGCGCCTCGGCGCTGAGCTGGCGGCCGTGCGCGGAGGTCCAGCCTTCGCGCGGCAGCCAGTCGAGGGCTTCGACCAGGCTGGCGGCGTCGGTGAGGTCGCCCTCGATCACTGCCGCGTCCGCACCGTCGTCGGCGTCGTCGTCCGTGGCACCGGGGCGGCCGCGGCGCCGGGCGAGGAAACTGGACCAGTCCCGCAGGGCCATCAGGTCCGCGGGTCCGATCCGCCAGCGGGCGCCGGCGAGCAGGCGCATCAGCGCATCGGACCGGCCGGGATCGGCCAGCACCCGGAGGGTCGCGACGAGGTCGATGATCTCGGGGGTGTCCAGGAGACCGCCGAGGCCGACGATCTCGTACGGGATCCCGCGCACCTCGAATTCCCGGCGGATGCATTCCATCTGGGCGCGCCGGCGGCACAGCACGGCCATGGCCGGAGGCTCGGGCTCCGCTGCCGACCCGTCGAAGTCGGTCACGCGGAACTTCAGCACGTCGCCCGCGATGGCCGCGGCCTCGTCCTCATCGGTGCCAAAACGGCCCATCACCACGCGGCCCTGGACCGCGGCCGGGCTGGGCTGCAGCGGCGGGACCTCGACACCCCCCGCGGTGTCCCGTTCGCCGGCCGGGCCGGTCTGGGCGGCGGCTTTGCTGAGCGGCGCCGAAATGACGTTGGCGGCGGAGAGGATGTTCCGGCCGTTGCGCCACGCCGTGGTGAGGTACGACGTCGGGGCGACGGCAAAGCGCGCAGGTCCCGCCGGGACGGCCGTGGCGGAAGTTTCGGCAGTGTTGCCGGCGCCGGCAGTGCCGGCAGTGTTACCGGCGCCGGCAGTGCCGGCAGTTTCGGCAGTGTTGCCGCCGGCGGCGCCGTCGTCGGACCGGAGCAGCACCGGGAATTCGCGGACGAAGTGGAAGAGCTGGCCGGCGGAGGCGCCACGGAAGCCGTAGATGGACTGGTTGGGGTCCCCCACCGCGGTGACTGCGTGGCCGTCGCCGAACAGCCGGGAAAAGAGCACGAGCTGGGCGTGTGAGGTGTCCTGGAACTCGTCCAGCAGCACCACCTTGTAGCGCTGGCGTTCGGTTTCCGCGGCGACCGGGATCTCGCTGGCGACGCGGGCCGCGAGGGCCACCAGGTCGCCGAAATCGAGGGCGCCGCGGGCGCGCTTGGCGTCCGTGTAGCGTCCCACCATCTCCGCGACGCTGGCCCGGGTGCGCAGCAGCCCGCTGAGCTCGCCCACGGCCTGGCTGGGGTTCTTTTTGGCGGTCGCGAGGAAGGGCAGCGCCTCGAACTCCGCCACCCGGTCCAGCAGCCAGCCGCGGACCCCGGCCGGGTCCTGGAGATGCTCAGCGCACTCCCCGGCGAGCTGGATGACCGCCTTGACCAGGGTGGATTTTGCGGAACGGAAGTGCTCGTACTCGCCGTCGAAAGCTTCCACGACCTCGCTGGCGAGCTGGAAGGACTGGGCGCCGCCGAGCAGCACCACGTCACGCTCGACGCCGAGCCGGAGTCCGTAGTCGGACACGATTCCGCTGGCATACGAGTGGTACGTGGAGACCTTGGGTTCGAGCGCGTCCGTGCTGAGCAGCCCGGCGGGGAACACCCGGTTCTGCGTGTCGGACGCGGCGATGCGCTGCAGCGCGGCCAGCTTCGCGCGGATGCGCGTGGCCAGCTCCCCGGCGGCCTTCCGGGTGAAGGTCACACCGAGCACTTCCTCCGGCCGGACCCAGCCGTTCGCGACGAGCCACACCACGCGGTCGGCCATGGTGGCGGTCTTGCCCGAGCCGGCCCCGGCGATGACGAGCCGGGGTGCGAGCGGCGAGGAAATGATGTGCGACTGCTCGGCGGTGGGGCTGTTCTTCTCGCCCAGCAGGGCCGAGAGCTCCTCGGGGGTGAACTTCGGTGTGGGAAGGGCGGTGGGGAGAGCGACGGGAAAAGCGTCGGGCGCGGCGCGGGCCACGGGTGTCTCGGGGCTCATTCGGTGACCTGCTTTCCCCGCAGGCACAGCGGGCAGACTTCGGGAAGGCGGCAGCCGTGACCGCCGTGGCCGCTCTTGGACGGATCGTGGCGGGCCTCGAAGGTGCTCCCGGACATGACCCGGGCAGCGTCGCCGACCATGCCCAGGGCCCAGTTCTCCGCCGGGTCCAGGGGAGCCTGGGCCTGGATGCCCGGGCTCTTGGTGGTGGTGCCGAGCTGGGCCAGGACGGCCCCGCCGGGCAACGGGGGCGGGCCGTCGTCGGAGCCGGCGAAGCCTCCGGCCAGCACCGCGGCCTGGTAGGCGCCCAGCTGCGGATGCCGCTCGAGGTCGGCCTTCCCCGGCTGCCGCTTGCCGGTTTTGAGGTCCACGACGACGAGCCTGCCCTCCGCGTCGATCTCCAGCCGGTCGACCTGGCCGCGCAGCACGGCCGGCCGGGCCGGCCAGGAGTCGCTATCAGTGTCAGCGCCGGCGTCCGCGCCGGTGCTTCCGGCCGGGGACAGAACGTCCGGGAGTTTGACTTCGAAGTCCAGCTCGACGCCGACCAGGGACCGGCCTTCGCTGCGCATCACCAGCACGTACTGGGCAAGCTTCCGGACCATGGTTTCGGCGCGCTGGAAGTCCAGCTTTCCCTCCCAGTTGTCCTTCATCCCCAGCGCCGGCCAGCGGCGGACAAGTTCGGCCACATATTCACTGCCGGAGGCATCCGGCAGGTCCTGCGCGATGGTGTGGACGAGGGTGCCCAGGCTGCGCGCAAAGTCGGTGGCGGCCTCCCCGCCCGCGGCCTGGACAAACCAGTCCAGCGGCGATTTCTGCACGGTCTCCACCTTCGACGGCGAAACGTAGACGGTCCCGCCGGGCGGAACGACGGGCTCGTCCGTGGACAGCGCCGCGAGGCCCCACCAGCTCGCGGGGTGCGCGCCGGGCACGGGCGGCTCGGCGGCGGCAAGGGCGCCGAGAACGGCGCTGGCCTGCCGGGCTTCCGGGGTCCCGGCGTCGAGCTGGGCGTACTGGCGCAATTCGGCCACAAGGGCGCGCAGGGTGAGCGGGCGCTCCACCGGGGTGAAGCCGCGCCGGTCCTGGTCCGGGTCCAGCGGCGCCACGTAATCCAGGAACGAGGACGGCTGTTCGTCCTCCGAGGACACGGCGGTGCAGATCAGCATCTGCTGCGCCCGCGACACCGCGGTGGAGAAGCTGCGCAGCTCGTCGTAGCGGATTTCGCGCAGCCGGCTGAGCGGATCGAGCTGCAGGGCGTATTCCACGCCGTGCTCGACGGCGTCCGCGAACAGTGTGCTGCCGAGCAGTTCGCCGCGGAGCCTGGTGTTGGGCCACACGCCCTCCTGCAGGCCGGGGACGATCACCACGGGCCATTCCCGGCCGGCCGCGCTGGCCGGGGTCATCAGTTCCACCGCGTCCTCCAGCTGTGCCCGCGCGGCAAGGGTGTCCATCGGGAGCTCCTGGCTGAGCAGGTACTCGAGGAACTGCTCCGGTCCGGACCCGGGGAGCTGGTCCACAAAGCGCTCGGCGGTGTGGAACAAGGCCATCATGGCATCGAGGTCCCGGTCCGCCCGGGCACCGGCCGATCCGCCGGCCAGCGCCGCCTCGGTCCAGCGCCCGGCGAGGCCGGTGGAGTTCCAGAGCGCCCACAGCACCGTTTCGGCGTTGCCGCCGGGAGCCTGGGCAGCGTCCCGGCCGGCCTGGATCATCCGGGCGATCCGGCGCGCGGAGTGCCCCTCGATGCCCAGGGTCGCCAGCGCGCCCGGTTCCAGCAGTGCCTCCACGAGGAGTACGTCGCTGGTGCGGCCGCCGCCGCCCAGGAGTTCTTCCCGGCGCAGGGACTGGCGCAGGCGCCGCAGCTCGATCGCCGTGGATCCGCCGATCCGTGAGGTCAGCAGCGCCACGGCCGCCTCCGGGGTCAGCACGGCCGGGTCCAGTGCCACCGCGTAGGAATCCAGCAGCGGCCGGACGGCGACCTCGTCGCGGACGGCGGATTCGGCCACCGGGATCCGGACCGGGATGCCCTGGCCTGCGAGGTAGCGTTGCAGCTGGCTGAGCTGGCCGCCGTTGCGCACGATCACGGCGATGTCACCGAGTTCGCGGCCGTCGTTGAGCTGGGCCTCCAGGATCCGTTGCGCCACGTAGCGCAGTTCGTGCACCGGCGACGGCAGCAGGTGCGCCTCGACGGTGCCGCCGGCGGCACCCGGCTCCCGCGGCGGTTCGAGCCGACGCGCAGACTGCCCGCCGGCGCGGCTGGAGATCCGTCCGGCGACGGACAGCCAGGCGTCCGCCACCGCCGGGGTATGGCGGTGCGCGGTCCAGAGCGGCCGTTCGAGGACGGTCCCGCCGGCCGGGGCGAGCAGCCGGGGAAGCTCGGCCACAAGGTCCGGGCGGGCGCCGCGGAACCCCTGGACCACGGTGTCCGGCGATGAGGTGATGAGGGCGTCCTTGCCCGCGGCGATATCCGCGAGCAGTTCGAACACGGCAGGGTTGGCTTCCTGCATGTCGTCCACCAGCACCAGCTGGAGCCGGTCGCGTTCGGCGGCGAGGAAGTCCGGTTCGTCCTGGAAGATTTGCCGGGCGGCGGTGATGATGCCGGCCGGGTCGAAAGATTCGGGCATGCGCAGGTCCAGCACGTCGCGGTATTCCGCGTACAGCGCGGCCGCGGCCACCCAGTCCGGCCGGTGGCAGCGCCGGGCGAGGACCACAAGGTCCTCGGCGGTCCGCCCGGATTCGATGATCCGGTCAAAGAGCTGGCGGACCTCCTGCCGGAACCCGCGGGTCTGCAGGGCAGCGCCCAGGTCCTCCGGCCAGGGCAGTTCGAGTCCGGGCTGCGCGTGGCCTTCGAGGAGCTCCTTGATGATCAGGTCCTGTTCCGGGCCGGACAGGAGCTTCGGCGGGCGCGGCAGCGGCAGGATCCCTTCGGCCCTGGCGCGGCGGATCAGGTCGAAGGCGTACGACGCCCAGGTGCGGGCCGGCGTCGTGCTCAAACTGCGGTCCAGTCGCGCGGTGAAGCGGTCCCGGAGCGTGTCGGCGGCAAGGCGTCCGGGGGCGAGGATGAGCATCCGTTCAGGATCGATGCCGTCCCGCAGCGCACGCCGGACGGCGGCTTCGACGAGCACGGTCGATTTGCCGGTCCCCGGCGCTCCGGGGATGAGGACGGGGCCGGAGCCGTGCGGGACGCTGACGGCGGCGTGCTGGTCCGCGGTCAGCACGGGTGCCGCGTTGTGCAGCGTGCGAGGTGGCAGCAGGCGGAGTGCGGAGCCGGAGGCGCCCGGCCTGGCGGGACGCTGCCCGCCCTTGGCGGACCCGCTGGTGGCGGGCTGCGGTGATGCGGGGTGTGTTGGTGTGGGCTGGAGGGGCTGGGGGCTCTTGCTGGGGATGCTCACACAGTCATTTCATCATCAGGGGCCGACAGTTTGCGCAAGGACCGTTCCAGCCGCTCGGCCACGGCGTCGATCCGGTCAAACTCACCGTCGCTCGGTGCCCAGCGGGCGGCCATCAGGTCCACACGCCAGCGGCCCTCACCGGTGCGGAGGTACTCCGCATAATTTCCCAGCAGCGGGGTTCCTTCCAGGATGTACAGGGTGAGGGCCTCACGTTCGTGCCCCGGGGGCGCGTCCCCGCTGGCCTTCAGAACCCGCCACCAGGGCACGGAACTGCCGTGGTGGCTCATGACGGAGCCGATCTGCCGGGCGCCCCCGGAGCCGAGGAGCTCGGCGACGTCACCGTACGCCACCGCGGCGCCCAGCGGGATCAGTGCCACCACGTCCAGCACCGCCTCCACATACTCCATCCGCATGGCACAAGCCTAGCGGCCGGGACGCTGGAACGGGCCGCCGGAGCGCTCCGCCGTCGGTCTTCGGGCCTCCCTGGGCGGGGGCGCGGTGACACCGGACCGGGGCGCGGGGTGGTGGCGCATTTCTGTCGGTGGCAGCAGGTAGCGTTGACGCATGAGCACTTGGAACACCCTCCCCCGCGCAGCCTTCGACCTTGAAACCACCGGGCGGAACTCCCGCTCCGCGCGGATCGTCACGGCGTCCATCACCGTGGTGGATGCCGACGGCGGGATCCTCAAGGAGCACGAATGGCTCGCCGATCCGGGGGTCGAGATTCCCACGGAGGCCAGTGACATCCATGGCGTGACGACGGAGCGGGCCCGCAGCGAAGGCCGTCCTGCCGCGGACGTGACGCGCGAAGTCGCCGCGGCGCTCCAGGACCTGTTCGACACCGGCGTGCCGGTCATCGCCTTCAACGCCAGCTACGACTTCACCGTGCTCGCCGCCGAGTCGGCACGTTACGGTGTGCCGCAGCTGAGCCGCTTCCCGGTGCTGGATCCGTACATCATGAACAAGCAGGTGGACCGGTACCGCAAGGGCAAGCGCACGCTCACTGCCCTCTGCGAGGAGTACGGGGTCAACCTGGACAACGCCCACACCTCGGCTGCGGACGCACTGGCCACCCTGCGCATGCTCGACGCCATGGCCGGGAAGTTCCCCAAGCTCCGGATGCCGGCCAGCCACCTGCACCAGCTGCAGATCGAGTGGGCCACGGCCCAGGCCTCCGATTTCCAGAGCTACCTGCGCAAGACGAAACCCGCCGCCGTGATTGAAGGCGACTGGCCGGTGCTGCCGCCCGAGGACGCCAGCCGCGGGGACTTCTAGGGCGCCGCGGCTTCTTAAAACGAAACCTTCGGGCACGGCGCCCTCTTAAATAGGCGCCTTGGGCCCGCAATTCCAGCGTTTGCGACGCAACTCACACAACCGGGCCCTTCCGGTGGCCAAGGCTGCCACCGGCAATCATTCCGCCGCGCCCGTTCTGCGGCGTCCAGATCGCTGGCGATCGCCCTCCCAGATGAAGTTGATTCGGCGTAGGGAACCCTCACCGCGCACTAATTCGGATTCAACCAGCCTTCGTGTCGGGTGAAACAATTATATTCCGCAGGCTTGCCTGCCCCTGCCTGCGCCGCGGGCGCCGAAGCCGGGGGCGTTGCGCGGCCCCGGATACCCAAATTATCGTCCGACGAAAGTGATTGCGTGATGAAAAACAAAGCCATGAAGTGGCTGACGACCGTTCCCGTAGCGATCGCCGTCGCCGTCTCGCTCGCCGCGTGCGGCGGCGGAGCGGCCGCCCCGAGCGGAACGCCCACCGATGCCCTCGCCGGCAGCGACCAGACCTCCCTGGACAAGTACACGACCGCGGATGTCACTCCCCTGGACCAGATCGACAAGTCCCAGCTCGGCCTGCTGAGCGAGGGAACCCTCACCGTCGGAACGCTCTCGGACGCCCCGCCGAACATTTACATCGACGAGTCCGGCAAGTTCACCGGCTACGACAACGAACTGCTGCGCGCCATCGCGGCAAAGCTGGGCCTCGAGGTCGAGTTCAAGGCGACCGGCTTCGCGTCCCTGCTCTCCCAGGTCCAGAACAAGCAGTTCGATCTCGGATCCTCCTCGATCTCCACCACGGACGCCCGGCGCAAGACCGTCGGATTCACCAACGGCTACGACTTCGGTTACATGGCCGTTGTCGCCAAGGAGGACGACAAGGTCAAGGGCTTCAAGGACCTGACCAAGGACACCCGCATCGCCGTCGTCCAGGGCACGGTTCAGGATGACTACGTCACCAACACGCTGCAGATCGAGCCGGTCCGCTTTGAGGACTACAACACGGCCTACGCCAACCTGAAGAACGGCCAGGTGGACGCCTGGGTCGCTCCGTCCCAGCAGGCCACCGGCCAGGTCAAGGAAGGCGACGGCACGGTCATCGCCGAGTCCATTGTGAACACCCAGAACTTCACCGCGTACGCCGTGAACTCGGACAACAAGGCCCTCATTGATGCCCTTAACTCGGGTCTCGACGCCGTGATTGCCGATGGCACCTGGTCCAAGCTGACCAAGGAATGGTACCCGGACCGCGAAACCCCGGCCACGTGGTCCCCGGGTTCCAAGGCTGTCATCGTCCCGAAGTCCTAGTCCATGGATGCACTCGATCAACTCCTAAAGACCTTCTTTGACTGGGAGGCGATGGCAGCTGTCGTACCGAGCATGCTCACGGTCGGCCTGGCCAACACCCTGATCCTGGCGGTTTCCTCGGGCGTGCTCGGGTGCATCCTGGGCATGATCCTGGCAATCATGGGTACGTCACGGAACACCGCGCTCCGGTTGCTGTCCAGGATCTACACGGATATTTTCCGCGGCGTACCCGCGATCGTGATCATCCTGCTCATCGGGATCGGGCTTGGACCCTTGATCCGGGAACTAACCGGTTCCACGAACCCGTTCCCGCTCGGCATCCTGGCGCTGACGCTCATGGCGTCGGCCTACATCGGTGAGATCTTCCGCTCAGGCATCCAGAGCGTGGAAAAGGGCCAGCTCGAGGCGTCCAGGGCGCTGGGGTTCAGCTACAACTCCTCGATGCAACTTGTCGTGATCCCGCAGGGCGTCCGCCGCGTGCTCCCGGCGCTGGTGAACCAGTTCATCTCGCTGATCAAGGACTCGTCCCTGATCTACCTGCTCGGACTGCTCGCCAGCCAGCGGGAAATCTTCCGCATCGGCAACGACGCTGCGGCCAACACGGGAAACCTTTCCCCGCTGATCGCTGCCGCCGCGATGTACCTCGTGCTGACAGTCCCCCTCACACACTTGGTCAATTACATCGACAAACGCCTGCGCACAGGCCGGCCGGAGAAGCCCCAGCCGGACGACGCCGCGGCCCTGATCGGGAAGGGAGCACAGCCATGAGCGACTTCGCCGCCGGCTCGCTGACCGGCAAGAACCTGCACCTGTCCTTTGGCTCGAACCATGTTCTCCGCGGCATCGACCTTCATGTCGAGACGGGCACCACCGCGTCGGTGATCGGCCCGTCCGGTTCCGGCAAATCCACACTTCTGCGGGTGATGAACCGCCTGATCGAACCCGACCAGGGCGACATCCTGCTGGACGGGCGGTCGGTGCTCAAGGACAATCCGGATGAACTGCGCCAGCGCATCGGCATGGTGTTCCAGCAGTTCAACCTGTTCCCGCACAAGACCGTCGCGGACAACGTCTCCCTGGCGCTGCGCAAGCTGCGCAAACTCCCGGCCGAGCAGGCACGGGCCGAGGCCCTCGCGCAGCTCGACCTCGTCGGGCTCAAGCACAAGGCGGACGCCCGTCCGGCCAACCTCTCCGGCGGCCAGCAGCAGCGCGTGGCAATCGCGCGGGCGCTGGCCATGAAGCCGGAAGTGATGTTCTTCGACGAGGCCACCTCGGCCCTCGACCCGGAGCTCGTCAAGGGCGTGCTGGCACTGATGGCCGACCTCGCCCAGGGCGGCATGACCATGGTTGTTGTCACGCACGAGATGGGCTTCTGCCGCAACGTCTCGGACACCGTCACCTTTATGGACGCCGGGGTCGTCGTGGAATCCGGTCCGCCGGAACAGCTCTTCACGAACCCGCAGACGGAACGACTCCAGGGCTTCCTTTCGGACGTCCTCTAGCCTGCTGAACGGCAGCTAAAACACTGAAGGCACCCGCCGCGGCGGGTGCCTTCAGTGCTTAACCACGCCCCGGAACCGGCGGCCGTGGCTGTACAGCCTTCGGGGTCAGGCCCGCGCGGCGGCCGCGGCCTTGGCGGCGGCGGGCAGGGCGTCGAAAATCCGGTTCATCGCGGCGTCGTCGTGCGCGGCGGACAGGAACCAGGCTTCGAAGACCGACGGCGGCAGGTATACCCCGGAGTCCAGCATGGAGTGGAAGAACGGCGCGTAGCGGAACACTTCCTGGCCCTGGGCGTCGTCGTAGTTGTGCACTCCCCGGGCGGACGTGCCGAAGGCCACCGAGAACAGGTTCCCGGCCCGCTGGATCGAGTGGTCCACCCCGGCCGCCTCCAGAGCCGCCGACAGTGCCCCGGAGAGCTCCAGCGAGCGGGCATCCACGAAGGAGTAGACCTCGGGGGTGGCGTGCGTCAGGGTCGCGACGCCGGCAGCCATCGCCACCGGGTTGCCGGACAGCGTGCCGGCCTGGTACACCGGGCCCAGCGGCGCGAGGTAGTCCATGACCTCGGCCCGGCCGGCGAGGGCCGCCGTCGGCAGCCCGCCGCCGATGACCTTGCCGAAGGTAAGCAGGTCCGGGGTCCACGGCTCGGTAGCGTCGGCCGCGCCGCCGGTGAGTCCCCAGTAGCCGGAGTACCCGGTGCGGAAACCGGTGAGGACCTCGTCGAGGATCAGCAGGGCACCGTGGTCGCGGGTGATGCGGGAGAGTCCCGCGTTGAAGCCCTCCCCCGGGGTGACAACGCCCATGTTGGCGGGGGCCGCCTCGGTGATGATGGCGGCGATGTTGGCGCCGTGCTTGGCGAAGGCGGCCTCGACGGCGGCGAGGTCGTTGTAGGGCAGCACTAGGGTCTCGGCAGCGGTGGCGGCCGTGACGCCGGCGGAGCCCGGCAGCGCCAGGGTGGCGAGTCCGGAGCCGGCCGCGGCGAGCAGCCCGTCGAGGTGACCGTGGTAGCAGCCGGCAAACTTGATGATGAGGTCACGGCCGGTGAAGCCGCGGGCCAGCCGGACGGCGGTCATGGTCGCCTCGGTGCCGGTGGAGACCATTCGGACGCGCTCGGCAGCAGGGACGCGTTCCTGGACGATTGCCGCGAGGTTGGCCTCGTCCGGGGTGGAAGCCCCGAAGGAGAGCCCACGGTCCACCGCGGCGTGCACGGCGGCGAGGACCGCCGGGTGGGCATGTCCCAGTAGTGCCGGGCCCCAGGAGCAGACCAGGTCGACGTATTCGGCGCCGTCGGCATCGGTCAGGTACGGGCCCTTGGCGGAGACCATAAAACGCGGCGTCCCGCCGACCGAGCCGAACGCGCGGACGGGCGAGTTGACGCCGCCCGGCATCAGTTTGCGGGCGCGGTCAAAGAGTTCCTCGTTGCGAGGATGGCTGGAAGTCATGGTTCCTATTCTTTCGGTTCATTCTTGCGGGGAGGCCGCGGCCAGCCGGGTGGCCACCCGGGGGGCCACCTCGGTGCCGAACAGCTCGATCGAGCGCATCATCGCCTTGTGCGGCAGGGTGCCGTTGCTGTACTTGAGGTCGAAGCGGTCCACGGCCAGGTTCTTCTTGAGCAGCACGATCTTCGCGGCCACGGTGTCCGGGGAGCCGACGTAGAGGGCGCCCTCCGGGGTGCACATGGCGTCGAACTCGGCCCGGCTGGCCGGGCCCCAGCCCCGCTCGGCGCCGATCAGGTTCCGCTGGCCGAGCCAGTGCGGGAAGAACTCCTCCCGCGCCTCCTCGTCGGTCTCGGCAACGTGGCCGGGTGAATGCGTGGCCATCTGCTGCATCGGGTGGCCGTATTTCGCCATCGCGTCCCGGTAGAGGTTCGCCAGCGGGGCGAAGGACCGCGGCTGTCCGCCGATGATCGCGAAGATGATCGGGTAGCCGTATTCGGCGCAGCGCAGCACCGATTCGGGCGTCCCGCCGACCCCGATCCAGGCGGGCAGCAGGTGGTGTTCCAGCGGCGGGTAGGCGCGCAGTCCGTTGATGGCCGGGCGGGTGCGGCCCTCCCAGTGGATGGGCTGCTGGGCCCGGGCCTTGTCGAAGAGTTCGAGCTTTTCCTCGAACAGGACCTCGTAGTCGGCCAGGTCGAGGCCGAAGAGCGGGAACGACTCGACGAAGGAGCCGCGGCCCAGCATGACCTCGGCCCGGCCGTTGGAGATGGCGTCCACGGTCGAGAAGCGCTGGAAGACGCGGATGGGGTCATCGGAGCTCAGCACCGTGACGGCCGAGCCGAGCCGGATCCTCTTGGTCCGGGCAGCCGCCGCGGCGAGGAACACCTCGGGGGCGGACACGGCGAAGTCGCGGCGGTGGTGCTCCCCCACGCCGAAGGCATGGAGGCCCACTTCGTCCGCGAGTTCGGCCTGTTCCAGCAGCTGGCGCAGCACCTGGGCATGCGGGACCGGGTGCCCGTCGGGGAAGACCCCGACGTCCCCGAAGGTGTTCAGGCCCAGGAGGATGCGCCCCGGGCCCACGGGTGCCGTGGGGTTGGACCCGGAGGCCGTGCCGGTCGCTGCGCTCATCAGGACTCCTTCAGCCAGCCGGCGAGTTCGCTCGCCCAGTACGTCAGGACCATGTTGGCCCCGGCACGTTTGATGCCCAGCACCGATTCAGTGATCGCGGCCCGGCGGTCGATCCAGCCGTTGGCGGCGGCGGCCTCGATCATCGAGTACTCACCGGAGATCTGGTAGGCGGCGACCGGCACGGAACTCATGGCGGCGACGTCGGCGAGGATGTCCAGGTAGCTCATGGCGGGCTTCACCATGACCATGTCGGCGCCCTCGGCGAGGTCCAGCTCCACTTCGAGGATCGCTTCGCGGCGGTTCGCGGCGTCCATCTGGTAGGTGCGGCGGTCGCCCTTGAGCTGGGAATCAACAGCCTCGCGGAACGGCCCGTAGAACGCCGAGGCGTATTTCGCGGCGTAGGCGACGACCGCGGTGTTGGTGTGGCCGGCGTCCTCCAGGGCCTGCCGGATCACACCGATCTGGCCGTCCATCATCCCGGACGGGCCGAGCACGTGGGCGCCGGCCTCCGCCTGGGCCACGGCCATCCGGCCGTAAATCTCGAGTGTGGTGTCGTTGTCCACGTAGCCGTGGGCGTCGAGCACACCGCAGTGCCCGTGGTCGGTGAATTCGTCCAGGCAGACGTCGCTCATAATGACCAGCTCGTCCCCGACCTCGGCGCGGACGTCGCGAATGGCCTTGTTCAGCACGCCGTCGGGGTCCAGTGAGGCGGTGCCGGCCGCATCGCGGACGGCGGGGATTCCGAAGAGCATGATGCCGCCGACGCCGAGGGCTACGGCCTCACTCGCGGCGCGCTTCAGGGTGTCCGTGGTGTGCTGCTGCACGCCGGGCATCGAGGCGATGGGGTTCGGCTCGGACAGGCCTTCACGGATGAACGCGGGCAGGATGAGTTCCGAGGCCGCGAGGCGGTGTTCGGCCGTCAGCCGGCGCATGGCCGGGGTCGTGCGGAGCCGGCGGGGGCGGTGGGTCGGGAAGCTCATACGGTGTCCTTTGCGGTGGGCTCTGCTGCTGGCTGAGGTGGTGGGGACGGCCGGCCGGCCAGGGACCGGACGACGGCGGCGACCAGCCCGGAGGCGGTGGGTGCCTCGGCTACGGCGGCGACGATCAGGCCAAGCGACTCAGCCTCGGCGGCGGTGGACCGTCCGATCGCGACGAAGCGGCAGTTGCCCAGCGGGGCGAGGTCCTCGTGGATGCGCCGGGCCGCGCTGGGCGAAGCGGCGACGACGGCGGCGAGCCGGCCGGCGCCGATTTCGGTTTTCGCCTGCTCCGGGGTGAGCACGGGGGCCGCATTGTGCCCGGCCGGCGCGGCGGGCTGGTATGCGGCGAGGCTCCGGCCCGGGTCGGCCGGGTAATCCACGGTGCGGTACGCGGTCACGGCCTGCACAAAGGCGCCCCGGGCCTCCAGCCCGCGGCGCAGCCGGGGGTCGGCGATGTCGGCCTGCGGCAGGAGCACGCTGCCCTGGTGCTCGGGCCAGATATCGATGAGACCGGCCCCGGACTGCTGCCCCGTGGGCGCCAGGTCGACCGCAACCCCCCGGGATTCGAGGAAACGGCGGGTCGCGGGCCCGATCGTGGCCACGAGGAGCCTGCCCGGCAGCCAGCGGCTGAGGGTCGTTCCCCGCTCGGCGGCCTTGGCCTCAAGCGCCTGGACCGTGGTCACGCTGCTGACCACGAGCCACGCGTAGGCGCCGGCGCCGAGCGCGTCGAAGGCGACGTCCAGGGAGTGCTGGTCGCGGGCGAGTTCGAAATCGATCAGCGGCAGCAGGAGCGGATCGGCGCCCACCTTCCGCAGCGCCGCGACCAGGTCCCCGGCACGGTCCGGGCTGCGCGCGACGAGAACCCGCGCGCCCTCGGGCACCCTCATCACGGCCTGCCCGTCGGTGTCGTTGCGGCCGCTGCGCCGTCCCATGAGCTGATGGTTTCCGCCGTTCAGGAGGCGGCCAGGTCCGCGATGTCAGCAGCGCCGCGGGCCAGCAGGATTTCGGCGAGCTCGATCCCGAGCAGGGTGGCCCCGACCTCGGTCAGTCCGTCGGTGGCCTTTTTGTCCCGGACCGACGCTGTTCCGTCGACGGCGCAGACCACGGCCTCAAGGTAGAGCAGGCTGCCCTTGCGGAACGCGTAGGCGCCCACCGGCGCGGCACAGCCGGCTTCGAGGCGGGCCAGGAGCGCCCGTTCGGCGGTGACGGCGAGCCGCGTGTCGGGGTCGTCGAGGGCGGCGAGGGCCTGCGCGAGCACACCCTGCGAGCCCTTGGTGGACCCGGCCTTGCGCGGCGCGTCAGCGGAACGGCATTCGATCGCGAGGGAGCCCTGTCCGGCGGCGGGCAGCATCACCTCGGTCTCGAGGTACTCGCTGACGGCGTCGAGCCGGCCGATCCGGGACAGCCCGGCGGCGGCGAGCACGACGGCGTCGAGATCGCAGCTTTTGCCCTCCACGACGGCGGCGGTGCTGTTGCCGGGCAGTCCGGGGACGCGGCCGAGCCGGGTCTCCACGTTGCCGCGGATGTCGCGGATGTCCAGGTCCGGGCGGGCGGCCCGCAGCTGGGCTGCGCGTCGCGGCGAGCCGGTGCCAACGCTGGCGCCGGTCGGCAGGTCCGCAAGCTTGAGCCCGTCACGGGCGCAGAGCACATCACGGACGTCGGCGCGTTTCGGCGTCGCCGCGAGCGTCAACCCGAGGGCTGCCCCGGTGGGGAGATCCTTGAGCGAGTGGACCGCGACGTCGCAGCGGTCCTGCAGCAGGGCATCGCGCAGGGCCGCGACGAAGACGCCGGTGCCGCCCATCTGGGACAGCGACCCGGTGAGGACGTCGCCGTCGGTGCGGATGCGTACCAGCTCCACGGGAAAACCGCCGACGGCGGCCAGCTGGTCCGCGGTCTGCTGCGTCTGGGTGAGGGCCAGTTTGCTGGCGCGGGTTCCGATCCGGACGCTCACAGTGACACCTGATCCGCCGCCGGAGCGGGTGTGCCGGCGGCCGCGGCGGCCGGGTAGGGGTCGTGTCCGGTGCCGGTGGTGGTGTCGGCTCCCGCGACGGTCGGCTTTTCCCCGCGGAAGTTGGCGCAGCAGCCCGGACGGCAGACGTCGTACCACGGGCCGAGCTTGGTCAGGTGCGGGCGGTCGGCGATGTTGTTGGCGGCGGTCCGCTCGCAGATCAGGTCCACGAGCCCGCCCACGAACTTGCGGTGCGTCCCGGGCGTGGGGACCCGCGTTGCGGCCAGGTCCAGCTTGGCGCAGGTTTCCAGGGCCTCGGTGTCGAGGTCCCAGACGACTTCCATGTGGTCGCTGACGAAGCCGAGCGGGACGATCACGATGCCCTTGACGCCCTGGCCGGCGAGTTCCTCGATGGCGTCGTTGATGTCCGGTTCCAGCCACGGCACGTGCGGGGCACCGGAGCGGGACTGGTAGACGAGGGACCAGGGGGCGGTGTCGCCGGTCGCGGCCTCCACGCGGCGGATGACCTCGGTGCCGGAGGCAAGGTGCTGCGCGACGTAGGCGGAGCCTTCCTCGAAATGGCGCGGTTCGGCGTCGGAGCGTCCCGCTGCTGCGGCGTCGCGGGTGGGGATGGAATGCGTGGCGAACAGGATGTGGACCGGCGCGTCCGGCGTGCCGGCTGCGGCCAGCTGGGCGCGGACGTCGGCGAGGCCGGCGGCGGTGCCTTCCACGAACGGCTCGACGAATCCGGGGTGGTCGAAGTACTGGCGGACCTTGTCGACTTCGAGACGTCCGTCGAGGCCGCTTTCGGTCAGCGCGATGCCGATGTCCTCGCGGTACTGGCGGCAACTGGAGTAGCAGGAGTAGGCGCTGGTGGTGACCATCAGAACCTTGCGGTGCCCGGCGTCGTAGATGTCCTGGAGGGTCTGCGGGATGTAGGGGGCCCAGTTGCGGTTGCCCCAGAAGACCGGCAGTCCGATCCCGCGGGCGGCGAGTTCAGCCTCGAGGCCGGCCTTGAGCTCGCGGTTCTGCTGGTTGATCGGGCTGATGCCGCCGTTGGCGCGGTAGTGGTGCGAGACCTCTTCGAGTCGCTCGTCCGGGATGCCGCGGCCACGGGTGACGTTGCGCAGGAAGGGCAGGACGTCGTCCTGGCCTTCAGGGCCGCCGAAGGAGGCGAGCAGCACGGCGTCGTAGGCCTTCGGTGCCATTCTGCCGGCTTCGGTCACCTCGTTGATGGTCGTGTCGGCGGCGGCATCACTCTGCGGATCCAGCGGGCTCATGACAGGACCTCGGCAATCTCGGCGGCACTGACCCGGCGGCCGGTGTAGAACGGGATCTCTTCGCGGACGTGGTGGCGGGCCTCGGTAGAGCGCAGGTGGCGCATCAGGTCCACCAGGTCCACCAGTTCGGGGGCTTCCAGGCCCAGGATCCATTCCCAGTCGCCGAGGGCGAAGGAGGACACCGTGTTGGAGATGACCTGGGGGAAGTCCCGGCCCAGCATGCCGTGGTCGCGCAGCATCGCACCGCGTTCGGCGTCGGGCAGCAGGTACCACTCGTAGGAGCGGACGAAGGGGTAGACGCAGAGCCACTCTGCCGGCTCCACTCCGCGGGAGAAGGCGGGGGTGTGGTTCTTGGCGAACTCGGCCTCCCGGTGCACTCCCATGGCGGACCAGACGATCTCGGTGCCGGTGAACAGCTTGCTGCGGCGGATGTCGCGGACCGCGCGCTGAAGGGCTTCCGGCTGGGGGCCGTGCAGCCAGACCATGATGTCGGCATCCGCGCGCATTGCTGAAACGTCGTAGCTGCCGCGATGGACGACGCCGGCTTCGGCCAGCCGTGCGGTGAGGGCCTCGTATTCCTCGGCAGCATCGCCGCTGCGGAGGACGTCGGCGGAGCGCTTGAAAACCGTCCAGAGGGTGAAGAACTGCTCGGCTGATTCTTTGCTGGCTGATTCAGTTTTAGTGACAGTTTCGGCAGAAGTGTGGCTCATGGATACCAGTCTGCCCCTTCCCCTCAGTGAAGTCGAAATAAAGCACTTCTACGGCGCGTAGAAGTGCTTTATTTCACATCGCTGGAGATTCCGCGGCCCGGTTCGGCGGCCATGGGCGGCCGTCGGTGACCGTCGGGATGTCAGACCCGGCGCAGCCGCAGGACCACGACGCCGGCGGCACAGGACAGTGCCACGAGACCGATGCCCAGGCCGAGCAGCGGCGAGGGTCCGGCGGGTTCCCGGGTCGAAGTCGCCTCCATCGAGGTGCTCCCGGAGCGGGGCTTGCCCGGCGCCGTCGCGGGGCCTGCCGTGGCTGTCGGGGAGGCCGTGGCAGCGTTCGACGCCGCTGCCGGGGTTGGCGCCGCTGCCGGGGTTGGCGCCGCTGCCGGGGTTTCGGTGGGGACCGCCGTCCCGGCGGGAATTCCGGCGGCCGGTACGGCTTCCGCAGCGGACCCGCCCGGGGCTGGAACCGCGGGCGCGGCCGGCCGGGCCGGAGCAGGAGTGGCGGGCGGCACGGCCGGGGCCGCCGGCACTACGGGCTGCGGGGTGACGGGCTGGCTGGGCGAGGGCTGCGGGGCCACGGGCTGCGGGGTGACGGGCTGCGGT
>NZ_JBVAYZ010000030.1:0-45041 GCF_055412865.1 Pseudarthrobacter ribosi | reverse complement strand
GGGCCGGGACGGCGGCCCCGGTGCGCGGGGGCCGGGACGGCGGCCCCGGTGCGCGGGGGCGGGGGCGGGGGCGGGGGCGGGGGCATCGTGGCTGGAGGCGTCGGGCTAGAGGTGCTTCGCGGCGTAGATCCGGAGGGCGTCGCGGACGAAGGCGGCCCCGGCTTCGCCGCCGTAGTTCGCCGCAAAGCGCGGATCGGAAACGTACATCTCGCCAAGGCCGGTCACGTAGCCCTTCAGGTCGCCGCCGCTGCCGGTAGCGGAGGCGGGCGTCCCGGGGATTCCGGTGAGCCACTCGACCTGCCGCCGGGCCAGCTCCTGCGCCTCGGCGCTGTCCGCCCCGACACCGGACTCCGCTGCAGCGATCCAGTCGCTGCCCAGCTGCCGGGAGCGCTGCTTCCAGGCGTCCTTTTCGGCCGGGCCCATCCCCCGCCACCAGGAATCGCCCTGCGCGTACGCGTCCTTGCCCCAGCGCTCCTCGACCTCATCCTTGTACTGGGTGTGGTCGAAGCCGTCGAACATTTTCTCCGCCATGATCTGTTCTCCTTCTCTCAGTGCTTCAATCGTCTGCCGGACCGAGGCGACCTGCCGTGACAGCCGGTCCTGTTCCTGCCGGAGCCAGTCCAGGTGCCGGCCCAGCGCCTTGACGGCATCCGGCTCGTGGCCGAGGACCTCGGCGATAGCCGGGAGCCCCAGCCCCAGGTCCCGCAGGAGCAGGATGCGCTGCAGCCGCACGAGGGAGGCCTGGTCGTAGAACCGGTAGCCGTTGTCACCGGTCCGGCTGGGTTTGAGCAGCCCGACGTCGTCGTAGTGGCGCAGTGTCCGGCTCGTGGTCCCGGCGATCCTGGCGATCTGTTGCACGGACCATTCCACGTTGCTGCCCCTTTCCGTTCCGGAACCGGCCGTTTCCGGGCCGGTAACACGATGCTAGAGCTTGACGCTACGTCAAGGTCAAGGCCCGGCGTGAACGTGGCGCTTCCGCGGGTTCGTGGGGCTTCCGCCGGGATGCCGGCGGTCTGCCGTAGCATTGGCGGTATGCACACGCAGCAGCGATTTATCAGCCCTCGGCCGCTTTCCGGCCGCACGGGCTTCTTGTCGCGCGCTTAACTGCAGCTGCCGGGGTCCGTCCGGTGCAGCGGCTGAGGGTGAAGTTCCCCCTCCCGCACTCCAGACCAAGGACCCCTCATCAAGACGTATTTGAACCCCGCCGAACTGCAATCCGCCCTCGCGCTCCGCGATTTGTCCGATCCCGGTCAGGGCCCCCACGCGATGTCCCTGCTGCTGTCGGAAGTCACCGCGGCGCTGGAAAACCTCTGGGGCCTGGGCGTTGAGACGCACCGGCTCAGCCCCCTCGTCGCCACCGCCGACAATTACGACCGCCTGGGCTACTCCCCCGACGACGTCACGCGCGACTCGCGCTATTCCCGCCATGTCAGCCCCACGGTGATGCTGCGGAGCCACACCTCGGCGGGTGTTCCGGCCCTGCTGGACTCGCTGCGCCAGGAAACGGGCCACTACGACCGGCTGCATGCGCTGCCCGGCCTGGTGTACCGGCGGGACTCGATCGACCGCACCCATGTCGGCGCCCCGCACCAGCTGGATCTGTGGCGGCTCAAGGCGCGCGGCCTGCTGGGTTCCGCCGAGCTGGACCGGATGATGGCGGCCGTCGTGGAGGCCGTGCTGCCGGCCGCCCTGCACCCGGACGTCCAGTGGCGCGCAACCCCGGCAAACCACCACTACACGGACACCGGCAGGCAGCTCGACGTGCTCGTCCGCCAGCCGGACGGCAGCCGGGAATGGCTGGAACTGGCCGAATGCGGCCACGTCGCCGCCCAGGTCCTTCGCGGCTCCGGGCTCGATCCCCGCCGCTGGGCCGGCCTCGCCCTGGGACTGGGGCTGGACCGTGCCCTGATGCTGCGCAAAGGCATCCGGGACATCCGGCTCCTGCGCGCGGAGAACCCCGAGATCCAGGCCCAGCTGCTGGACCTGCACCCCTACCGGCCCGTGTCGGTGATGCCGGGCGTCAGACGGGATCTGTCCCTCGTGCTCGGCTCCCCGGCGGAAGCCGACGTCGAACTGCTGGGTGACCGCGCACGGACGGCCCTCGGGGCGGAGTCCGAGGTGCTGGCCGCGCTGGAAATTCGGGCCGTCACCCCGGTGTCGGAGCTTCCGCCGGCCGCCGCCGAACGGCTCCGGCTCGTTCCGGGCCAGGTGAACGTGCTGCTGCGGCTGGTGCTGCAGCCGCTGGACCGGACGCTGACCGACGGGGAGGCCAACGTCCTGCGCGACCGCGTGTACCTTGCCCTGCACCGGGGCCAGGTGCTCGAGCTGATCTCCGGGTAGGGCCGCGGGGCCGCTGTGGGCCGGCAGCCGGGGAATCAGCTGGCGGCCGCAGCGGCGGTAAGTTGGAGGCATGCTTTTCCTTTTCCCCGGCCCCCGGCGTGCCCGGACCATCCGGCGCACCACCCAGCCCTTCCGGCACACGGCCCGGCCCATCCGGCGCGCTGCGCGGGGCCTCGCGGCGGGCGCCGCCGTCGTCCTGGCCGCCGCCGCGTGCTCCCCGGCCGGTTCCATCGAGTCGGCCGATGTGCCGGCGTGGCAGGCGACGGCGCTTCCCTCGGCCGCGGGGGCGGTGGTCGAGGATGCGGGAAAGATCCTCAACCAGGATCCGATCGTCAAGACCGCACCCGGGATCGGGGCAGGCAGTTACGTCCTGACCATCACCTGTGAGGGCGGCGGCAAGGCCTTCTTCGATGTCTCCCTGGACGGCGCCAGGCTGACCGAGGCCGGCGCGGCCTGTAACGGCAGCCGCGAAACGGCACGCATCAAAGTCCCGGCTGCGGGCACGCTTCAGATCAGCGCCTCCAGCGTGGATGCACCGCTCATCTACGCCTACCACGTGGTGCCTGCGGCGTAGCAGCCTTCCCTCGACACGGCAGCGGGCGGGACTTGTGTTCGAAAACCCCGCCGCTAGGCTCGGTGCATGGTTGCTACTGGGGGTACGCGCCGGCCGGTCCGGGCCGCACTGTTGCTGGCGGTGGCCACCGCTGCCGCGGCGTTGGCCGGATGTGAAGTCGCGGACGACGTCGGACTCCCACCGGACGCAGCCGCGCCGTCCGCCCGGTCCTACCCGGCCAGGGCGCCGCTGCCCACCCGGGACCCGGAACTCGTTGCCGCCGAAGCCCGCAACCTGCTGGAGCTTGAGGCCGTGCTTGGCTCACCGGAGGGTCTTCTCTTCGGCGGATCGGGCGGGATTGGCGGCACCAGCAGCGGAGGACTCGGGACGTCGGGCATTATCACCCGGGCCGGCCAATACAAGGTCACCGCAGCCTGCGTCGGGGCACCCGATGCGCACCTGTCCGTCACCCAGGGCGCGCGCCAGGGCGGCACGCTCCTGGAGCGAAACCTCGACTGCGGCGAGGTGACGGAAGCGCTGATCGACCTGGTCCCAGGGACGGCATCGGCTCACCTCATCCGGTATGGCGGCGGCGTCCCCGGGCCCGGAACCGGCGCCGTTGCAGGGGTCCGGATCAGCTTCGACGAGTCGGGGCAGTAGGCACCGGCGCAGCGCTGCTTTCGGCCGCCGTTGGACTCTGGCGCCCGGGCAGGGGCGGGGTTAAAGTCGGGATATGCCCACTGTTCCGGTGTCGAGCGTGGCCCGGGCTCGCACGGCAACCGCCGTGGGACTCTCGTGGATGCTGGCCATGGCCCTGGCGCTGGCCGGTTGCGCCTACGAATACGCCGACGGTTCTGCAAGCGGGACGGAGTCCCCATCCGCCCCGGCGATGACCGATGCGGCGCTGCCGCGGGACCCGTCGACGCGGTGGCCCGTCTCCGGGGCCGAGCTGGATGCGTGGCTGGCGCAGGTGCTCCCCGCCACCGAGGGCCAGGTCTTCCACACCGGCTACGGCACCCTGGAGGCAGACGAGGTACGGGCGGAGGCCACCGCCCCGATGCCCAGTGGGACCTACTCGCTGACCCTCGCCTGCCGGAGCCCGCGGCGGGTCTCCTTCACTGTCGGCCACGATAACAAGGAGCTGGTGGCCCTGGACCTGCGCTGCAGGACCTCACGCGTGAACGTGGTGTATCTTCCCGCGGGCTCGGTGCTCACCATCACAGTGGAAGCCAACGCCGGAGCCAACTTCGCCTACCGGGTGAGCCGCATCTGACCCCCCGGTCTGCAGACTCGGCCGGCAGGGCATCAGGGCATCAGGGCATCAGGGCATCAGGGCATCAGGGCATCAGGGGCCACAGGACCCTAGGCCGCGCAGCCGTCCGGGCAGCGCAGCGTCTCCGGGCTGGCGGCGCAGTCTGAGCAGTAGAGCGTGAGCGTACGGCAGGACAGGTTGGAGCAGTTCTCGAATTTGCTCGTCGGCGCGGAGCAGCGGACGCAGGCGCCGATGGTCTTCGCGTCCTCGCTGAACTCAAGGTGCATGCGCTTGTCGAACACGTAGAGGGAGCCCTCCCAGAGCCCCTGGTCCTTGAAGGTTTCGCCGTAGCGGACGATCCCGCCGTCGAGCTGGTAGACCTCCTTGAAGCCGCGGTTCACCATCAGGCTGGACAGCACCTCGCAGCGGATGCCGCCGGTGCAGTACGTGACGACCGGCTTGTCCTTGAGCGCGTCGTATTTGCCGGAGTCGAGTTCCTTGATGAAGTCGTGGGTGGTAGCCACGTCCGGGACTACCGCGTCCTTGAATTTGCCGATCTGGGCCTCGAAGCCGTTGCGGCCGTCGAAGAACACGACTTCCTCACCGGCCTCCTTCCGCGCCGCCACGAGTTCGTGCAGTTCCTCGGGTTTGAGGTGCGTGCCGCCGCCGACGACGCCGCCGGCATCGACCCGGAGCTCTCCGGGGGCGCCGAAGGACACAATCTCGTCGCGGACTTTGACGCTCAGCCGGGGGAAATCCGCGGCGCCGCCTTCGGACCACTTCACGTCGATACCGTGGAAGCCCTTGTATTCGCGCGTGGTCTTCAGGTACTGCTTGACCGCGTTCAGCTCACCGCCGACGGTCGCATTGATGCCGTCCTTGGAGATGATGATCCGGCCGGTCAGGCCGAGTTTCTCGCCGAGCGCACGCTGCCAGAGCCGGACGGCGTCCGGGTCCGGGAGAGGGGTAAAGCCGTAAAAGAGCACAATTCTGTTCAAAGCCACGTTTTAAGGGTACTGGGTGGACTGAAAGCCACGGGCGGGCGCCTGGCCGCGCGGGAGCCCGTTGTGCGGACGCGTGGCAGCAGTCCGGCGTCCGCCCGGCCGGCACCGGCACGAAGGTCCGGTCACATTTACGTAAGCAAGACCTGTTCCCGGACCCGGCCCCTGTTACTTGTGGCGGGGCTGGAATACGCTCATCACATGAGTCTTGAGGCCATGGTTGAAGACACCACTCATCTGCTGGAAATCTGGGTCACCGGCTGGGCCGGCTGCCGGGGATATGAGACACGCAGGGAGGGCCGCTTCCCGGCGGCTTTCAGGGCGGACACCACCCACGAATGGGAGTACTTCGCCCATGATCCCTCCGATGCGGAGTTCGCGGCGCTGGCCGCAGCCACCGCGGAGGTACCCCCGAGGGTCCTCACGATCCTCACGAATGACGTTGCGCGGTACCACTTCCTGGCCCAGCAATCCGGACTCAATGTCACGTCCGCCTCGCAGACGATGATGATCGTGGACATGGAGACCCAGGACGCCGAGGATCCCTGGCTTCCGGATGATGATCTCAGATGGGTTCCGTCACGTATCGACGGTGTCCACCATGCCGTGGTCTATGCCGAGGATGAGGTGGCGGCCAGCGGCCGCATGTTCGTGGTGGGCCACACCGCAATCTTCGACAAGATCGTCACCGAGCCCGGGTACCAGCGCCGGGGCCTGGGCAGCTTCATCATGCGCGCCCTCGCCGCCCAGGCCTTCGAGCACGACGTCGAAACCGGGCTGTTGCTCGCTTCACTCGACGGGCAGAAGCTGTACTCGCACCTCGGCTGGACCACGGTGAGCCGTGTGCTGATGCTCTCCGCCTCGGACGAGGGAGCGGACCTGTCCGTGGGCTGAGGCCTGGGCCGGCGGGTCACGCGCCCCGGACGATTTGAGGCCGGGTGAAAGAATGTACGAGTGAACCCACATGAGTCCCTGATTCCGTTGCTGGGCCGCGGCCCGGACCCGGAACAGCTCCGTCATGTGCGCACCATTCCCGCCCGCCAGGCCGTGCACGCGCCCTGGCCCGGGTGGACCCACCCCGATCTGGTGAAGGCCTACGGTTCGCTGGCCATCCACGAGCCCTACCGCCACCAGATCCAGGCCGCCGACCTCGCCCACGCCGGCGAGCACGTGGTGATCGCCACCGGCACCGCCTCCGGCAAATCGCTGGCCTACCAGCTGCCGGCGCTGGACGCGATCCACCGCTCCGAACTGCGGGTCCTCGCCGATCCCGGCAAAATCCACGACGACGGCGCCGTCACCCTGTATCTGTCCCCCACCAAAGCCCTGGCTGCCGGCCAGCTGGCGGCGATCCGGGCGCTGAAGCTCCCCACCGTCCGGGCCGAGACTTACGACGGCGACACCGACCCCGCGTCCCGCCGCTGGATCCGGGACCACGCGAACTTCATCCTGGCCAACCCCGACATGCTGCACTTCGGAATCCTCCCCAACCATGCCTGGTGGGCGCGGTTCTTCCGCCGTCTGCGCTATGTGATCGTGGATGAGGCCCACAGCTACCGCGGCGTCTTCGGATCCCACGTTGCCAACCTGATGCGCCGGCTGCGCCGCATCTGCGCCTACTACAACCCGGAGGGGTCCGGGCCGGTGTTTATCGCCGCCTCGGCGACGGCGTCCGAGCCCGGCACCTCCTTCGGCCGGCTCATCGGCGCTCCGGTCCGGGCCGTGTCCGAGGACTCCTCGCCGCACGGCTCCACGACCGTGGCGTTCTGGGAGCCTGCCCTGACCGAGCTCCGCGGCGAGAACGGCGCCAAGGAACGGCGCACGGCCGTCGCGGAAACCGCGGACCTGTTGGCCAATCTGGTCTCTTCACGGGTGCGGACCATCGCGTTCATCAAGTCCCGGCGCGGCGCCGAGACCATTGCCTCCATCACCAAACGCCTCCTCGACGAGGTTGATCCCAGCCTGCCACAGCGGGTCGCGGCCTACCGCTCGGGCTACCTGCCGGAGGAGCGCCGTGCCCTGGAGAAGTCGCTGCGCTCCGGGGAGCTGCTGGGAGTCTCCAGCACCTCGGCCCTGGAACTGGGGATCGACATCTCCGGCCTCGACGCCGTGCTCGTGGCCGGCTGGCCGGGAACCCGCGCGTCGTTGTTCCAGCAGATCGGCCGGGCCGGTCGGGCCGGGCAGGATGCCATTGCCGCTTTCGTCGCGAGCGATGACCCGCTGGACACCTATCTGGTGAACCACCCCGAGGCGATCTTCGACGTCTCGGTGGAGGCCACCGTCTTTGATCCCTCCAATCCCTATGTGCTCGGTCCCCACCTGTGTGCCGCCGCCGCCGAACTGCCGCTGGGGTCTGCGGAGCTGGATCTGTTTGGTGCCACATCCGAGAAGTTGCTGGACCAGCTGGTGGCCCAGGGATACCTGCGCCGCCGCCCCGCGGGGTGGTTCTGGACCCACCCGCAAAGCGCCGCGGCCATGGTGAACCTGAGGGCCGACGGCGGCGGCCCAGTGAGCATCGTAGACGCCGACACGGGATCCTTGCTCGGGACCATGGATTCCCCGCAGACGCATTACCAGGCCCACACGGGCGCGATCTATGTCCATCAGGGCGAGAGCTACGTGGTGGAGGACCTGAACGAGGACGATCATTGTGTGGTGGTGCGCCGGGCGAACCCGGACTACTACACCACCGCACGGGACGTGACCCAGATCGAGGTACTCGAAACGCAGCGAACCACCCAATGGGGCGACGTGGCCGTGCACTTCGGGGATGTGAAAGTCACAACGCAGGTGGTCTCCTTCCAGCGCAAGGCGCTGATTTCCAATGAGATTCTCGGGGAGGAGCCGCTGCAGCTGGGTGCCCGGGACCTGTTCACCAAGGCGGTGTGGTTTGTCATGGACAACCGCTCGCTGACCGGCGCCGGCCTGATCGAGGCTCAGTTCCCGGGTGCCCTGCACGCCGCGGAGCACGCGGCCATCGGCCTCCTGCCGCTGGTGGCCTCCAGCGACCGCTGGGACATCGGCGGGGTGTCCACGGCCATTCACGCCGACACCGGGGTGCCGACCATCTTTGTGTACGACGGCCACCCAGGCGGGGCAGGCTTCGCCGAGCGCGGCTACGACAAGGCACGGGTCTGGCTTGCCGCCACCCGCGACGCGATCAAGGCCTGCGAATGCGAGTCCGGCTGCCCGTCCTGCGTGCAGTCGCCCAAGTGCGGCAACAAGAACAATCCCCTCGACAAGGACGCCGCAGTGACCCTCATCGACGTGCTGCTCCAGGACGCGACAGACCAGATGCGCACGGGGCAACCCGAACACGCAGCGACACCGCTGCAGGCGTAGCCGCGGCCGCCCCAGGTGACCGCTCACGGCGGCGGCCCCGCCCTGGCCAGACCGGTGGCCGCACCCAGGGGCGTGCGGGCAGCGAGTTCCGTCCGGACCTGGACCGTGTAGCCGGCGCCTTCCGCACAGCTCAGGACCCGGGCGCCGTTCCGGTGTGCCACGTCCACGGCGACGGCGCAGGGCTCCCCCGGAGCGATTCCCCGGGCAGCATCCGCGGCGGCGAGGGCCGCCAGGTCCGCGGCGGCCGCCGCCCGGGACGCCATCGCGGCCGACTGGGCCAGGAGTGCGAGCAGGACCGCGGCGAGCACGACCAGCAGCCCCAGCCCCAGCGCCAGGACGGTGCCGGCGCCACGCTCCCCGGGCTCCCCGGGCTCGGGACACTCCGGGAGTTCCGGGAGTTCCGGGGGCCAGCCCGACGCGCCAGACGCGCCCGGATGGTCCGGAGGCTCGACCGGGAGTCTGCTGCGGCTGCGAGGCCGGCTCATGCAGCCAGGCTCTGCAGCTGATGGCCCCAGGTCGGAGGAACCCGGGCCGCGGCCGAAGGCCCCGACGTTTCGCCCCGGGTCCAGGCGCGGGCCGTGAGCGTCCAGGGCAGGAGCGAGCCAACGGCGCCCGGAACCTTGCCGGACACTGTGACGCTGAGCCACCCACCGTCGGACGCCACCGCCGACGCTGCTGAGGCACCCGCGAGCCTGCGGACGATCACGTCCACGGCGGCGGCATCCTCGCCCCGTGCCAGGGCCCTGGCACCCGCCCGGGCCGCTTCCTCCAGCCGCAGCTGGGTGATTCCCGCCGCTGAGCCGGCCAGCAGCAGGGCGAGCAGGACCAGGACGGCGGGCAGCGCCACCGCGAATTCGGCGGTTACGGCGCCGCGGCACTGGCCCGCTCCCTTCCTCCACCGGTGGCGCCGTGCGGCCGGCGGGAACGACGCTGCCCCTTTCGCTCTCCCGCCAGGACAACCGGAACTCATGGCAAGGCGAGCGCCGTACGGATGAGGTTCAACAGGAAACCCCGGACTTCGTCGCTGCGCATGATGAACACCAGGATGCCGGCAAACCCCACGGCGGCGAGCGTGGCAATGGCGTACTCGGCCGTCGCCATTCCTGTCTCCGAGCCGAACAGCCTCCGCAGCCATGGCAGCCTTCCCGACTTTCGCCCCCTGAGCGGGTCGGCGGTACTGGCTCCCGGATAGATTTCGTGGATCTCGGCGCTCTCCGCCTCCGGATGGACTTCTTGCGCCTCGCGGGTTCCGGCGGACGCAACGGGATGGAGTGACATGGTTTTTCCTTTCCTTGGGTTCCGGCGGGACAGCCGGCTGTTCTTAGACTCTTCCGGCTGGGACCGCGACCCGTAAGGCGTTCCCCCAGCCAAGTGGAAAACTGACGCCTCACGCGGTCTGTGGAGGAAGGGCGCCACTGCCGCCGCCTTTCCACCACCAGGGTCAGCCCGGCAGCAGCGCCAGCAGCACCGGCACGACACCCAGGCAGATGAAGGCCGGCAGTGAACACAAGCCGAGCGGCACCACGAGCTTCACGCCGAGGGCTGCGGCCTGTTTCTCCGCAGTCCGGAACCGCTCGTGCCGCAGGCGAGCCGCCTGGGCGTAGAGGATTGCCGACGACGGGGCGCCGGTGAGCGCGGCAAACCCCAGCGCATCGCGCACGGCAAGGAGTTCCGGCGTCCGGACGTCGGAACTGCCCCAGGCGGTGTCCCAATCGGCGCCAACGGCGAGTGCCGCGACCACCGGCCGCAGCGGGCCACGGACTTCGGGCGCTGCCAAGTCGGCGACGAGCGCCAGGGCACGGCCGAGTCCGGCCCCCGCTTCGAGCATCGCACCGATTAGTTCCAGCAGCATTGCCGCATCACCCAGACCTGGTCCGCGGGCTTGATCGGCCGGCTCACTGCTGCGTTCTGAACTGCCGGTGTTTCCGGCGTCCGGGGCGGGCAGCGTCTGGCGCCGGAGTCTCCGCCTGGCGATGCCACGGTCCGAACACGCGGTCACGGCCGCGGCTGCCAGCACCGCAAGCAACGCAAGACCCGCGGCGTCCGCTGTCACGGCCGAGGCCCCTCTGCCGCTCGGACGAGCCGTGACGACCAGATCCGGCCCGCCGCGGTGAGGGCGAGGCCGGCCGCGAGCGCCGCCACCCCCAGCGGGGTTACCAGCAGCACCGCGACCGGGTCCACCCCCAGCAGCACACCCAGGCCCAGACCCAGGAACGGAAGCCAGGTCAGCAGCCGGACGGTAGCACGGGGCCCGGCCAACGCCGTCTGCCGGGCTGCCTCGGCGTCGTCCTCGGCCTCAAGCTGCGCGGCGAAGCGCGTTAGCACGTCCGCCAGCGGGCAGCCGCTGGCCTCGGCAACGTCAATACACGCGGCGAGCTGGAACCAGATGTGGCGCGCCCGGACGCCCTCGCCGGGACCGCTTCCCCAGGCGTTCCCGGGCTCCGTTCCGCCGGGCCTGTCCGCAGCGGAGCGGATCGCCGCTCCGACCGGTGACCCGCGCACCGCGGCGGCGCGGGCCGCGGCAAGCATCCGCCCCGAACCCGGGGCGAGCCCCAGGCTGCGGCCGGCAGCTCCTGCCCCGGACCCGGGTGGGGGCGCGGCGGGACCGCCCCCATGCAGGAGCCACAGTTCGTCCCACAACCGCGCGGGGCTGCGGCCACCCTTGAGCAAAGCCGCCATCTGCTGCACGAGCAGAGTCATCGAAACCGTCGGGGCGCTCCGTCGCCGCCATCGGGCCATTACACCCGCCCCCGCAGGAGAACCCGCTGCCGGACTGCCCCGTGCGCCGGCCAGCGCCGCGCGAATCCGGCGGCGCGGGGCTCCCGCTGGGAAGAGAGCCAAGATCATGGCGAGGGCCAGCACTCCGGCCAGCAGGGCGGTCATGCAGGCTCCACCAGGGACGGGTCGACTCCGAGGCGGACCGCCAGCCGCGGCCACGCCGGCCCACTGCGGACGACACCGGCGCCAATGTCCAGTGCGGAGCCGACCACCAAGCCCGCCGGGCTGTCTTCAAGCACTCCGACGCAGGCCACGGTCCGCCCGTTGTTCATCCGTACCACGTGGATTACGGCGTCGAGGGCGCTGGCGGCCTGCAGCCGGACGGCGTCCTGGCCCATCCCGGCGAGCGCACCCAGCGCGGTAAGCCGAGCCGGCACGTCGGCCGCGGTGTTGGCGTGGATGGTTCCGCCGCCCCCGCTGTGTCCGGTGTTCATGGCAGCCAGCAGTTCACGCACTTCGGCACCCCTGCACTCCCCCACCACCAGCCGGTCCGGCCGCATCCGCAGGGACTGCCGCACGAGCTCGCCCAAATCCACGGCGCCGCCGCCTTCGAGGTTGCCGTGCCGCGCCTCCAGCGAGACGACGTGCGGGTGAACCGGGTTCAGTTCCGCGGCATCCTCAATCAGGACCAGCCGCTCGCCGGACGGACACAGGCCGAGGAGCGTGGCGAGCAGTGTTGTTTTCCCCGACCCGGTGGCGCCGCTGATCAAGAAACTCAGGCGCCGTTCCACGATCCGCTCCAGCACGGTCTGCACCACGGCCCCGAACATTCCGTTCCGGCGCAGCTCGGACATCGAGAACACCCGTTCACGCCGGATCCTGATGCTCAGGAGCGTCCCCGCGGTGGAGATCGGCGGTAGGACGGCATGGACCCGGTACCCGCCGTCGAGCCGGACATCAACGCAGGGGGAACCGTCGTCCAAACGCCGCCCGCCGGCCGACACGAGCCGGGCTGCCAGTGCCCGGACCTGCGGTTCACCGGAGAACGCGACCGGCGCCCTTTCGAGTCCGCCGCCGCGATCCAGCCAGACGGAGCCCGGTCCGTTGACGAAGATATCTGTCACGGCCGGGTCCCGGACCAGGGCCTGCAGGGGCCCGAGGCCGTTCAGTTCCGCGCTGATCCCCTCAACCGCGGCCAGGGCTCCGGCGGTCCCCAGCAGGCGTCCGCTCGCCTGCACGGCGGCCGCCACGCGGGACGGGGTCACCGGCCCGGCGTCGGACATCACGGATTCGCGGACGGACTCCAGCAGCCGCGCGTCCACCGAGGCCCGGCCCGACTGCCGGTAGCGCGGGCCTCCCGGGCCGGCACCGGCGTCCGGGGGCCCGGGTGCCGAGTGGGCGCTCATCCGGTGGCTCCAACGCCGAAATCAAGAACCACGCCGGCGAACCGCCGGACATTGCGCTGGCGTCCGGTGTCCAGCAGACGCCCCAGTTCCGTGGCGGCCGCGGCGCGCCTGACGTCCGGCATGATCCCGGCCAGGGGCAACCCGACGGACTCGGCTATCAGCTCTGCGTCCAGCGAGGCCCCGGGTTTGCCGCGCACCACCAGCACCGTCTCCACCGCAGGGAGGTCCTGCAGGAGCCGGGCCGTGGCCACAGCCGCCCGCAGCAGCGCCGGGGCAACGACAATGATCCGGTCGCAGTCCCAGGCGAAAGTCCGCAGCGCTTCCGGGCCCCTGCCAATGTCCACGAGGACCAGTTCGAAGCCGCGCCTGGCGGCGTCAAGCACCCCGGCCACGACCGCCTGCTCCACGCCGCTGTGGCGCTCCTTGTTCCCGGGCCACGACAGGAAGGGGAATCCCCCGGCCAGGGGCAGCGAGTCGGCGAGCTGGCGGGGATCGATCGTGCCGCTGGCATCGGCCAGATCCGGCCAGCGAAGACCGGGCGTTTCCTCCGCGGCGAGCGCCAGCTCCAGGCCCCCGCCCCATGGGTCACCGTCCACCAGCAGAACACGCAGACCTTCCCGGGAGGCAGCATGAGCCAGCCAGACAGCTGCCGTGCTGGCTCCGGCGCCGCCGCAACCGCCGACAATCCCGAGGACGAGTCCGCCGGATTCGGGAGCGCGGGAGCGGCTGAGGTACTCGGCGAGCCAGGACGCGGCCTCGGGCAGCACGGCGACGCGTTCGGCACCGATGGCGGCGGCCAGGTGCCACAGGCTGTCGCCGTCACCGGTGAGGCCAACGAGCACGGCCGGCGAACGTCCCCGCGGCGGCAAGTCGCGGATGTCGCTGCCGAGCAGCACCACCGCGGCAGTGTCCCAGAAGGGCGCCGCTTCCCGAATGTTCGCCACCGTGCGCAGCTGGCCGCCGGACGCCGCCACAATGCGTTCCACTTCCCCGCGCAACACCCCGAACCCCGTCACGAGCAGCGTCTCCGCCGACCCGTCGGGCACCCACGGCGCGGCACCGGCCCCGGTGCCCGGCCCAGTGCGTGATGCAGTGCCTGGTCCGGCCCCGGGGCCCCGCGGGCGGCCTGCCCCGGGTCCTGCCCCGGGTCCGGTGCCGGGTCCGGTGCCGGACCCGGCGCCGGACGCTGCTAGCTGGTGCCTGCTCATGCGCCCACTCTTCCCGGCCCCGGAACCGGCCATAACCCGCGCCGGCCGCTATGTGGACAAGCCAGGTCGCCAGGGCAGGTGCACGGGGCACTCCGCACCGCAGGGCAGAATTGACCCTATGTACCTGCTGCTCGCCGCCCACGCCGACGGCGCAGCCCTGCAGGAACTCACCGCGGACGGCGCTCCGCACCCGGCCACACCGGAACCGCGGACCGTGAGCGCCGCCGAGCTGGCCGGCGTCGTGCGTGGCCTCGAAAAGCGCCGGCCGCGCTGGATCTGGCACCGCACCCAGGACTGGTACCCCGCCCTGCTCGCGGCCGGGGTGGAGCTGGAACGCTGTTACGACCTCACGTTGTGCGGCGCGATCCTGGCCCATTCGGAGTTCACCGCCCACACCGCGTATGCGCAGGACGCGGAGAAACTGGTCCAGGACGATGAGCTGCAGCCGCCGCCACGCGCCCTGCAGCCGCCTCCGCCGCCGGCTGACCAAGGCGCCCTGTTCGATGATCCCGGCCTGCGCAAGACTCCCCGCCACAGCCCCGAGGACCTCCGGACCGAATACGCCGCCCAGCAGGAAGCGCTCGGTCAGGCGGGCGGGACCGGCGTCGAACGCCAGAGCGACAACCGCAAGCAGCGCCTCCAGCTGTTGCTCGCGGCCGAGTCCGCCGGGGCCATGATCGCGGCGGAAATGCAGTACACCGGGGTGCCGTGGCGGGAGGAACTGCACGAGCAGATTCTGGCGGACTACCTTGGCCCCCGGCCTCCCGTGGGCCATCGTCCGGCCAAGCTGGAGGCCCTCACCGCGGAGTTGCGGCAGCTGCTGAATTCCCCCTCGCTGAACCCGGACTCCCCGCAGGAGCTCATGCGTGCCCTGCACCGGAACGGCATCGAAGTGAAGACCACCCGGCAGTGGGAACTGAAGGAATCCAGCCACCCGGCGATCGAGCCGCTGCTGGCCTTCAAGAAACTCTCCCGTCTGCACGCCGCCAACGGCTGGGCCTGGCTGGATGCCTGGGTGAAGGACGGCCGGTTCCAGCCGGAGTACGTGGTCGGCGGCGTCGTTTCCGGGCGCTGGGCCTCCCGCGGTGGCGGGGCGCTGCAGATTCCGCGCCAGATCCGTGGCGCCGTCCACGCCGATCCGGGCCACAAGCTGATCGTCGCCGACGCCTCCCAGCTGGAGCCCCGGGTGCTCGTGGCGCTCGCGCAGGATTCCAAGATGGCCGAGGCCGCGCGGGACAAGGACCTGTACGCCGGCATCGCCGCGCAGGGTTTCGGCGGGGACCGTGCCAAAGCCAAGGTAGCGCTGCTCGGGGCGATCTACGGGGCCACCACCGGCGAGTCTGGGCGCCTGATGCCGCAGCTGACCCGCACCTACCCGCGCGCCGTGGGCTTCGTGGAGCAGGCAGCCCGCGAGGGCGAGGCCGGCAGGACGGTCACCTCCCGGCTGGGCCGCAGCAGCCCGCCGCCGTCCGAGGGCTGGCTGCAGAGCCAGCAGTCGACCAGCGCCGAGGAACAGCGCCGGGCGGATTCGATCGCCCGTTCGCGGGGCCGGTTCACCCGCAACTTCGTTGTCCAGGGTTCCGCGGCGGACTGGGCGGCCTGCTGGCTGGCCGAACTGCGACGCAGGCTCCGCGCCATCCGCGCGGACGGCGGCCCCGCCGGGGAACTGGTCTTCTTCCTGCATGACGAGGTCATGGTCCACTGCCCCGAGGCCGCGGTCGCCGACTGCATCCGGGCCATCGAGGAAGCCGCGAACGCGGCCAAGGAACTGCTGTTCGGCAGGATCCCGGTGGAATTCCCGGTCAGCATCGCGGTCGTGGACTCCTACGACAACGCCAAATAATCACGCGGGGCCGCCCGCCGTAACTTACCCGTCGGTAGAATTGTGCACCGTGTGTGACGCCAGTTACCCTCGAAAGAGCCGGTCATTGATCCGACAATCCGCCGGCTATGCAACGACGCATATTATTGGGAGGCAGCACTTTGGCTGGCATTTTTGAGATCGCCGAGGCCGGCGGGAAGAAGTATTTCTTCAAGCTGACAGCATCCGACGGCACGGTGGTCGCCGTTTCACCACTGTTCAACACGATCAAGGGCGCAGCCGCGGGCATCAACGCCGTGCGGGAGAATGCCGCCACCGGGCTGATCGTCGACAAGTCCCAGCCCCGCAGCAAGTCTGTTCCCCCAAAGGTCACCACGGGCCACGGGGCCAGGCTGGCGCCCAGCTAGGGTCCGCCTCAGCCGTCGAGCCTGCTCCACGTGTCGACGTCGAGCAGGCTCGTGCGGTCCCAGGGCACCGCCCACCCCAGCTGGTCGAAGAGCTGGTTGAGAATCATCCCGGTGAAGCCCCAGACCACGACCTCGTTGACGGTAAACGCGGGGCTCTGGAACGTCTGTCCCACCCGGGTCACCGTCGCCATGACGCGGTTGTCCGGATCCAGCAGGTCCCGGACCGGAACCCGGAAGACCTGGGCGGACTCGCCGTAATCCACCACCCGCACGGGCGACTGGGACGCCCACCAGCCCAGGACCGGGGTGACCAGGAAGTTCCCGCGGGGAAGAGCCAGTTCCGGCATCACACCGAGGACCTCGACCCCGGCCGGATCCAGGCCGGTTTCCTCTTCCGCTTCCCGCAGGGCGGCGCCGACCACGGATTCACCCGGGTCGATGCCGCCGCCCGGGAACGCAACCTGGCCCGGATGATCATCCAGGGTCTGGGCGCGCTGCAGCAGGAGGACATCGAGATCGGCCGGCGCGAGCTGCTTGACCGAGCTCGCCGGGACGTTGTCGAGGGAGCCGAAGAGCATCAGCACCGCCGCCCGGCGGACCCGTTCGCCGGGCTCGACGACGAGTTCCCGCCAGCGCGGGTCGGCGG
This sequence comes from Pseudarthrobacter ribosi, assembly GCF_055412865.1. Taxonomy (NCBI): domain Bacteria; kingdom Bacillati; phylum Actinomycetota; class Actinomycetes; order Micrococcales; family Micrococcaceae; genus Pseudarthrobacter; species Pseudarthrobacter ribosi. The sequence goes on along the minus strand of NZ_JBVAYZ010000030.1, from coordinate 28,346 downwards.
ACGGCGCGGTGCCGGCCTCCACCGCGGCGACCAGATCGATGAGGTCCTGGCGGGCCGTCACAGCGGCTTCCTCTGGGAATCCATCCGGATTTCGGCGGCACGGTGCGTCTCTGCGAGGAGCTTCGAGAGCAGCTCCTCCTGCCCCGGGGCCAGCTCGTACTTCAGCAGCTTCTTCGCCTTCTCCGGGTCCGTCTCCCCCATCCCGTAGCTCGGGCACCAGTTCGCGACGGCGCAGGCGCCGCAGGCCGGCTTGCGGGAATGGCACACGCGCCGGCCGTGGAACACCACCCGGTGCGAGAGCATGGTCCAGTCCCGGGGCTCGAATAGTTCCGCGACGTCGAACTCGATCCGTACCGGGTCCTCGGACTCGGTCCAGCCGAACCGCCGGGCGAGTCGGCCGAAATGGGTGTCCACCGTGATTCCGGGGACGCCGAACGCGTTGCCGAGCACCACATTCGCGGTTTTCCGCCCGACGCCGGGCAGCGTCACCAGGTCATCCAGCCGGCCCGGCACCTCGCCGTCGTACTCATCCACGAGCCGGTTGCACAGCGCCATCAGGTTCCGGGTCTTGGCGCGGAAGAACCCGGTCGGCTTGATGATGGCCTCCAGCTCGGCCGGGTCCGCTTCCGCCATGCTCCGCGCGTCCGGGTACCGGGCGAACAGCAGGGGCGTGATCTGGTTGACCGTGACGTCGGTGGTCTGCGCCGACAGCACCGTGGCCACCACCAGCTCGAACGGGCTGCGGAAGTCGAGTTCCGCGTGGGCGTAGGGATACTGTTCCGCCAGGGCCTTGTTGATCCGGCGGGCGCGCCGCTTCAATCCCAGCAGTGACTCCCCCGCGGCCCGAAGGGCGCCGGCGCGCTTCGGGCGCCCGCCCTTCGGGCCCGCGCCCTTGGTGCCCGCGCCCTTGGTGCCGGGACTCTTCGGTCCCGCGCTTGCGGGGTCGGCCCCGGCGCTGCCGCGCACAGGATTGCTGGACTCGCTGGACACGGGGGCTGGCTAACCGCGTTCGATGTTGCTGAGGTCGCGGAGCACGCCCACACGGCCATCGGTGTGCTGGACCAGGAACTCGTGGCCCCGGTCCTCCAGGGCGAGCACCCAGCCGCCGGGTTCGATTACGAAGGCTGCGACGCCGCTGTGCTCGTCCACGGCGGTGCGGGGCTGGGCGACGGCGAACCAGAAGGCCTCGTGGACGACCTGGACCTCATGTTCCTCGGGGCGGCTTGCCGGGTCGACGGTGGCACCGATCGGTTCCTGCTGGCGCACCTGCGGGTTCACCGTGGTGGGGGCACTGTTGCCTGACGTGATGGGGACCTCGGCGGCCCGGGTTTCCTCGGCCTCCGACGTGGCCCGGACTTCCTTGGGCTGCTGTTCCGCAGGGGCCGTGGCGCCAGGGGTCGCGACGGCGGCCTGGGTCTGCTCGGCCGCGGACGGCTTCGTTGCGGTCGCGGCGGGCACAACGCCCGCGACCTGGGTTTCCGGGGAGCTGACGACCGGGGTGGGCGTGGCGGCCCGGGCAGGCGCTTCCTGGGCCGGTGCTCCCTGGGCCGCGGCCGGCGTCGCGGCCGCGGGGCGGACGGCAGCAGTGCCGCCGGTTGCCGGGCCCGAAGTTGCTGCGCCCGTTGCGGCGGCTGTTCCGGCTGCTCCGGCAGCGCCGGCGGCAGTGGCGCCGGAGGCGCCGGACAGCTTGCCCGGCGTCATCCGTTTCGCCCAGCCGGCGACGGCGCTGGTGCCGGCGGCCTTCGGGGCGGTCTCGTCCTTGGCCTCTTTCGGCGCCTTGGGGGCACGCGGCTTGCGGACGGGGACCGCCGACTCGCGGGCCACGATATGGGCGGGGATTTCTGCGCGGTCCAGGAAGTCCCCGGCGAAGATGGGAATCAGGCGGCCCAGCACGGTGGCCGCGAAGAGCCCGAGGGCGCCGACGAGGGCCAGCAGCATGCTCGGGACATAGGCGCCCGCGACGGCCAGGAAGAAGAACGCGACAGCGAAGGATGCCACCACAGAGCCGAACTGGTCCACCGACAGGGAGCCGATGCGGATCTTCGTTCCGGGGCTGACCCGGCGCCCAACAAACAGTGCGGTAACAATCACCGGCAGCAGGATCCCGAGGCCCAGGAAGAACAGGCTGCCCAGGTTCCATAGGTTGTAGCGGACGGCAAACATCGGGATCAACGAGGCCACAAAGAGAATCAGTGTCGAGCCGAACACCGCGAGATCACGGATGGTGAACGGGCCTAGGACCGCCTGGTTCTTCCTGCCGGCCGTCTTCCCGCTCGCCTTGTCCACCGTGAAACGGGGTGCTTCCCCGAAGCCGCCGGTCCGGTCCGCGCCGCCGTTGCCCTGGCTTTGGGCGGGCGGCTTGAGCTGCCCGTTTGTTTGCTCGTTCATTCGGTTCTCCTTAGCATGGCGGCACTCTGGGCAGCGCCGCCTAACGGCAGGCCATGCCGGGACCGCGAGCGGTCCCGTCGCCTCCATCGGATGTCACAATTCCATCTCAGCCTAGTCAAGTGGCTCGCCGATCACTAGCTGACAAGCCGGGGACGGCGGTAGGAAACCGTGCCGCACCGAGGCCGCTGAGGCCGCCGGACCTCCATTCGTCGCATAACAAACACCGCTCACGGTTCACTGTGTGACGCGGCCCACGTTGGGGACGGCGTAGGCGTTATTGTGTATTTCGGAACAGCTCTTTGCGGCACGCCCGTGACCAGCCGACGCCCGATGACGCGCAAGCGGCCCGGCGCTGCGGCGGAACGGGTGTCCCCGCGCAGCACGGATCGATGAATGATGAGGTTCACCATGTCCCAGCAGACCCCCGGCTCTACGACAACGCAGTCGCCCCAAGGCGACGCCTTCGAAAACCTGTCGCAGGAGAACCGCAAGTTCGCCCCCTCCCCCGAGTTCGCCGCCAACGCGGTGGTCACCGCCGCGGATTATGCCGAGGCCGACGCCGACCGGCCCGCCTTCTGGGCGAAGCAGGCCCGCGAGCTGCTGAGCTGGAGCAAAGACTTCAGCCAGGCCCTGGACTGGTCCACGCCGCCCTTCGCCAAGTGGTTCGTCGGGGGCGAGATCAACGCGGCCTACAACGCGCTGGATCGCCACGTCGAGGCCGGCCACGGGGACCGCGTCGCCATCTACTTCGAGGGCGAACCGGGCGATACCCGCAGCTACACGTACGCCCAGCTCACCGACGAGGTCAAGCGGGCCGCCAACGCCTTCGAGTCCCTCGGCGTCGCCAAGGGCGACCGCGTGGCCGTCTACCTGCCGATGATTCCCGAGGCCGTCATCACGCTGCTGGCCTGCGCCCGGATCGGCGCCATCCACTCCGTGGTGTTCGGCGGTTTCTCCGCCGAGGCGCTCCGCTCCAGGATCGACGACGCCGAAGCCAAGCTGGTCGTCACCGCGGACGGCACCTACCGCCGCGGCAAGCCCAGCGCGCTCAAGCCCGCCGTCGACGAGGCCCTGTCCGGCGAGGGCCACACCGTGCAGAACGTCGTCGTCGTCAAGCGCAATGGCCAGGACGTCGACTGGCACGACGGCCGCGACCACTGGTGGGAGGACACGGTCGGGACCGCCTCCGGCGAGCACACCGCCGTCGGGCATGACGCGGAGCACCCGCTCTTCATCCTGTACACCTCCGGCACCACCGGCAAGCCCAAGGGCATCCTGCACACCACCGGCGGCTACCTCGCCCAGGGCGCCTACACGCACAAGGCCGTCTTCGACCTGAAGCCGGAAACCGATGTCTACTGGTGCACGGCCGACGTCGGCTGGATCACCGGGCACTCCTACGTCGCCTACGCCCCGCTCATCAATGGCGCCACCCAGGTCATTTACGAAGGCACCCCGGACTCCCCGCACCAGGGCCGCTGGTGGGAGATCGTGGAGAAGTACAAGGTCTCCATCCTCTACACCGCCCCCACCGCCATCCGGACGTTCATGAAGTGGGGCAAGGAGATCCCGGCGAAGTCGGACCTCTCCTCGATCCGCGTCCTGGGCTCCGTCGGGGAACCCATCAACCCCGAAGCGTGGATGTGGTACCGCGAGGTCATCGGCGGCAACGCCGGCAAGAACGGGGAGCGCAAGGAAAACCCGGCCCCGATCGTGGACACCTGGTGGCAGACCGAAACCGGCGCGCAGATGATCGCGCCGCTGCCCGGCGTCACAGCCACCAAGCCCGGCTCCGCCCAGGTCCCGCTTCCCGGCATCGCCGTGGATGTCGTGGACGAACTCGGCGAGTCCGTGCCCAACGGCCACGGCGGGTTCCTGGTGATCCGCGAACCCTGGCCGGCCATGCTGCGCGGCATCTGGGGCGACCCGGAGCGCTTCAAGGAAACCTACTGGTCCCGCTTCGAGACCATGTACTTCGCCGGGGACGGCGCCAAGAAGGACGACGACGGCGACATCTGGCTGCTCGGCCGGGTCGATGACGTGATGAACATTTCCGGCCACCGGCTCTCCACCGCCGAGATCGAGTCCGCCCTGGTCTCCCACCCGGCAGTGGCGGAGGCCGCCGTCGTGGGCGCCGCGGACGAAACCACCGGCCAGTCGGTCGTCGCCTTCGTCATCCTCCGCGGGGATGCCGTGGACACCGGGGACGCGATCGTCCAGGAGCTCCGGAACCACGTCAGCAAGGAGATCGGGCCGATCGCCAAGCCCAAGATCATCCTCGTGGTGCCCGAACTGCCCAAGACGCGTTCGGGCAAGATCATGCGCCGCCTGCTCAAGGACGTCGCCGAAGGCCGCGAAGTCGGCGACGCCTCCACCCTGGCCGACAACACCGTGATGGCCCAGATCGCGCAGTCGCTGAGAAAGTGAGCAGGCACCCGCTCCGGGCCGGCCAAGGCAGGACATCGCAGCGATGACGGATGCGTGTGACGTCCTGGTGGTCGGCGCCGGCCTGGCCGGGCTGCAGTGCGCCCGGGAGCTGCAGGCCGCCGGGCGCGAGGTGCAGGTGTGGGAGGCCTCGGACGATGTCGGTGGCCGGATCCGGACCGACCGGGTCGACGGCTTCCTGGTGGACCGCGGGTTTCAGGTGCTGAATCCCGTCTACCCGGCGGTCCGCCGCTGGGTCGACGTCGAGGCCCTGGCGCTCCAGGCATTCGGCGCGGGCCTCCGGGTCCGCCGCCAGGACACCCTCGCCGTCCTCGCCCATCCCGTGCGCGAGCCCGGCCTGATCCTGCAGACCCTGCGCAGCGGGCTGCTGCACCCGCGGTCTGCCGCGGGGCTGCTGCGGTGGGCCGCTCCGGCGTTCGCCGGCCATCGGCGGCATCCCGGCAGCGACGCTCCGCTGCGGCGGGCCCTGGACCGGGCCGGAGCCACGGGCGAGCTCCGCCGGGCCGTGGACCAGTTCCTCGCCGGGGTCCTGCTGGAAGACGAGGGCAGCACTTCCAACGACTTCGCGCTGCAGCTGGTGCGGGTCTTTGCGGCCGGGGTGCCAGGGCTGCCGCGCGATGGTATGCAGGCCCTCCCCCGGCAGCTGGCGGACACCCTTACCACCCCGGTCCGCACGTCGACCCGGGTGGAGTCGATCACTCCGGACGGGGACGCGGCCCTGGTCACCGCCTCGGATTCCCGGCTCCGGGCCCGCCACGTGGTCCTCGCCGCTGATCCGGTCAACGCCGCCAGGCTGTCCGGCGGCGCCGTGCCAGCCATGAAGGGAGTGCTTACGCACTGGTTCGCTGCCGACGCGGCCCCCACTGGGGTGGACATGCTCCACGTCGATGGCCGCGCGCACCCGGGCGGGCCGCTGGTCAACGCGGCCGTCATCTCCAACGCGGCACCGAGCTACGCCCCCGCCGGGCGGCATCTGATTCAGACCTCCGCACTGCTGGGCCCGGGCCGGCCGGTCCCAACGGACGACGACGTCCTCCGCCACGCGGCGGACCTTTTCGGCTCCTCCACGTCCGGCTGGGAGCTGGTGGCGAGGCATGAAGTTCCGCAGGCCCTGCCCCAGCAGCCGCCGCCGCTGCGGTTCGGGCAGCCGATGGAGGACAGGTCCGGGCTGGTCATCTGCGGGGACCACCGGGAGACGGCGTCCATAAACGGTGCGCTCGTCAGCGGCCACCGCGCCGCCCTCGCCATTCTCGGACGGCCCCGGTGACCCTCTCCGTATCGCGCCGGATCGCCGCGTCCGCGGAGGATGTCTGGGCGCTGCTCACGGACACCGGGACGTGGCCGGTCTGGGGGCCCTCGATCACCGGCGTGGAGCCGGCCGCGGCCGGAATCCCCGCCGGGCCACCGGCCGGACCATCGGCCGGCCCGGCAGCCGGTCCCGCAGCCGGGGGGCTGGCGCCGGGCAGCCGCGGCAGGGTCCGCACCGTCCTGGGCGCGGCGCTGCCGTACACCGTGACGGCGTTTGAGCCCGGACGCTACTGGGCCTGGTCCGTCGCGGGGATCCCGGCCACCGGCCACCGCGTCGTTCCGCGGGACGGCGGCTGCCTCGTCACGTTCACGGTCCCGTGGTGGGCACCGGCCTACCTTCCGGTGTGCGCCGTGGCGCTGCGCCGGATTGAGCGGCTCGCGACGCGCTAGGGATTCGCGCCGCCGCCGCTCAACCCGGGACCTCAGCCGCCGGAGCAGGCCCGGACCAGGACCACCTCGAAGCTGGTTGCCGCGGGGGTGGCGAATTTCGCGTTGACCAGGGCGAGGGTATTGCCGAACAGCGCCGCCGTCGTCGGGACGTCGAAGTTCTTGCTGGTGATGACCTCCTGCACCTCGCCCCTGCGCAGCGAGCCGTTCAGCTCGATCCGGCTGACCTGGTTGCTGAAGTTCTGCACGGCCCAGAGGATGTTCTCACGGAAAACGATGCCGTCGACGTTCGGCACGGTGACCGGGGCCCCGGAGGAGCCGGTGACCTCGATCAGCCGGTTCGATCCGTCGTCCGGGTCCACGCTGTACAGGGCAGCACGGCCCGTGTGGGCGACGATCAGCCGATCGTCGGCGGCGGCGATGCCGTTGAGGTTGAACCCCTCATCCACAGTGCCGGCGGGCGCGTCCAGCGCCAGCGTCCGGGCCTCGCCCGGTGTCCCGTCGCGGTCGATCGGGACCCGGTAGAGCTCACCGGCGCGGGAGTTGGTGAACCACGCGCCGTCGGGGGTCAGGGCGACGTCGTTGATGAAACTGGCACCGGCCGGCGCCAGATCGTAGACCTTCACGGTTTTCTTCGTCTCCAGGTCATAGACATAGGCCTGGCCGGTGCCACCGCCGGCGACGAAGAGCAGGTCGTTATCCCGGTCGACCTTCATACCCACGGCTGCCCGGCCCTCCGGCGCCGTGATGAACAGTTTTGCCGTGCCTTTGTCGATGTCTCCCCGGAAGATGTTCCCGTTGGGCAGGTCGCCGGCGAAAAACGTGCGGCCCTCCCCCGCGGCAATGCCTTCAGAGCCGGTGGCGCCGGGGAGCCTGATCACCGCGGTCCGGTCGTCCCGGTCCGCTCGGGCGGCGGTGGCCAGGGGCGCCGGCACGAGGAACGCCGCAAGGGCGAGGATGCCCATGGCGGCCCGGCGGATTGATTTTCCTGCATGAATGTTGCGCATGATGTGCTCCGAAATCGGGCTTTCCGCGCGGGCTGACCGGTACGGGAAAACTCCGCACGATGGTCCTTTCAGTTTAGGCAGGCGGGCCGGTGCGGGCCAGAGCCGGCGGGCCGGTCCACCCTTTCCCGGGTTGGTCATCCGGGGGCCGTTTCCGCCGCCGGGGCGGCGGCCCGCAACGCAACGCGATACATTGGCAGGCATGAGCGAAGCCACCCCCGCCGGCGCCGGCCGCGGCACCATCCTGGTCCTCAACGGACCCAACCTGAACCTGCTCGGCACCCGCGAGCCCGAGAAATACGGTACCGCCACCCTGGCCGACGTCGAACAGCTCGCCAAGGACACCGGCGCGGCGCACGGTCTCGACGTCGAGTGCTTCCAGTCGAACCATGAGGGTGCCCTGGTGGACGCCATCCATGCCGCCCGCGGCAAGGCCGTCGGCATCGTCATCAACGCCGGCGCGTACACGCACACCTCGGTCGCCATCCGGGACGCCATCTCCGCGGTGCAGCTGCCCGCCGTCGAGGTCCACATCACGAACGTCCACGCCCGCGAGGCGTTCCGGCACCATTCCTACCTCTCGGACATCAGCAAGGCCGTGATCGCCGGGGCAGGGATCCTGGGCTACCGGTTCGCCGTCGAGTACCTGGCCGGGCTGCAGGCCAGCCGGGGCTGAGCATGTCCCCCGTTGATCCCGGCAGTACCGGCTCTCGTTCCGGGACACCGGCCGCCGGTCATCCGGGCAGTGCGGAGTCCGCCACGGCGCAGTGGTACCGGCACTTCGGCACCGTCGACGCGCCTGGCAACTCCGACTGCTACGCCGAATGGTCGGTGGGCATCGCGGAGGACCCGGAGCTGCTCCGGCGGATCGACGAGTGGCCGTACAACAAGCGCCAGCCGCTGCTGATGCTCGCGGCCGCCCGCTTCCTCGGCGCGCGGATCAGCCCCTACCCGGACTTCCGGGAGTTCCTGGACGCACACTGGGACGACGTCTCGCGGATCGTGCTCAGCCGCGCCACCCAGACGAATGAGGCCGGGCGCTGCGCCACCCTGCTGCCGTCCCTGGCGCAGATCGCCGCCGCCGGCGGACGCCCGCTCGCGCTCCTCGAGGTCGGGGCCTCGGCCGGGCTCGCCCTTTATCCGGACCGCTACGGCTATGAGTACGACGCCGGTCCCGGGCTCACGCGGCTGGCCCCGGTCGGCGCCGCCCCCGGAAGTTACCCGGTCCTGGGTTGCGCCGTCACCGGGCCGGTCCCGCTCCCGGCGGAACTCCCGCAGGTGGTGTGGCGGGCCGGGATCGACCTTAATCCGATCGATGTCAGGAACCCCGACGACGTCGCCTGGCTCGAAGCGCTGATCTGGCCCGAGCAGGACTTCCGCCGCGAACGGCTGCGCCGGGCGATCGCGATCGCCCAGACGGAGCCGCCCCTCCTCGTGGCTGGTGACCTCAACGACCAGCTCCCTGCCCTGGCGGCGCGGGCGCCGTCGGACGCCACGCTGGTGGTCTTCCACAGCGCCGTAATGGCCTACCTCGACGCGGAGGCGCGGGACCGGTTCCGGGCCGCCATGGCGCGGCTCGCCGTCGAACGCGGCTGCCATTGGCTGTCCAACGAAGGGCACACTGTGATCATTCAGGCGGACGGCTCCAGCGTGGTCCCCGAAATGGACGAGGCCCGGCTCCGCGGCCGCTTCCTGCTGCTGCACAACGGCAAGCCCGCGGCGATCACCGGCCCACACGGCCAGAGCCTGGAATGGCTTTAGCGGGCTGAGGCCCGGACTTCGGCTGCGGCCGCTGCTGGATGCACTGTTGGTTCGGGATGCACCGCTAGTTTTGGATGCACTGGCCCGGGGAGACAGCAGCGCCCAGACCCGGCGCCTGGGCGGCCACCGGTCCCAGATCCGTCATCGTGATGGCATAGCCGAGCGAGGATTCGCCCGTGGCCTTTGCAAAAATTACCCCCGCCACCTGGCCGTCGGTGGTCAGCAGCGGGCCTCCCGAGTTGCCGGGCTGGACGTTCCCGGCAATCCGGTACACGTCCTCCGGCGCGGGGTTGTTGCCGTAGATGTCCGGGACCAGCACGGTCGCAATGTCCTGCACCGTGGCGGGCCTGGACTGGAACGGGCCGCCATGCGGGTAACCGGAAAACGCCGCCGGACTGCCGGCCGGCAGGTCGGAACTGAGCGCCAGCGGGGCGGAACGCAGCCCGTCCACGGCCACCACGGCGAGGTCGTGCTGGGCGTCGAAGTACACCACCCGCCCGGGCAGGGCCCCGCCGCCGGGAATCTCCACGACCGGTTCCGGCACGCCGGCGACCACGTGGGCGTTTGTGACGACCCGGCCCGGCGACACCACGAACCCGGTTCCGGTCTGGTTCTGGCCGCACTGGTAGGCGGTTCCCGCGATCTTCAGGACCGACGCCGCAGCCCGGTTCAGGGCGGGCGTGTCGGTGCTGGCATCCGGGACCGCCACCGGCTGGCCCTGCCCGATGCCCTCGAACAGCGTCGGGATGCCGTCGCCGATTACGGCGGAGCGCAGCTGGGCCATGGAGGTTTTCAGCGGCACGGGGGTCGCGCCGTCGATAAAGCGGATCACCTTGGACTCGGCCAGCGGCTGGGAAACGAAGGGCACGCCGAGCGCCCCGATGCTGAAGGCCAGCATCGACATGACCAGCGCGGAGACCACCACGTTGACGCCGCCGCCGGCCAGCCGGTCCATGGACCGGAGCGGGCGGATCCGCACGACGCTGCGGATCCGGCGCCCGATGGCGGTGCCCAGGCTGTGACCCAGCACCATCAGCAGCACGGCGGCGGCAATGATCGCCGTGAGGCGCCAGCCGCTGTCCTCGACCAGGCCGCTGACAATGGGGACGGACACAAACGCAGCCACAGCCCCCGCGGCGAAGCCGGCGATGCCTCCGACGGTGACCAGGAAGCCGTTGCGCAGGCCGTGGAACAGGTAGGACAGCAGCGTCACGATCAGCACGAGGTCCAAGATGGTCAAGCCGAACACCAATGCTCCTTATAGGCAGGTAAGCCCCAATTCTACCGGCGCCGGCTGAGAGTTTGCCGCGCGCGGGCGGACCCCGGAGCCGGCCGTCGCCCGCCCCCTGCCACGACGTTTGGCGCGTTTCGGTGCCAAGTACGTCACAGACGCGCGAAAATTCTGAAACAATGGCTGAAGCGCCCCAGCCGACACAGTTTTAGTCAGGAGATTTCATGGATATCGAGGTATTGCGCCGCGCCCCCCTTTTCGCCACGCTCGACGACGAGGCGTTCCGTCTGCTGACGGACGAACTCACCGAGGTGGACCTCTCACGCGGAGCCTCGGTATTCCGGGAAGGCGACCAGGGCGACCAGCTCTATTTCATCGTCTCCGGCAAGGTCAAGCTCGGACGCACGTCCCCGGATGGCCGGGAGTCGCTGCTCGCCATCCTCGGCCCGGGCGAGCTCTTCGGCGAAATGGCACTGTTCGATCCGAGCCCGCGTACCGCCACGGCAACGGCCGTCTCGGAAACGCGCCTGGCCGGGCTGAAGAATGAGAGCCTCAACGCCCTGCTGCGCACCCGCCCGGAGGTGTCCGCGCAGCTGCTGCAGGCTCTGGCCCGCCGCCTGCGCCGCACCAACGATTCGCTGTCCGACCTGGTCTTCTCCGACGTGCCCGGCCGTGTGGCCAAGGCGCTGCTGGACCTGGCCGACCGCTTCGGCCGTCCCGCTACCGACGGTGTGCTGGTGGCCCACGAACTCACGCAGGAAGAACTGGCCCAGCTGGTCGGAGCCTCCCGCGAAACGGTCAACAAGGCCCTCGCCGAATTCGTGCAGCGCGGCTGGCTGCGCCTGGAGGCCCGCGCCGTCGTCATCCTCGACATGCAGCGCCTCCGCCAGCGCTCTCGCTAAGCCTGTTTGGCAGCACCCCGAAGGCCGGCGCGTGAAAACGGCGCCGGCTTTCGGTGGTTAAGCCTGCTGCGCGCCCCGCGGGACATGCCCACTGGTGGGCTCCAGGTCCGCGGGACATGCCCATTCCTGGTCACAGCGCATGCACACAACGCCTTCATGTCCACCGACCCGGCCCAGCAGGGGACATGTCCATCCGCGGACGGGGAGAGCAGAGGGCACGCTCATTCTTGGGCTCCAGGTCCGCGGGACATGCCCATTCCTGGTCACAGCGCATGCACACAACGCCTTCATGTCCACCGACCCGGCCCAGCAAGGGACATGTCCAACCGCGGGCGGGGCGAGCAGAGGGCACGCTCAATCTTGGGCTCCAGGTCCGCGGGACATGCCCATTCCTGGTCACAGCGGGTGGACACTACGCCATCATGTCCACCGACCCGGCCCAGCAGGGGACATGTCCAACCGCGGTCGGGCCGAGCAGGGGACATGTCCAGCCGCGGGCGGGGTCAGCGTTCGCGCTGGGGGTCTCCGGCGACGGTCTTGGCCGCCTCGACCTCGAGCATGAGCTGGCCGTCTTCCTCGACGAGCTTCGGCTGGTACACGTGGGCCTTGCGTTTGTAGCTCAGGTAGGCGATGCAGCCGTTCGCGGCGGCCATTTTCTCGAGCATGATCTCCGAGCCGGGCACCAGCAGCTGGCCAAGGGTGCGCCCGACCGCGTTCTCCTGGCCCACCTCATCGCCGAGCGCGGACGTGTTCCGTTCCTCGATGACCTTGCCGGCGCACACCCAGCGGCCCCAGACGCCCTTGCTGGCCAGCAGCGACGGCTGCTGGTTCATCGGCACCGTGGCCGCGAAATAACGGGTGTTGAAGCGGCGGTGCGCGAAGTCCGGGCTGAGCCAGTTGACCAGGGGCTTGAGCAGGTCCGTCCGCACCGAGAGGCCGCGTTTGGCGAGCACGTCCGTGAAGGACTTCTCCTGCTCCGCCACGGCCACCCGGGCCCGCATCCACTCGGCGCTCGACGTTGCCTCCACCGTGGTGGACAGGTCCGGTCCGGCCAGCAGGACGCCGGTTTCCTCGAACAGCTCGCGGATGGCGCCCACCACATGGCGGCGCGCCAGGCCGATGTCGGCCGTCCCCATCTGCTCGGCCCAATGCTGCGGCGAGGGGCCCAGCCAGCCGACGGCGTCGTCGTCGGAGGCCTCCAGCGACCCGCCCGGAAAGGCGAGCACACCCAGCGGCGAGGATCCGGGCCGGTACCCCAGCCAGGTCTCCAGACCCGTGGGCGAGTCGCGCAGGAGCACCACCGAGGACGCGAACCGGGCCGCGCGGGGGGTCCGTTCGCCGTGTTCAAGCCAGCTGCGGGCCGCCCCCTCAAGATCCGGGGGAAGGGCAAACAGGCGTCGGGCTAACTGGGGCACGGGAAACTGACCTGGCCGCTAGGCGAATTCGGCGATGAGTTCGACTTCAACCGGGGAGTCGAGGGGCAGTACCGCAACGCCGACGGCGGAGCGTGCGTGCTGGCCGGCGTCGCCGAGGACCCGGCCGAGCAGTTCGGACGCGCCGTTGATGACACCCGGCTGGCCGGTGAACGACGGGTCGGAGGAGACGAAGCCGACAACCTTGACGATCCGGGTGATGCGGTCCAGGTCCCCGATGACGCTCTTGACGGCGGCCAGGGCGTTGACCGCGCACACCGCGGCGTACTGCTTCGCGGCTTCCGGCGAGACCGTGGCCTCGTCCGAGGCGCCCTCGGCGCCGGAGGAAACCTTGCCGGTGGCTTCGAGCTTGCCGTTGATGAACGGCAGCTGGCCGGAGGTGTAGACGTGGTTGCCGGAAATCACAGCGGGGACATAGTCGGCAACCGGGGCGGCCACCTCCGGCAGGGTCAGGCCCAGCTCGGCCAGGCGCTGCTCGACGGCGGACGGCGCGCCCGCCGCCGCGGTGCCGTCCGCCGGTGTTCCGGGGACGGCGGAGCCGCCCGGGGCGGCCGATGCGGGGGTGCTCATGACTACTGCTTCTCCCGCTTCAGGTAGGCAACCAGGCCGTTTCCTTCGGGGCCGGGGACAACCTGGACAAGCTCCCAGCCGTCGTCACCCCACTGGTCCAAAATCTGCTTTGTGGCGTGGATAATGAGCGGAATCGTGGCGTACTCCCATTTGGTCATGAGCTAAAGCCTAGTCCTTGCCGGTAAAGTGGAAAACATGGCGACTGGTAAGAACCCTTTATTTGACACGGCCACCACCCTCGGAAAGATCTTTCTTTTCCTGGGCGTGAGCGCCATTTGTGGCGTCCTGGTGGCGGGACTGCTGGTCCCTGCGGCCGCCGTCACCGGCAGCTCGGCCAGCGGATCGATCAAGTTCTTCGAGACGCTGCCGGCCGAACTGCAGGTCGACCCTCCGAGCCAGTCGACGTCGATCCTGGCCTCCGACGGCAGCGTGATCGCCAACCTGTACGCCGAGAACCGCACCCGGGTCTCCCTCGACCAGATGTCGCCGTACGTCAAGGACGCCGTCATCGCCATCGAGGACAGCCGCTTCTACGAGCACGGCGGCGTGGACACCACCGGCATCATGCGCGCCCTCGTCAGCACCGCCCGCGGCAACCGCCAGGGCGCGTCGACCATCACCCAGCAGTACGTGAACAACGTCATCAACTCCTCCCTCGAGGCCGAGGGCAAGAGCGACCAGGTCCTGCTGAACGGCGTGAACAAGGGCGTCGGCGACAAGCTGCGGGAAATGAAGCTCGCCATCGCGCTGGAGAAGAAGTTCACCAAGGAGCAGATCCTTGAGGGCTACCTCAACATCGTGTTCTTCAACCGCGATGCCTATGGCATCGAGGCCGCCTCCAAATTCTTCTTCAGCAGCTCCGCCAAGGACCTGACCCTGCCGCAGGCCGCGCTGCTGGCCGGCCTCGTCAACAGCCCCTCGTTCTTCGACCCGATCAACAACCCGGAGAACGCCCAGGCCCGCCGCGACCTGGTGCTCGAGTCCATGCTGACCCAGGGCAAGATCCAGCAGGCCGACTACGACGCCGCCGTGGCCACCCCGGTGGAAACCAAGGTCACGCCGGCGCGCCAGGGCTGCGCCTACTCGTCGACGGCCCCGTACTTCTGCGACTACGTGCTGCACCTGATGCTGAACAACCCGGCCTACGGCGCCGACGCCAAGGAACGCGAGCGGAAGGTCTTCCGGGGCGGCCTGACCATCAAGACCACGCTGGACCCGAACGCCCAGGCCGTGGCGCAGGGCCAGGTGGAGGGCTCCGCCGGGGAGAACCCGGACAAGTGGGGCGCCTCGCTGGTCTCCGTGCAGCCGGGCTCCGGCAAAATCATCTCGATGGCCCAGAACACGCAGTTCCTGGAGGCCGAAGGCAAGTTCAACAACGTCATCAACTTCAACGTGGACATGCGCGACGCCCAGGGAAACGACCTCGGCGGCTTGGGCGGTTTCCAGCCCGGTTCCACGATGAAACCGTTCACCTTCGCGCAGTGGCTCGACGAGGGCAAGTCCATGAACCAGGTCCTCAACGGCTCCGTGCGCCGGTACCCGCTGAACTACCGGTGGAAGAACACCTGCCCCACCCGCGTGGACGGCGCCTACAACACGGCCCAGAAGGGCCTGGGCGCGGCGGATGACCTGCAGAACGCCGAAGACGGCTACTACAAGAACATGAGCGTCGTCGACGGCCTGGCGAACTCGATCAACACCATGACCTTCGCGACGGCGGCGCAGGTCGACCTCTGCGGCATCCAAAAGATCGTTGACGCCGCGGGAATCCACGCCGGCCAGACCAACGAGCCCGTCCCGATGACCCGCCTGTCCAACCTGATCGGCGCCACCCAGACCTCGCCGCTGACCATGGCCAGCGCGTTCGCCACCTTCGCGAACAACGGGAAGTACTGCCAGCCGATCGCCATCGAATCGGTGACGGACGCCGCCGGCGCCCAACTGCCGGCCCAGGCCACGAACTGCCGCGACGCGATCAAACCCGAGGTTGCCCGCGGCGTGAGCTACGCGTTGCAGGAGGTCCTCAACCGCGGCTCCGGCTCGCTAATCAAGCCGCGGATCTCGACCCGGACCAGCTTCCCGATCGCCGCCAAGACCGGCACCAACGACCCCAACAACTCCACCTGGGTGGTCGGCTACACCAGCGGCCTGGCGACGGCTTCCTGGTTCGGCGACGCGCTGGGCGGCCAGGACCGGCCGGGACGCAACCTGACCCTCAACGGCCAGTTCTACAAGGCCATCGACGGCTACATGATCGCGGGCCCGCAGTTCTCGAACTACATGACCCAGGTGGCACCGGGCTATGGCACCGACCCGTTCACGGCCCCGCCGTCGAGCCTGGTGACCGGTCCGGCACCGACACCCAGGCAGTCCACCCGGGCGACGCCGGCGCCGTCCAGCTCCGCACCGGCGAGCCCGGCGCCGAGTGAGCCCGCTCCGCCGGGCCAGGATAAGAAGGAAGACGAGCCCAACCCGTGACCGGGCTTGACTCGCTGGCAAGCCGCGCCCGGAGCATCGGGCGCGGCTTTGCCGTCACCGCCGCCGCGGGGGCCGTGGCCGGTGCCGCGGCTGCCGGGTACGGGCTGTGGGAGACGAAACAGTTTGTGCTGCGCGAAGAGACCCTGCCGATCCTCCCGGCCGGCTTCGGGCCCATCCGGGTGCTGCACGTCAGCGACATCCACTTCGTTCCCGGCCAGCACCTGAAGGCCGAATGGCTGTCCTCGCTGGCGGCCCTGGAGCCGGATCTGGTGGTAAACACCGGTGACAACCTCAGCCATGTCAAGGCGGTGGACCCCCTGCTGGCATCGCTGCGCCCGCTGATGAAGTTCCCCGGCGTCTTCGTTCCCGGCTCCAACGACTACTTCGCGCCGCGGCTGAAGAACCCGGCGTCGTACTTCCTCGGGCCGTCCGCCAAACCCAAGGACCCGGCCAAGCTGGACTGGCCGCGGCTCCGCGCCGGCTTCGGGATGGGCGGCTGGGTGGACCTGACCAACCGCTGCCAGTCGCTCGTGATCCGGGGCCTGCGCGTTGACTTTTCCGGCGTCGACGATCCGCATCTGGGCCTCGAACGGTACGCCGGCTGGCCCCGGGGAACCAAGGGCCAGGACACCAGACCGCACCTGCGGGTCGCCGTCATCCATGCCCCGTACCAGCGCGTCCTGGACCGTTTCACCGAGGACGGCGCCGATCTGCTGCTCGCCGGGCACACCCACGGCGGCCAGATCTGCGTCCCCGGCTTCGGGGCCCTCGTCGCCAACTGCGACCTGCCGACCTGGCGCGCCAGGGGCCTGCACGACTGGGGAAGCAAGGGACGCACGACGCCGGTGAACGTCTCCGGCGGCATCGGCACCTCACGCTTCGCCCCGGTCCGCATCGCCTGCAAGCCCGAGGCCGTGCTGCTCACGCTGACCGCGCGTTCCTGAGCCTGCCCGCTGCCCCGCCACCACAACGGGACATGCCCTCCCCTGGGCTCCGCGGCTGGACATGATGGGTCTATGTCCACTCCCGCGGTGTGGACTGGACATGACCCGCGGGGGAATGGCGCGCCGCGGCCCATTGCGGAATGTAATTACTGGGCGAGATCCTGATGCTGTCCATTTTCATGTGAACGCGGTCACCCGATGGCCTAGGGTAGTTGCTACAGGAAACCACATCCAGTTGCGTTAGATATCCGCACGTGCATTTGAAGAAGCAGGCATGGCCAAGCAGACCTCATTTTTCTCCTCCATCAGCCGCCTCTACCCCCACGTCAAGCCGATAATTCCGCGGCTCGTCCTGGGGCTGCTCTGTGCCCTGCTCGCCAGCGTCGTGGCCCTGACCATCCCCCAGGTGCTGCGCGTGCTGGTCAACGAGTCCCTCCAGCCCGGCGGCAGTGCGGACGCGGTCTGGATCGCCTCCCTCATCATCCTGGGCCTCGGTATCGCCGAAGCCTGCCTCGTGGCGCTGCGCCGGCAGTTCGTGATCAACCCCGCCACCACGGTCGAGACGCGGATGCGGGTGTCCCTCTATGACCACCTGCAGGACCTGACGGTGTCCTTCCACGACCGCTGGGGCTCCGGGCAGCTGCTCTCCCGGGCCATGACGGACCTGAACTTCCTGCGCCGCTGGATGGCCTTCGGCGCCATCATGCTGGTGGTGACCACCCTGACCGTGGTGATCGGCGTCGTGGTGATGTTCACGATGAGCTGGCAGCTGGCGCTGATCTTCCTCGCCGCCGCCGTGCCGATCATGATCTACGGCTTCCGGTTCCGCACCCGCTTCAGCAAGGTGGCCCGCCGCAGCCAGGACCAGGCCGGTGACCTTGCCACCACGGTCGAGGAATCGGTTCACGGGATCCGCGTGCTCAAGGCCTTCGGCCGCAGCCGCGAGGCGTTGGAGAACTTCAACGAACAGGCCGAGGAGCTCCGCCAGACGGAGATCGTCAAGGCCAAGCACCTCGCGACCTTCAGCCTTGTCGTCACCCTCCTGCCCGAGCTGGCCCTCGGTGCCGGCCTGGTCGTCGGCGTCATGCTGGCCTCCACCGGCGAGCTGAGCATCGGCGCCCTGGTGGCGTTCTTCGCCACCGCCGCCGTGATCGCCACCCCGGTGGAGTTCTCCGGCATGCTGCTGGCCATGGCCCTCACCGCCAAGACCGCCGTGGACCGGCACTTCGAGGTCATGGACGCGGCGAACACCATCACCAGCCCCGAACAGTCCCGCCGCCCGGCCGAGCTCAGGGGCGCCCTCAGCTTCAACAGTGCCACTTTCGCGTATGAGGACGCCCCGGACAAGCCGATCCTCAAGGACATCAACCTGGACATCCGGCCGGGCGAGACCATGGCCCTGGTCGGCATCACCGGCAGCGGTAAAAGCGCGCTGCTCCAACTGGTCCCCCGGCTTTATGACGTCACCGACGGATCCATCACCATCGACGGGGTGGACCTGCGCGAGTTCAGCGTCGAGGAGCTCCGCACGGTGGTCGCCGTCGCGTTTGAGGACACCACCTTGTTCTCCAGTTCGGTCCGCGACAACGTTCTGCTCGGCGCCCCGGCCGGCCTGCCGGCCGAGCGCCGCGAGGCCGCCCTGGAGGAGGCGCTCGACGTCGCCCAGGCCCACTTCGCGCACTCGCTCCCGGACGGCCTGGACACCCTGATCGGCGAGGAGGGGCTTAGCCTCTCCGGCGGGCAGCGGCAGCGCATCGCCCTAGCCCGGGCCATCGCCGCCCGGCCCAAGGTCCTGGTCCTGGACGATCCGCTCTCCGCGCTGGATGTCCACACCGAGGAACTCGTCGAGACCAGGCTGCGGGAGGTGCTCACCGACACCACGACCCTGATCGTGGCCCACCGGCCCTCCACCGTGGCGCTGGCGAACCGGGTGGCGCTGCTGCAGGAGGGCCGGATCACCGCGGTCGGCACCCACACGGAACTGCTCGCGGAGAACCGGCACTACCGCCACGTAATCGCCAGCCTCGACCCGGAACCGCGGGACCTGGACTCCGATCTGCTGGACTCCGAACTGTCAGGGTTCAACGCCGAGGAGGTTTCCCGATGAGCAGCGCAACCTTCGGCACCGCGAACGAGGACAACGCGCACCTGACCAAGAGCGAAAGCAAGACCGTCCGGCGCCGCTCCCTGGCCCTGCTGGGCTCGCTCATCCGCCCGGTCCGCCGGCGGTTCTGGCTGACCATTGCCGCCGTCGTGCTGTCTCAGGCGGCGCGGGTCGCCGGGCCCGTGCTGATCGCTTTCGGCATCGACCGGGCCCTGCCCGCCCTGAGCGCCGGCGACAACCTCCCGCTGCTGCTGACCGGCGTCGCGTACCTGGCCGCCGCCGTCGCGACGGCGTGCCTCACGGCCCTGTACGTGACGTCGACGGCGCGGCTGAGCCAGGCGATGCTGCTGGACCTGCGCGTCCGGGTGTTCCGGCACACCCAGCGGCTGAGCCTGGAATTCCACGAGAAGTACACCTCGGGGCGCATCATCGCCCGGCAGACCTCGGATCTGGAGGCGCTGCGCGAACTCCTGGACTCCGGGGTCAGCTCGCTGGCCTCGGGGATGCTGTTTATGGTGTTCACGGCCGTGACGGTGTTCGCGCTCGACTGGCGCAGCGGGCTCCTGGTCCTGGCCGCCGGCGTGCCGATGTACTTCCTGGCCCGCTGGTACCAGAAGCACTCCCAGATCGCGTTCCGCGAATCCCGCGTCGTCTCGGCCCGGCTGATCGTGCACTTCGTCGAAACCATGACCGGCATCCGCGCGGTCAAGGCCTTCCGCAAGGAACGCGAAAACGCCGCACGCTACGCCGACCTCTCCGAGGACTACCGCAAGGTCACGGTCCGCTCGATCAACCTCAACGGCATCTTCCAGCCCGGCCTGGTGCTGATCGGCAACGTCTGCGTCGCCGTCGTCCTGCTCCTCGGCGGCTTCCGCGTGCTCGGCGGGGAGCTCGCCGTCGGTGTGCTGCTGGCCCTGATCCTGTCCACCAAGCGCTTCTTCCAGCCGGTGGACCAGATGGCCATGTTCTACAACTCCTTCCAGAGCGCCCAGGCGGCGCTGGAGAAGGTCTCCGGGCTGCTCGAGGAGGTCCCGACCGTCCGCCCGCCGAAGAATCCGGTGGCCCTGCACGATGCCAAGGGAACCATCGACTTCAACGGCGTGGAATTTCGCTACGGCGACGGCCCGGTCATCATCCCGACCATGGACCTGCACATCCCGGCCGGCCAGACCGTGGCGCTGGTGGGCCAGACCGGCGCCGGGAAGTCCACGTTCGCCAAGCTGATCGCCCGCTTCTACGACGTCTCCGCCGGCTCGCTCACGCTCGACGGCGTGGACCTGCGGGAGCTTGCGACGGCGGATCTGCGCCGGAACGTCGTGATGGTCACCCAGGAGGCCTTCCTGTTCAGCGGCTCCGTCGCGGACAACATCGCCCTGGGCCGGCCCGGGGCCTCCCGCGAGGAGATCGCGGCGGCCGCGAAGGCCGTGGGGGCCCACGAGTTCATCCAGGAACTCCCGGAAGGCTACGACACGGATGTCAACAAGCGCGGCGGCCGCGTCTCCGCCGGGCAGCGCCAGCTGATCAGCTTCGCCCGCGCCTTCCTGGCCCGGCCCGCCGTGCTGATCCTGGACGAGGCCACCTCCTCGCTGGACATCCCGTCCGAGCGGCTCGTGCAGGCCGGGCTCGCCAGACTGCTGCAGGGAATCGGCGCCGGCAGCGGCCGGACCGCCCTCATCATCGCGCACCGCCTGTCGACGGTGGAGACCGCCGACCGGGTCCTCGTGGTCCACGATGGGCGGGTCGTCGAGGACGGCACCCCGGAGCAGCTGATCGGCGGCGGCGGCCGCTTCGCGCAGCTGCACGGGGCGTGGAGGGATTCGCTGGTCTGAGGCGTTTCGGGCCGGGCGGATTCCGATGCGGGGGCGCCGGCTGCCCGATTTCGCATCCGGGGTCCTGATCGGATACTCTAGTGAAGTTGCTTTTGAAGTAACGGATCGGGATGTGGCGCAGCTTGGTAGCGCGCGTCGTTCGGGACGACGAGGTCGCAGGTTCAAATCCTGTCATCCCGACCAATCAAGAAGAGGGTCTTCCAGCTGGAAGGCCCTCTTCTTTTGTGCGCCCGCGCCTAGGACCGCCCTGCGAGCGGCATAAAAATAGCCCCGGAACAGGGTTTTTGCGCCTGTCCCGGAGCCACAAAGCTGGTGCCTACATCGGGTCCGGCCAGTTGCCGATGTTGGTCGAGAAGGTCATCGGGTCCGGCCAGTTGCCAATGGCCGAGAGGCTGCCCTGGGTGGAACTCATGGGATCGGGCCAGTTGCCGATCGCCAGCGTGGTGCTGCCCATAGGGTCAGGCCAGTTGCCGATGGCGCTGACTGACAGGACTGCCGGAGCCGCTGCGGAGAGAGCCAGCGCCCCCGCCAGGGCGACGGAAGCTGCAATCTTCTTGATCATGTGGGTTCCTCAATACGGGTCGGAAACGCGAGTCGGACACATTACAAAGCAAGCACGAGCCCTTGTTGACATACATTGTAAAATGGCTTGCACAGAGACTGTCAAGCATTTAGTACAAAGACTGTCCGGAATTAGGAGGTATCCGTGGGGAACGGATTCGGGGAGAAACTCCGAGCGGAACGGCTCGAGCGCGGCCTGACGCAAGCGGAATTGGGCCGGGATCTGTACTCGCCCAGCTACATCTCCCTACTGGAGACCGGGCGCCGCGAACCAACAGCGGATGTGATCGAGGAGCTGGCCCGCCGGCTCGAACTCGCCCCCAAGGCGCTGGAAGCGTGGAGCCAGCCGGTGTCGGTCAGCGACGCCGAGTATGTTCTCGCGGGCCTCTATGCGCGCCAGGCCTGGGACCTCCGGGATTACGCGCTGGCGGCGACCCACGCCGCGGCTGCGGCCCAGATTGCCCTCGAGGCCAAGAACACCAGCGCCTGGTGGAACATGAGCTACATGCAAGCCGAGTGCCTGATGAAGCAGGGCCAGCTGAAGGACTGCCAGGACCTTGTGCAGCGACTGCTGGACCACCCCATGGCCGCCGAGTCGGCAGGGCTGGGGGTCCGTGCCCGCCAGATGCTCGCGGCCGTGTGCCACGGCCAGGGGCAGCTGGCCGTCGCCGTCGAACATGCGCAGGAGGCCGTGCGGCTCTGCGCCGAACTTCCCAAGGGTTCGACCCTGATCATTGGTGCGCTGCGGGCCCTCATCGGCGCGCTGGCCGAAAGCGGCCGGCTGGATGAGGCCTGGGAGTACTGCCAGGCCATGAACGAGCAGATGGATGACCACTCCATGACCCAGCTCGCCGGCGAGGTCGCCTGGGTGATCGGGAACGTGGCCTTCATGCGGCATGACTACACGGAGGGCATCAAATACCACGAGCGTGCGGCCCAGCTGCTCTCCCCCGCCAACGACATCGACCTCTGGGCGCGGTTCAACAAAGCCTCGGCCGCCGTCCGCCTGTCTTCCGGGATCGTGGAGCCTGAGACCCTGACGTCGATCGAGCGTGCCGAGCTGGCGCTCTCGATCGTGGGCGGCAACAAGACGGACCAGCTCGAGGTCGCGTTCATCCGGGCCCGCTGGCTCTACCTGACCGGGGACATCGTGGCGGCGGTGCAAAAACTGCGCGAGATCCACGCCGAAAAGGATGCGCTCGCCAAGCACGTCGCCGGGGAGGTGGCCCTGCTGCTCGGCAAGGCGCTCAAGGCCGCGGGGGAATCCGACGAGGCCCTCGTCTACCTGGACGAAGCCCAAAAGGAATTCAGTGCAGCCGGCGCCTCGGACCGGGTCCAGCAGGCGATGGACGCCGTGCTGGAAATCCGGCTCGCGCAGCGCCGCGCGCAGGCCGCGTCGACCGGAACCTAGGCGGCCTGCCCCGCGCGAGGTCCCGTCCCGCGCGGTGTACTACGCGAACGTCCGGCCGGTGAGCTTTTCGTAGGCCTCGACGTAGCGGCTGCGCGTGCGGGCGATGACGCCGGCCGGCAGCGCCGGCGGTGTCTCGTCCGAGGACTTGTCCCAGCCGGATTCGGCCGAGGTCAGCCAGTCACGGACATACTGCTTGTCGTAGGAGGGCTGGGCTTGGCCCGGTTCATACGTGGCGGCGTCCCAGAACCGTGAGGAGTCCGGGGTGAGCACCTCGTCGCCGAGCGTGATGACGCCGGTGGCGGCGTCGAAGCCGAACTCCACCTTGGTGTCGGCGAGGACGATGCCGCGGCTGCGGGCGATCGCCTCGGCCGTCGTGTAGATCTCCAGCGTCAGCTCGCGCAGCCGGGCTGCGATGTCCGCGCCCACGATTTCCACGACGGCGTCGTAGGTGATGTTCTCGTCGTGCTCGCCCACCTCGGCCTTCGCGGACGGGGTGAAGATGGCCTGGTCCAGCCGGGACCCGTCCACCAGGCCTTCCGGCAGGGGGATGCCGCACACCGTGCGGGACTGCCGGTACTCCAGGAGCCCCGAGCCGGTGAGGTAGCCGCGGGCGATGCATTCGACCGGGAACATGTCCAGCTTCTTGCAGATCATCGCCCGGCCCTCCACCGCGGCGGGCACGCCGGCCTCCACGGAGGACGCAAGCACATGGTGCTCCACGCCGAGCTGCTCGAACCACCACAGGCTCAGCTGGGTCAGGATGCGGCCCTTGTCCGGGATCTCGCTGGCGAGGACGTGGTCATAGGCGCTGATCCGGTCGCTGGCCACGACGAGGACGCACTCCTCGCCGATGCGCTCCGTGATGGACTCGTCCGCCGGAACATAGAGGTCACGGACCTTGCCGGAGTAGATGTGCTTCCAGCCCGGCAGGTCCAGCGTCGCGGTGTCCAGGCCGCCCTTGGGAGCGGACGGGGCGGCGTCAGTGGCTTCCGGCACGGAGGATTCGGGGGTCGTCATGCTCAGGCCTTCGCTTTCGGGACGGCGCCGCGGGTCTGCACCTTAATCTCGCCGCGGGCTGCTTTGCCCCCGATGTCGGTGCGGAACTGGCTGCCCTCCAGATGGACGAGTTCGATGCCGTCGTACGCCCGTTCCCGGGCCTCCACGAGGTCGGTGCCGAGCGCCACCACGGCGAGGACCCGTCCGCCGGCGGACACCACCTTGCCTTCGTCGTCGAGCCTGGTGCCGGCGTGGATCACGTGGACACCCTCGACGGACTCGGCTTTCTTGAGCCCCCGGATGCGGTCGCCGGTGCGCGGCGTGTCCGGGTAGTTTTCGGCGGCGACGACGACGGCGACGGCGGTTTCCTTGGACCAGCGCAGCGGCTGGACCTTGTCCAGTTCGCCCTTGGCGGCTGCCATCAGCAGCCCGCCGAGGGGCGTCTTGAGCCGGGCGAGGACGGCCTGGGTTTCCGGGTCGCCGAAGCGGACGTTGAATTCGATCACGCGGGTGCCGCGGGAGGTCAGGGCCAGACCGACGAACAGGACACCGACGAACGGGGTGCCGCGGTGCGTCATCTGGTTGACCGTGGGCTGGGCAACCCGGTCGAGGACTTCCTGGACGAGGCCTTCGGGGGCCCATTCCAGCGGGGTGTAGGCGCCCATGCCGCCGGTGTTGGGGCCTTCGTCGTTGTCGAAGATCCGCTTGAAGTCCTGCGCCGGAGAGAGCGCAACGGTGTTGCGGCCGTCGCAGAGGACGAAGACGGAAACTTCGGGGCCGTCGAGGAATTCCTCGATTACGACTGTCCCGCCGGCATCGAAGCAGCTCTGCGCGTGCGCCAGCGCCTCGTCCCGGTTCTTGGTGACGACCACGCCCTTGCCAGCGGCGAGCCCGTCGTCCTTGACCACGTAGGGCGCGCCGAAGGTGTCGAGCGCGTCGGCGGCTTCCTCGGCGTTGCTGGCCACCCGGGCCATGGCGGTGGGGACTCCTGCCTCAGCCATGACCTCCTTGGCGAAGGCCTTGGAGGCTTCGAGTTGGGCCGCGGCCTTACTGGGGCCGAATACGGGGATGCCGGCGTCGCGGACGGCGTCGGACACTCCGGCGGCAAGCGGTGCCTCGGGGCCGACCACCACTAGGTCAACCGTGAGCTTGGCGGCCAAGGCCGCGACGGCGTCGGGATCGTTCGCGTCGACGGCGTGTGTGGGGACCAGTTTGCTGATGCCGGCGTTGCCCGGGGCCGCATGGACCTCGGACACGTTCGGGTCGGCAAGCAAGGATCGGACAATGGCGTGTTCGCGGCCGCCGGGGCCGATGACAAGTACCTTCACAGTTCCCAAGGGTACTTTGTGGACTGGGCAGGCTCCTAAGCTGTGACCGCCCCCGGACATGCCCAGTCCCTGCCGCGCCTCTTCACGCTGCTCGCACGGGACATGCCCAGCCCTGGCCACGGCCGCTGGACATAATGCCTACATGTCCATCCCTGAGCCCCAGCGGAGGGCATGTCCCCGGGGCGCGCCAGCAGCCCCACAGGGACATGCCCAGCCCTGATCAGGACCGCTGGACATAATGCCAGCATGCCCATCCCTGAGCCCCAGCGGAGGGCATGTCCCCCGAGGTGCCGCCGCCCCGGCCGGCAATCCGCGGCCCGGGCTGCTACGAAGACCCAGTATGGACAAGCCCAGCACGCAGACGCCCCGCGCGGAAGAACTCAGGATAGAGAACCCCGCCCGGAAGCCGCCCGGCGGGCACACAGCCTCGAAGCGGCTGGCCGGCCCCACCGTCCTTGCCGCGCTGGCTGGGGTCGCCGCGGCCGCCGTCGTCCTGTCCGTGGCGGAACTGATCGGGGCCTTCTTCACGGCACGGGCGACGCCGGTGATCGCCCTAGGCTCGACCTTCATCGACTTCACGCCGTCGTGGCTGAAGGATTTCGCGATCGCCACGTTCGGCACCAACGACAAGGTCGCCCTGTTCGTTGGCATGGCGGCGACCATCCTGCTGCTTGCCTGCGTTCTCGGCGTCGTGGCGTACCGCAGATGGGCGCTCGGCGTCGCCGGTGTGCTGCTGATGGGCGCCGTGATCGTGACGGCCGTCGTGACGCGGTCCGGGGTGAAGCCGCTGGATGCGATTCCCACGGTGATCGGCACCGTGGCCGGACTCGTTGCACTCCGCTTCCTGATCACGAGGCTCTGGCGTATGCAGCAGTGGCCGGACCTGGACTCGGACCTGGCCGCCAAGGCTCCGGACCGTCCCGCCACGAGCCGCCGCGCTTTCTTCGCCGCGACCGGTGTCACCGCCGCGGCCTCAGCCATCGCGGCGACCGGCGGGCGCATGCTCAGCGCGGCCCGCAGCAACGTGGCCCAGGCCCGCGAATCCCTGCAGCTCCCGACACCGGCGAAACCGGCCCCCGCGGTCCCCGCCGGAGTGCAGTCGAACGCGCCCGGCGTGACGCCGTGGCTGACGCCCAACAACGACTTCTACCGCATTGACACCGCACTAAGCGTTCCGGAAATCAACGCCCAGGACTGGGAACTGCGGGTCCACGGGGTCGTGGACCGGGAAATCCGGCTCACCTTCCAGGACCTGCTCGACGCGGACCTGATTGAGTCCCATGTCTCCCTGACCTGCGTGTCCAACCCGGTCGGCGGGAACCTGGCCGGAAACGCCAAATGGCTGGGCATGCCCATCCGCGACGTGCTCAAGATGGCCGGGCCCAAGGACGGCGCGGACATGGTTCTCTCCACCTCGATCGACGGCTTCAGCGCCTCCACTCCGCTCGAGGTCCTCCAGGACGACCGCGACGCCATGCTGGCGTTCGGCATGAATGATGAAGCGCTCCCGCTCGAACACGGGTATCCGGTGCGCATGGTCGTCCCCGGCCTCTACGGCTTCGTCTCCGCCACCAAGTGGGTCGTGGACCTGGAAGTCACCCGCTTCGCGGACAGCCAGGCCTACTGGACGCAGCGCGGCTGGTCCGAGCGCGGCCCCATCAAGACCATGGCCCGGGTGGAAGTCCCCAAGTCCTTCGCCAAGGTTCCGGCCGGGCGGGTCGCGATCGGGGGCACCGCCTGGGCCCAGACCCGCGGCATTACCAAAGTGGAGGTGCAGATCGACAACGGGCCCTGGACCGAGACCGTGCTTTCCACGGAGGCTTCCGTCGTGACCTGGCGCCAGTGGTCCTTCGACTGGGAAGCCACCCCGGGCCCGCACTACATCAAGGCCCGCGCCACCGACGGAACCGGCGAGGTTCAGACAGACCAGCGCGCGGATCCGGTGCCCGACGGCGCCTCAGGCTGGCAGTCGCTGATGGTGACCGTGGAATAACGGGGTATCACCGGCAGGCACCATAGACTTGCTGCATGCCCCTGAATTCTCACGCCACCTTCACCGTCGAGTCCGCCGTCGAACTGGCCGTCATTGAACGCAGCGGCTTTGTGGAGTCCCGGCACATCGGCTCCGCCGTCCTCCTTGCCGGGGACGGCACCGTCGTCACCGAGCTCGGCGACATCACCACCCCGATCTACGCCAGGTCCGCGCTTAAGCCGCTGCAGGCCCTCGCATCCATGCAGTCCGGCGTGCCCCTGCGCGGCGCGCAGGCAGCGATCGCCTGCGGCAGCCACGTCGGCTCGCTGGACCACATGGACGTCGTCGAGGGCATGCTCAAGGCCGCCGGCGTCAAGGAAGAGCAACTCCAGTGCCCGGCAGCCTGGCCCGAGGATGAGACCGCCCGGAACTGGCTGGTCCGCGCCGAGCGGGGCAAGTCCAAGCTCGCATTCAACTGCTCGGGTAAGCACGCCGCGTTCCTCTGGGCCTGCACCGAAAACGGCTGGGACACCCACAGCTACCTGGAACCCAATCACCCGCTGCAGCAGCGCATCCGCTCCGTCATCGAGGAATACTGCGGCGAAGGCATCGCCCACCTCGGCATCGACGGCTGCGGCGCGCCGGTGGCCGCCGTCTCCCTGACCGGACTGGCCCGGGCCTTTTCCAAGCTGGCCAAGGCCCCCGGGGACAAGAACTCGAACGCCCGCGCCGCCACGATCGCGACGTCGATGCTCGACTACCCGTGGGCCGTGCAAGGCAAGGGCGAATGCAACACGATCGTCATGGACGACCTCGGCATCCTCGCCAAGATCGGTGCCGAGGGCGTGCTGGTGATGGCCACCCCGACGGGAGCCTCGGTCGCCATCAAGATCCTCGACGGCAACATCCGCGCCACCACGCTCGTCGGACTGACCCTGCTCGCAGCCGCCGGCGCCGTCGACGTCCCCGAAGTGGCCAGTGTCCTGGACAAGGTGGTCACCCCCGTGCTCGGCGGCGGCCGGCCGGTCGGCAAAATCCGATTGGGCCACGCCGTTTCGGCGCTGCTCGACTGACCGGCACCGCCTGACGGCGGGACAGACAGACCGGCGCGCGCTCCACCGCAGCGCTGGGCTGCCACTCACACGCAGCCCCGGTCGACGGCGGTGGCTGTCAGCGTGTGTATGCCTGGATTTCGGCGAGGCCGACGTTTTTGGTGGTGCCGCTGACGGTGGTGACGGTGAGGCGAAGGCTGGTGGTGGCGCGGTCGGGGAAGCTGACCGTGGTCGCCTTGCCG
>NZ_JBVAYZ010000029.1:0-49804 GCF_055412865.1 Pseudarthrobacter ribosi | reverse complement strand
TTGCGCCCTGGCTCCAGCACTACAACACTGAACGAATCCACACCGGCATCGGAACCACACCCATCACCCGAGTGTCACCAACCTAATGGCGCAGTACACCTAGAGTAGGCGACAATCCAAGAAGAAACGTTTTGGCATATTTCGGCGGGTTTGCCTCTGTTTTGCCGACGTCGGACCCGGGCCCGGGATCTCGTCAGACCCTGCAGGCGGGCCGAGCGGTACAAGGATGTCGTGGGCCATCAGCAGTCGCTCGAACCGGACGAGGACGTGTCCGGGGCCAGGGTGAGTTGCACCTCCCCGCTGCGGACGTGGTTCGACCTCGCCGGCATACTGAGCCCCGATGATCTGGTGATTGCCGGCGATTTTCTGCTGCGCCGGCGGAGGCTGGTGGCCGCGGGCTAGAGCCCCGAGTAGGAGTGCAGGCCGTTGAAGAACTGGTTCACGATGGTGAAGTTGAAGACCACGCAGAGGTAGCCGACGATCGACAGCCAGGCCGCGCGGGTTCCGGTCCAACCACGGGTGGCGCGGGCGTGCAGGTAGCCGGCGTAGACCACCCAGATCACGAAGGTCCACACTTCCTTGGTGTCCCAGCCCCAGAAACGGCCCCAGGCCTTCTCGGCCCAGATGGCGCCGAACATGAGCGTGAAGGTCCAGCCAACAAACGCAATGGCGTTGATCCGGTAGGAGAGGTTCTCCAGGCTCAGCGCGGACGGCACCAGGCGCATGAAGCCCAGCTTGTCGGCACCCCCGGCGGCGATGGTCTTCTGCCGGTGTGTCTGGACCAGCTGCAGCGCGGACATCGCGAAGGTCAGCGTGAAGAGCGCGGAGGAGAGCACGGCGATCGAGACGTGGATGATCAGCCAGTAGCTCTGCAGCGCGGGAACGAGGTGCCCCACCGGCGTCCAGTACGCCACGGAGGCGGCCACAAGCATGATGATCGCCAGGCCCACCACGAAGGTGCCGAGGAAACGCAGGTCGCGCCGGACGAGGACCAGCAGGAAGACGGCCACGGCCACGAAGGCGCCGGTGGTGAGGAACTCATACATGTTCCCCCACGGCACCCGGCCCGCGCCGATGGCCCGGGTGATGACGCCGGCCGCGTGGATGGCGGCACCCAGCACGGTCAGCGCGACGGCCACCCGGGCGGGCGCGCGGCGCTCGGCGGAGTAGCGCATGGCGCCGTCGGCGGTATGGCCGATCCCGGCGGCGTTCCCGGCGGAGCCACCCGCCACGGACGACGTCGGGCGCTCGGCCCGGCCAACCGGCCCGGCCACGTCCCCGTCGGCCCGGTCAACAGCACCGGCAGAGGATGACGAGGAGGCCCCGACGCCGGCAGCGACGGGGACGCGGGCGGCCGCGGCACCGGAGAGTTCGGCGGCCTTGAGGTCCACCGCGCGCAGCGTCTTGCTGCTCTTGGCCAGGTCCCATGCGAAGGCGATGAACGCCACCGTGTAGGTGCCTGCCGCGAGGAGCATGAACAACTCGCTGTACTGGCCCATGGTTTCGTTGATGGGGAGCATTACTTTTCCTTCTTTGACTCGGAAGAGCCTGCTGTTGACTGGATGAAGTCTGCTGCGGGGTGGTCCGGGGAGGCCTGCTCAGCACCGGCACCGGGCAGCGTGGTATCCGCCCGGCCATTATCCGCTCCCCCGCTGGGAGCCGACTGGGAGCCGCCGTCGTCGAGATCCCAGGCGCCGGCGAGCAGCCTGCGGATCGCGGCTGCCTCGCCGGCCAGCCGGTGGTCCTCGCCGCGGGCCAGGAGCCCGTATTCGACCATGGTGCGGCCGTCCGCGTGGGTGCCGGTCCGGACCCAGACGCGGCGGCGGTTCACGTAGAGCGAGGTGACCAGGCCGGCCACCGCCAGCAGCGCGAAGATCAGGGCGTAGAGCTGGCCCGGGTTGTGGTGGATGTCGACGCCGATGTAGCGCTTCACGCCGTCGAAGCTGATGGTGCCCTTGCCGTCCGGGAGGGTGTACGTGGCGCCCGGCGAGAGGGTGATGCCGCCGGCGTCGAGGTTGCGGGCGTTGAGCGGCGTGAGCTTCTTGACGTCGAGTTCGAAGACGTTCTGCGGGGCCCCGTCGTCCAGGCCGAGGTCGCCGTAGTACGAGTTCAGGGTCAGCTGCGGGTTGAACAGCTCCGGATCCCCGCTGAAGGACACACCCTCCTCGGTGACGAACGCGGTGGGCAGGAAGAAGCCGGCGAAGGCGAGCTGCTCCGGCTTGGCGTCCGGGACCTTGATGACCGCGGAGGAGTAGTAGTTGTCGCCCTGCAGCTTGGCCACGACCGGGCCCTGCATGGCGACGTTCCCGGCGCCGTCGCGGATGGTGACGACCGGGGCGTAGCCGTTGCCGGTGAGGTACATGCTGGTGCCGCCGAGGGTGAGCGGGTCGTTGACCTTCAGCACCTCTTTCTGGGCGGTCGCGTCCGGAGATTCCCTGGTGGTGACGTCGGCCTGGAAGTCGATGGGCTGGCCGATCTTGCCCTGGGATTCCCGGTCGAAGGTGATCTGGAACTTGTCCAGCTGGACCGAGTACGGCTCCAGCTGGCTGCTTTGGAAGTTGGTGCCCGGGGTGAACTGGTCGTAGCCGACGAGCGTGTTCACGAAAGTGTCGCCCTCCACGAGGATCCGCTGCCCGCTGTAGCCGAACAGCCCGCCGATCGCGACCGAGACGAGCACGCCGATCAGCGAGGTGTGGAAGACCAGGTTCCCGACTTCGCGCAGGAAGCCGCGCTCCGCACCGATCGAGGGCCGGGCGCCGTCGCGGTCGCGGACGTCGACACGGTAGCCGCGCCTCGTCAGCAGCCCGGCGGCGTCGTCAATGGCGCGTGACGCCGGGATCCCGGCACCGGCGGGTATCACCAGGGTGCCGTATTCGGGCAGCCGGGACAGCCGCGCGGGCGTCCGCGGCGGCTGGGAGCGCATCGCCTTGTAGTGCGCGATGGCGCGCGGGACCACGCAGCCGATCAGCGAGATGAACAGCAGGATGTAGATCGCCGAGAACCACGCCGAGGAGTACACGTCGTAGAGCTGGAGGGAGTCGAGGATCTTGCCGTAGTCCGGGTTGTCCTTGATGTACTGCGTGACGATCGAGGGGTTCGCAGGCCGCTGCGGGAACAACGAACCGGGAACCGCACCGACCGCGAGCATCAGCAGCAGGAACAGCGCGGTGCGCATGCTGGTCAGCTGGGTCCAGGCCCAGCGGAGCATGCCCAGCGGCCCGAGCGTAGGAAGGACAGCTTCAGCCTTGGCGGCGGCCACCGGGCTGCCCCCCGACTTGCCGGGTTTCCCGCCGGACCCGCCCCCGGACATGCCGTCGGGTGTGCTGCCGCCGGACTTGCCGGGGGACGGGGACTTCTTCTCTTCGTTCACTCGCTCGCTCATCAGATCGGCAATTTCACATCGGTTTGGAACCAGTACTGCAATTCGGACACCCAGGTTCCCCAGACGCCGCTGGCCATCAGCAGGCCCAGCCCCACCAGGATGCCGCCGCCGATCCGCTGGATGGCGAGCCGGTGCCTGCGGAAGAAGGACATCACGCCGATGCCGCGGCGCACGGCCAGGGCGATCAGCAGGAACGGGATGCCCAGGCCCAGGCTGTAGACGAACGCCAGGAAGGCGCCCTTGGCGGCCGAGGACCCGCCGGAGAGGCTCAGCAGCTGGACCGCGGAGTAGGTCGGGCCGATGCACGGCGCCCAGCCGAGGCCGAAGGTGATGCCCAGCAGCGGCGCACCCCACAGCCCCGCCGGCGGTTTCGACTGGATCTTGGCATCGCGCTGGAGCCACCCGAAACCGCCCATGAACACAACGCCCATGACGATCACGAGGATGCCCAGGACCTGGGTGATCCATTTGCTCTCCGAGCCGGTGATCAGCGTCCCCAGTTGCCCGAACGCACCGCCGAGCAGCACAAAAATCACCGAGAACCCCAGGACAAACAGCCCGATGCCGGCCAGCATGCGGCCGCGCTTCTGCTTCTGCAGGTCGACGCCGGTCAGCCCCGTGACGTAGCCCAGATACCCCGGCACGAGGGGCAGCACGCAGGGCGACAGGAAGGAGACGAAGCCGGCGAGCAGTGCCACGGGGATGGCAAGCAGCAGCGATCCGCTCAGGATGGCTTCGGCGAAGGGACTGTTCACGGTGGCTGGCCCGTCCGCTACTCGGCCACGGCAGCGGCGATGAGAGACTTGAGCGTCCCTCTTTGGATCTCGCCGAGGACACGGGAGGCCACGCGGCCCTGCTTGTCGAGCACGAGCGTGGTGGGCACGGCCCCCGGCGGAACCAGCCCGGACACGGCCAGCAGCACGGCGCCGTCCTTGTCGTTGAAGCTCGGGTAGGTCAGGTTGAAGGACTTGTCGAACGCATCCGCCGTGGCCTTCTCGTCGCGGAGGTTAACGCCGAAGAACTGCACACCCTGGCTCTTGAACTCCTGGTGCAGGGCCTCCAGCTCGGGTGCCTCCACCCGGCAGGGCGCGCAGGCCGCGAACCAGAAGTTGAGCACGGTCACCTGGCCCTGAAAGGCCTCGGGTGTCACCGCGGTGCCGTCAAACAGCATGCCCTGGATGGCAATGGCGCTCTTGCGGTCCGCGGCGGCGAATTCGGTCACCGAACCGTCGCCGGCCACGTAGTTCTTGTTGTCGCCGGCCTTGGCCTGCTGCGCCAGCGCGTCCTCCTGGGCGCAGCCGGAAAGGCCCAGCACGACGGCGAGGGCGGCACCGCCCGCCGTCAGGACGCTGCGGCGGGACACCGGTGATGAGTTGCCGTTGTTTGCGGTCATGCTCAGGCTCCGGGGGTGCTGGAGGCACCGGGGAGGAGGACGGCAGCAGGCTCGCTGTACTCGACGCGCAGGAGGTTCCCGTCGTCGTCGAACACCAGGGAGGTGACCGAGGTGAGGGTGCATTCGCGCTTGCGCGGATCATGCCACAGCGGCCTGCCCTCGGCGCTGAGCCGGGTGGCCCAGATGGGCAGCTGGTGGCTGACGAGGATCGCCTCCGCGCCCTCGCCGCCGAGCTCGATGGCGCGCAGCCGGGCATCCTGCACCGCGGCGATGACCCGGGCGGCCTGGTCCTTGTAGGGCTCGCCCCAGGAAGGCCGGAAGGGGTTGCGCAGCATGGGCCAGTGCCTGGGCCTGAAGATCTCGCCCTTGTTGACGTGCAGGCCCTCGAAGTAGTTGGCCGCCTCAATGATCCGGTCCTCGGTGCTGATCCCGAGGTTGAGCGCCTCGGCGATAGGCTGCGCCGTTTCCTGCGCGCGGGTCAGCGGCGAGGCGGCGAGGTGGACGATGTTGGCTCCCTGCGCTGCCCTTGCACTGAAGTGCTCGGCCAGCATCCGGGCCATTTCCTGGCCGAGCTCGGAGAGATGGAACTCGGGCAGCCTGCCGTACAGGACGCCGTCGGGATTGTAGACCTCGCCGTGGCGGAGCAAATGAACAGTGGCTTGGGGCATGTGTACCAGTTTCTCAAAGGGCAGGGGCAATGACGAAATCTTCTACAAGAAGTAGAACTGAAGAGTTTGGAGAAATGTTCCCCGGAGTTGGAATAAAAGATGCAAATGCATGTTTATACTGGGTGAAGCAGTTAGTTGAGACTTCAACAAATGAGCTCCAACTGACGATCAGACCACCCGCACGACCCACCCGACTCAAGGAGCAACACCATGGCACTTCCCGCTAACGTCACCACCGGCACCTGGACCCTCGACAACTCGCACAGTGAGATCGCCTTCACCGTCCGCCACGCGGGCATCAGCAAGGTCCGCGGTCAGTTCAAGGACGCGGAGGCCACCCTGGACCTCGCCGAGAACGTGGCCGATTCCAAGGTCAAGGCCACGATCCAGACCGCGAGCTTCGACTCCGGCGACGCCAACCGCGACGGCCACGTCCGCGGCGAAGACTTCTTCGACGTCGAGAAGTTCCCGGAAATCTCCTTCGTCTCCCACAGCATCGTCCCCAAGGGTGACAGCTACGAGCTCCAGGGCGAGCTGACCATCAAGGGTGTTACCCGCCCGGTGGCCCTCGAGACCGAGTTCAACGGCGTTGCCGTGGACCCGTTCGGCATGACCCGCGCCGGCCTGTCCGCCGAGACCACCATCAGCCGCAAAGACTTCGGCCTGACCTGGAACGCAGTCCTCGAAACCGGCGGCGTGCTGGTCAGCGACAAGGTTGCTGTCAACCTCGAACTGGCCTTCATCGCTCCCGCAGCCTAGTCACTCAAACGCTTGACCGGCCGGTCCCCCAGGGGACTGGTCGGACCCGCGGCCCCGAGCCGCCCGCACCCCGCTCCGTCCGCGTGACGGAGCGGGGTGTTGTGCTTAATCCGGGGCCCCGGATTTGCGCGTCCCACGGGGCGCGAGCGGGCCCCGGCCGACGGCGCCCCGACATGGCCCGCAACATGCCGAAGGTCCCTCGATACCCGGCTCATCCGCCGTCTAAAGTGAGAGCCATGAGCAAACCCAACGAGGTACCTCAGCCGCAGCAGCCGCAGCAGCCGGGACAGCCGACACCGGGCAAACAGCCCTCGAAGCAGCCTTCGGGCCAAACGCCTGGCGGGTTCCGCTTTGAGATGCCGACGGACCGGCCCCGGAACTTCAACGACGTGATGCCGCACGGCGGGTTCTCCGGCATGTTCACGGTCAGCTGGCTGCCAATCGAGCTGAAGGTCGCCTACTGGATCTGGCTCATCAGCGGACTGCTGGGCCTGCTGGGCGGAGTCGTCGGCCTCTTCGGGGCGTTCGTGCTCCTGGCCGTGGTTCCGGGCCTGGGCTTCCTGGTGTTCTTGCTGGTGCTGGTGGCACTGGCCCTTTCGGGGGCACAAGTCATCCTGGCCATGAAGATGAAGGAAGGCCACGAGTGGGCCCGCTTCGCCCTCACGATCGTCGCCGGCATTTCCCTGCTGCTTGCCATTCTCAACACGAGTGCGGCGGACGGCCGTGGCGGCGGCAGCTGGCCGAGCTTCACTATCAGCCTGGTGGCCGCGGTGCTGATGTGGCTGCCCAACTCCCAGGCGTGGTTCACCTCGCTGCGTGGCCGGGCCTGACTTGGACCTGACCTGCGCCGTAGCAGCTTCGGGGCGGCCTCGGACCTTCGCGGTACCGGCTCCTTGAACTCCGCCCAGGCACCCGGCGAGAATACCTCTCCGGAATGATCCGCGCGGGCGCCGGCCCGCGGTACGGTGGACGTAAACCATGCTGGGGGCAGGGCAGGAAGCTGTTTCCGGTATCCGAATCAGACCGCCACGCAAAGGAACGCCCATGAGCATCCCGCCAGTC
The DNA here is from genome assembly GCF_055412865.1 of Pseudarthrobacter ribosi. NCBI lineage: Bacteria > Bacillati > Actinomycetota > Actinomycetes > Micrococcales > Micrococcaceae > Pseudarthrobacter > Pseudarthrobacter ribosi. Next base: position 42,540 of record NZ_JBVAYZ010000029.1, on the reverse strand, counting down.
CCGCCGTCGAACCCGGACTCCCCGGAGCCGGGCGAAAAGCCGGCCCCCCGTTACGGCCAGAACGCACCCCAGCCCGGCGAGCAGCCGTCGGCGCCGCAGTACGGCCAGAACGCGCCGCAGTACGGCCAGAACGCGCCGCAGTACGGCGAGCAGCCGCCGTCGGCGCCGCAGTACGGTCAGAACGCGCCGTCCGCGCCGCAGTACGGCCAGGCCCCGTCCGCTCCGCAGTACGGGCAGAACCCGCCGCAGTACAACCAGCCCCAGTACAACCAGCAGCCCCCGCAGTACGGCCAGTCCCCCTACGCCCAGTTCCCCTCCGAGCAGCCGCAGGCCATGGCCGGCACGGCGGGCACGGCGCCCAAGCTCGTCAATACGGCCTTCTGGCTCATCGTCGCCGCCGGTGCGGTCTGGGTCCTGTCGCTCCTGATGGCGATGGGCATGATCGACTCCCCCGAAATGCGGTCCCAGTTCGAACAGCAGATGGCCGGGAGCGGCGCTGACATCAGGTACGAAGACCTCAAGGGATTCCTGGTCGGCAGCATCGTCGCCTTCGCCGTGATCGGCGCCGGGCTCTACGCGCTCGTGGCCTTCAACGTGCGCAAGGGCAAGAACTGGGCGCGGATCCTCGGGACGGTCTTCGCCGCCCTGTCCCTCCTCAGCCTCTTCCCGCTGAGCCTCGGCACGCTGGCAGTCCTCCTCGGCATCGCAGGCATTGTGATGCTGTACCTGCCGGCCACGTCGCCGTACTTCGCCAAGCGGCAGCCGTTCGCCAACCCCTACGGGCAGCCGGGCCGACCGTACTAAGCCGCAGGCACCAGCGCAGCGGGCGCGGGAGCCGGACGGGCCGACTGAAGCTAGTCGGCATCCTCCGGGTTCTGCGCCCTTTGTGCGTGATAGGCGAGGATCTGCAGTTCGGTGGCCATATCCACTTTGCGCAGGTTGACCCCGGGCGGCACCTGCAGCATCACCGGGGCGAAGCTGAGGATGCTCCGCACGCCGGCGGCAACGACCCGGTCGCAGACGTCCTGCGCCACGGCGGCCGGCAGGGCCAGCACCACCATGTTGGCGCCGGTCCGCTGCAGCACCGGCTCGAGGTCGGCAGCGTCACTGACCCGCAGCCAGCCCACCTCGCTGCCCACGACCATCTGGTCCGCATCGAAGATCGCCACAATGTCAAAGCCCCGGGATTCGAATCCGCCGTACCGGGCCAGTGCCTTGCCGAGGTTGCCGGCACCGACGATGGCGACCTTCCAGTCGCGCGTCAAACCCAGCGCCGCGGCAATGTGCCGGTTGAGGTACTGCACCTCGTAGCCGACGCCACGGGTCCCGTAGGAGCCGACGTAGGACAGGTCTTTGCGGAGGGTGGACGAGCTGACCCCGGAGGCCTCGGCCAGGGATTCGGACGAGACCCGGTCAATGCCGTCGGCGAGCAGGGTGGTGAGGGCGCGCAGATAAATGGTCAGCCGGGCCACGGCCGCGGGCGGAATCTGCTTGGCGGCAGTCCCTGCTCCCCCGGGCATCGCGTCAGGGGATGAATCCAGCGAAGTCACTATCTGCTCCATTGAGTCGCGTTGTGCCTTCCACTCTAGAGCCCCCGCAGTTCAGCGAACAAAGCAGCCGTCTCCGGCGCTCCCCTCAGGCCTGTTGTCCCAGGGCTCGCCGCAGCGTGCGCTCCAGCCGGGCTTCGTCAATCTTCCAGAAGTCCCGCTGGACGCCGTCCACGAGCACCACGGGAATCTCCTCCGCAAACTGTTCGCGCAGGTCGGCGTCGTCATCTATGGACTGTTCACGCCAGCCGATCCCGAGGCCCTGGGTGACGCGGTCGACGGCGGCGCGCGCCGCCGAGCACAGATGGCAGTCAGCTTTGGTGATGAGGACGACGTCGGGACTTGGCATGGCTCAACGGTAGCCCGGCGGCCGCTCCGGCGTCGACGCGCCCGACGCGCCCGGGCCGTCCAGCGCCGCGGGCCGTACCCGACATGTCCGCCGCCGCCGGCTGCGCGACGGGAACCGGCCCCGGTGTTGACTAGACTCGTGGCATGCCCGAAAAGAAGTACGCCGCTGTGGTCACCGAGCCCGTGGCTGCACAGCCTGTTGCAGCAGCGCAGCACGGCGAAGCCGCGTTCTTCGATGTCGACAACACCCTCATGCGGGGGGCCAGCCTGTTCCACGTGGCCCGCAAGATGCACCAGCGCGGGGCCTTCACAATTCCGCAGGCGCTCGGCATTGCCTGGAAGCAGTTCATGTTCGTGGTGCGCGGCGAGAAGATCGACGACGTCCATGCCGTCCGCGACACCGCCCTGGGCCTGGCCGCCGGCTTCACCGTTGAGGACATTGAGGTCCTCGGCGAAGAGGTTTATGACGAAATGATCGAATCCCGGATCTGGCCGGGAGCCAAGGCACTCGCCGAGCAGCACCTCCGGGTCGGCCGCAGGGTCTGGCTCGTGACCGCGACGCCGATCGAGGTGGCCACGGTGATCTCCACCAGGTTGGGCCTCACCGGCGCGCTCGGCACGGTCGGCGAAATCCTTGACGGCTCCTACACCGGCCGGCTGGTCGGCGAGATCCTGCACGGCCCCGCCAAGGCAGTGGCCGTCCAAGCAATGGCCGAGGCCGAGGGGCTGGACCTGACCCGGTGCTGGGCTTACAGCGATTCGCGCAACGACATCCCGCTGCTAAGCATGGTGGGACACCCCGTGGCCATCAACCCGGACTCCGGGCTCCGCCGCCATGCCCACGACAACAACTGGCCGGTCTACGATTTCCGGGCCGGACGCCGCGCGGCCACCCTGGGGCTCAAGGCCGCGACCGTCGGAGGTGCCATATACGGCCTCTGGCGGGGGTTCTCCCGCTTCCGCGGCCCCACGGTCTAACGCCAGGCCTTTTTCCGCTACGCCTCCGGTCCAGCGCTACGCGGATCCGCGTAGCGCCCGTCCCAACCCGCGTCGCCTGTCCGAAAGCGCGTCCCCGTGCAACTTCTCCCCGGCGCTTCCCGCTCAGCGCTACACTTCCGGGCGCGCGCTACACTTCCGGTCCAGCGCTTCGCCTCCCGCTCAGCGCTACGCTTCCGGTCCAGCGCTACGCGGATCCGCGTAGCGCCCGTCCCGACCCGCGTCGCCTGTCCGAACCAGGCGCGGAAATGCCAAAGAAAATGCCCGCTGCCGGGAAGGCAACGGGCATTCACATAATGCGAAGTATCTCTACTTCTTATTGCGACGCTGGTGGCGCGTCTTTCGAAGCAGCTTGCGGTGCTTCTTCTTGGCCATACGCTTGCGACGCTTCTTAATAACTGAACCCACGAAAGTTCCTTACCGGCTAGATGCAGTACCTGCCTGTTGGAAAGGGTCCGCGGGCTAAGCAGCAGACTGTACAACTGACAGGTTCTTACAATGACGTAAAACGTTCCTTAACAGGGTACCGCCTATCAGGGGCACACCACGACCGCAGGCGCCGTCCGGAGCCCGCAGATCCTGATTCCGGCCGTAGAAGACGGCGGATGCTCAGGCTGTTTCGGTGTTCCCGTCGACGACAGCACCCTTGAGGTACTGCTCGATGGCGGTTTCCGGCACCCGGTAGGAGCGCCCGAACCGGACAGCCGGCATCTCACCGGAATGAACAAGCCGGTACACGGTCATTTTGGACACGCGCATCACATCCGCGACTTCGGCCACGGTCAAGAAGCGCGCATTGGAGAAGTTAGCCTCCGAAGACATTTCCCTATTCCTTTGCTCAAGCAACGGCAGCCCCATCTGAACGACATGGCGGTGTGCCGATGCTGAGCCATCAAACAACCATGTGTTAGATACTCTAGGGGCTGCTGGTGCCAATGTGAAAGAGTTGCGGGAATCTCCGGGCCCGGCCCGCAGTCCTGCTTAGCCCCGGGTCCGGCGGACGCGCGCGGAGGCCGCCAGCTGCGCAAGTACCGAGGCCGTGACATCCCAGTCCATGCAGGCGTCCGTGACGCTCTGGCCGTGGACCAGATCATCGGTTCCGGCGGCGTGCTCGGCGACGTCGAGGTTCTGCGCCCCGCCGACAAGGAAACTCTCCAGCATGACGCCGGCGATGGCACCTGCCGAGCTACCGCCGTTCTCGAGCTGCGCGCCGATTTCGAGGGCAACTTCAGCCTGCCGGTGGTGGTTCTTGCCGCTGTTGGCGTGGCTCGCGTCAACGATCAGCCGCGGGTTGAGCTGCTTAGCGGCCAGCTTGGCGGTGGTGGCTTCCACGTCGGGGGCGGAGTAGTTGGGTCCCTTGCGTCCCCCACGCAGGATGATGTGCGTGTCCGGGTTGCCGGCAGTGGAGACCAGGGCGGCCCGGCCCTCGCCGTCAATGCCGAGGAACGCCTGGGCTGCCCCGGCGGCACTGCACGCGTCGAGCGCGACCTGCAGGTCACCGTCGGTCCCGTTCTTGAACCCGATCGGCATGGACAGCCCGGACGCCAGCTGGCGGTGGATCTGGCTTTCGGTGGTGCGGGCACCGATGGCGCCCCAGGAGACGAGGTCCGCCATGTACTGCGGGCTGATCGGTTCCAGGAACTCCGTGCCGGCCGGCAGCCCGAGTGCGGTGACCTGCTGCAGGAAGCGGCGCGCGGCGCGCAGACCGGCGGCGATGTCGTGGCTGCCGTCGAGCCGAGGGTCGTTGATCAGGCCCTTCCAGCCCACGGTGGTTCGGGGCTTCTCGAAGTAGGCACGCATCACGATCAGCAGGTCTTCCTTGTGCTTCTCGGCTTGGCTGACCAGCCGCCGGGCGTATTCGAGGCCGGCCTTGGGATCGTGGATGGAGCAGGGGCCCACGATGACAAGCAGGCGGTCATCGACGCCGTCCATGATGGCGCGGACCTCGTCCCGGCCGCGGGCCACGGTCTCGGCCTGGCGGGTGTCCAGCGGCAGCTCCGCGATGATCTCCTGCGGGGTGGGCAGCGGGGTGAACTCGCTAACGCGCAGGTTGGATGTTGACTGCTGGGATTCGGGGGCTGCTTCGATGCTCATGGGGGTCCTGTTCCGGGGGTGCGGAGCGGGCCCTGATCAGAACCCGCCGGGAAATGGCGAAGGGCAGAGAATGATCTCTGCCCGGTTGGCTCTGAAGGAAGGTTGGATGCGTGTCAGCTAGACGCGGGCCCCTCCAGAGCCAACGAAAAATACGCATACCAACGGTTAGTCATAGCCCCAAGATAACCGCACGCCGGCGCCACAGCAAAATCGCGGAGGTCACACTGAGTCTCCGGATCAGGGTGTCCCGGCGGGCCAAGGAGCGCATGCTGCGTGCCAGTGCTGGCCTATTTCCCCAACGACGCCCGCCAGTTCCGGGCGGGCCACAGCAGGACTATCGGGTTGATTGTGCTCGACGCCACCATTGAGGTCCTTGATCCCGACGGACAGAAAGTGCTCGCCGGCCGAAGGGTTGGCAACCTGCTGGTCCACCGAGCCGGCGGCGTCGTCGAGCAGTTCTGAGAAGCCGGTGTAACTGCAGGACATTAGTGTGGGATCCAGTACGCCGCTAACAAAGGAACCCGCAATGTCAGACACGGATATGCCCGCAACGAGCGCCAAGTCGCATGGGGGCTTCGACGAGGACGAACGGGCCGCGATGAAGGAACGCGCCCAGGAGCTCAAGACGGCCACCAAGCGCGGATCACGCAGCGCCAAAGTTAACGGGGAAAGCGACGTCCTCGCAAAAATCGCCGAGATGCCTGAATCCGACCGCGTCATCGCGGAGCGGATCCATGCCATCATCAAGGCCAGTGCCCCGGAACTCACACCGAAGACCTGGTACGGGATGCCCGGGTACGCCAAGGACGGCAAGGTGGTCTGCTTTTTCCAAAGCTCGCACAAGTTCAAAACGCGGTACTCAACCCTCGGCTTCAACGACGTGGCCGGTCTCGACGAAGGCTCCATGTGGCCAACCGCCTTCGCCCTGACCGAACTCACTGCCGCTGACGAAGCAAGAATCATCGAGCTCGTGAAGAAGGCCGTCAGCTAACGGCTCAGTCTGCCCGGAACGGGACGTCCGAGTGCTTTAGGTCTGCCTTAAACACCACCGTCCCGGCCGGAACACAAGGTTCCAGCCGGGACGGTGATGACCACCCGCCGTCGAGCACCCGGACCGGCGGAGGTGCCTGACGGATTGGGGTGTGCGGCTTAGCTGATGGCGCTCTTCATCTCGTCGTGGGCCTTCTTGCCGGCTTCGTCGGTGGACAGTCGGTTGAACAGCACCTCGGAGGTGTAGCGCTTGACGATTTCCTGAATGGCGCCGGCGCCCTTCGGCGGCGGAGCCGGAGCCTCGCCGAGCTCGTCCTTGATCTGGTCAATGAAGTTGACCACCTTGATGTCGGCGGGGGTCAGCTTGGACTCAATGGCCGCCCGGACGTCAGTGTTGGGGTACACACCGCGGTCGGCCAGCAGGGCCGCCCCGGCCTTTTCATTGTTGGCCAGGAAGTTGATGAACTTGGCGGTTTCCTCAGGGTGCTTGGTCCGCGATGAAGCCGACCAGAACTGGGATGCCTTGTACCAGAGCTGGGCGTCGGCAGCCTTGCCCGTGGTGGAGGGGAACCGAAGGATCTGCAGGTCCGAACCGGCAGCCTTCTCCAGGGCCGGCAACTGGTTGGACCACCAGAACGCGAGCCCGTTCTTGCCGGTGGCCAGGCCGCTCTGATCAAGCGGGGCGGCCTCGGCTTCCACGACCTCAGAGGCCGAAGGCACAGCCTTGTTCTCACTGAGCTGCTTCAGGAATGCCCACCACTCGGCGATGTCACCGGGCTCGAAGCCCAGCTTGCCGTCGGACGTGTACAAGGTCTTGCCGTTCTGCCGGAGCCAGACTCCCAGCGAGGCTTCGTCCGTGCCGTAGGCGGCGGCACCATAGGTGCCCTTCGGCGACTTGGCGGTCAGTTCGGCGGAGATGCGCTCGAAGTCGTCCCAGGTCCAGGTCTTGTCGTCCGGAAGCTCAACCCCCGCGGCCTGGAAGACTGCCGGGTTGGCCAGAATGGTGGCGGCATTGATGCCGGCCGCGATACCGGTCAGGCCTTTCTCACCCTTTCCCGCGTTGAGGGCTGCCTCGTCGAGCTTGGAGGTGTCGATTTCGTACTTGGAGAGGTCCAGCAGCGCACCGCGCGTTGAGTACTCGGTGATGTACTTCTCGTCCATCTGAATGATGTCCGGGGCGTCGTTGGCGGCAACCTGGGTAGCCAGCTTGTCCCAGTAGCCGCTCCAGTCGCCGTATTCGGGCTTGATCTTGATGTTGGGATTCTCAGCCTCGAAGGCGGCGATCGCGGCCTGCGTTACCTGTGCCCGCTTGTCGCTCCCCCACCAGGAGAAGCGCAGCTCGACGGGTCCGCCGTCACTCTGCGGGGCGCCTCCCCCGCCGCAGGCGCTGAGGGCCATAACGACGGCGGCTGCCGCGGCAACCACGCCCGTCTTCCGAATGCGGCGCCGTGCGCCAGAGGGTGACGCAGCTGCCGGACTGTTGGTGCCAGTAGCGTCAGAGCGGGGAAAAAGCGGCACTGGGTACTCCGATCTTCTTTGATCTAGTGAGGACGATTTGAGTGAGAAAGCGTTTTCTTGATCTTATGCTACAAGTTAGTGACTTGTATTACAAGAGGTTATTTGATGCCGGTGGTGGCGATGCCCTTGATGAGGAAACGCTGGCCGAAGAGGAAGACCAGGAACACCGGCAGCAGGGACACGATGGACATCGCGAACAGCGATCCCCAGCTGGTGGCGGATTGGGAGTCGACGAAGGCGCGCAGTGCCACGGGGACGGTGAACATGTCCGGGTCCGTGAGGTAGATGAGTGCGCCGAAGAAGTCGTTCCAGGTCCAGATGAAGGTGAAGATGGTGGTGGTGGCCAGGGCCGGGACCATCAGCGGCAGGATGACCCGCAGGAAGATGCGGGGGTGGCCGGCGCCGTCGATGCGTGCGGCCTCGTCCAGGTCCTTGGGGATGCCGCGGATGAACTGGACCATGAGGAAGATGAAGAACGCGTCGGTGGCCAGGAGCTTGGGCACGATGAGCGGCCAGAAGGTGTTGACCCAGCCGATCTGTGAAAACAGGATGTACTGCGGCACAATCACGACGTGGAACGGCAGCATGATGGTCAGCAGCATGATGCCGAAGAACAGTTTCTTGCCGGTGAACTGCAGGCGGGCAAACGCGTACGCGGCCATCGAGCAGGAGATGAGGTTGCCCAGGATGGAGCCGATGACGACGATGGCCGAGTTGAGCATGTAGTGGCCGAATGGGTGCGTCAGCGCGGACCAGCCGTCGGTGTAGTTGCTCATTTCCAGGCTGTTCAGCCAGAGCCCGGGATCGCGGAAGATCAGTTCATTGGGCCGGAGCGAGGAGGCAATCATCCACAGCAGCGGGTAGATCATCAGGGCCCCGGCCAGGATCAGGATGGCGTGCTTGCCAAGCGCCTTGGTCCGCTGTTTCCGGCCGAAGGCCAGGGTCCCGCGGGATTCGCGGACCTTTTTGGGCTTGGTGTGGTTCGTGGGCTTACCGGCGCCGGCGGTGTTCTTGTCCGGGGCGGGCAGCGTCTGCAGGTCAGTCGTCATAGAAAACCCAATACTTGGAGGCGATGAAGTTGATGGCGGTGAACACACCGATGATGACCAGCAGGAACCAGGCCATCGCGGAGGCGTAGCCCATGTCGAACTGGCCGAAGCCCTTCTGGTACAGGTACAAGGTGAAGAACATCGTGGAGTCTGACGGGCCGCCGTTGCCGCCCGAAACGATGAACGCCTGCGTGAAGGACTGGAAGGATCCAATGATCTGGAGCACCAGGTTGAAGAAGATGATGGGGCTGAGCATCGGCAGCGTGATCTTCCGGAACTGCTGAAGCGTGCTGGCGCCGTCCACCTTTGCGGCCTCGTAGTACATCACCGGGATCTGCCGGAGGCCGGCCAGGAAGATGATCATGGGGGCGCCGAACGTCCACACATGCAGCAGGATGATCGAACTGAGCGCGGTGCTCGGATCGGAAATCCAGCCCGGACCCTGGATGCCGAACATCGCTAGAGCCTGATTGACCAGTCCGGTGGTGCCGAAGATCTGCTTCCACAGAATCGCGATGGCCACCGAACCGCCCAGCAGGGACGGCAGGTAAAACACGGAGCGGTAGAACGGCAGGCCCCGCAGGCCCTTGTCCAGCACCAGCGCGATCAACAGGGCAACCGCGAGCTGCAGCGGCACACCCACAAACACGTAGGTGAACGTCACGGCCAGCGAGTTGTGCAGCCGGGCGTCACCGAGCATCCGGATGAAGTTATCCAGCCCGACCCATTCCGGCGGCTGCAGCAGGTTGTAGTCCGTGAAGGACAAATACAGGGACATCAGCATCGGACCGACGGTGATGGCGACCAGGCCCACCAGCCACGGCAGCAGGAAGATATATGCGGCCTTGTTATCCCGGCCGTTGGCTTTCTTTTCCGCAGCCGTCATCGGCCCCTTGCGGCCCTTAAGAGTGCTCAGTTCACTCATGGCGCTCATAGCAGCGGCTCCCTCTCGCGCAGCAGGCCCGCTGCGGCCGGCACTCCTGCCGGGCGCGGCAACTCGGTTCTGTCTCTAGCGGCCATGTGGCCTCCTTTGGTCATCGTGGCCCTTCACGTCTGGGATGATCGCACTGGGCGATAGGTTTCCGCCCTCTGCGGCGGCTGGGATTCAGCTCCCGGATCCGGCGTCCGTCACCCGGGACGTTGAAAGCGGCTCCGTACCAAAGTAAACGGTTTCTTGACTCCTGTATAGCCCTTTGGGTAGATTTTGAGAAAGCGTTTTCCGAAACGGATCCCCACCGGCTGATCACCGGAACAGATCCGACGCGCCTTCGCCATCCTCATCAATCAAACAACAGGCAGGTCAGTGAGCAAGGATTCCCGGCCGGTCCGGCCCAGCGCCATTGCAGGCTTTGAGAACTGGCCTGCCTACGTCCTGGACCGACCGCGCTTCCAGGCCGCCACCCCGGCGGCGCAGGTACTGTCGGACGCCCTGGGTGTCCCGGCCGTTGTCCCGCCGGCGGACGTAACCGTCCGTTGGGAGGACACGCACGACGGCGTCACCACCTCCCAGCTGAGCTGGCAGTTGGGCTTCGGTCCCCCCACCACGGGCTGGCTTCTGCGCCCGGCCGGGAGCTCCGGCCCGCTGCCCGGTGTGCTGGCACTGCACTGTCACGGCGGAAACAAGTTCGGCGGGGCCGACCGGCTGGTCCGGCTTCCCGACTTCCACCCGTCCGCGGCGGCGGCCCAGGCCGGACCTTACGGAGGGCACGCCCTGGCCACGGATGTTGCCCGCCGGGGCTTCGCCGTCCTGGCCCACGACACCTTCTCCTGGGGCAGCCGGCGGTTCGATCTGGCTACGCCGTCGTGGAGGACGGCAGCCGCAGTGGAGGCAAGGAAGTCGCAGTGGCGGGAGGCCGGCGTCGAACCTTCCGACGCGGAACTGTATAACGCCGCCGCGGGAATCCACGAGGACACCGTGGCCAAGGCCGCTGGCCTGCTGGGCACCAGCCTGGCGGGGATGGTGGCTCACGATGACCTTGCCGCACTGGACATCCTTGCCGGCCTGCCCGGGGTGGACGCGGAGCGGCTGGGCTGCATCGGCTTCTCCGGCGGCGGCGGCCGTGCCCTGGCCCTGGCGGTCCTCAGCCCGCGGATCCGGAACTACGTGATCACGTGCATGATGACCACGTTCCAGTCGCTGCTGCCTGCCTACCTCGATGCCCATTCCTGGCTGCTCCAGACCCCAGGACTGTGGAAGCTGGGCGACTGGCCGGAACTGACCGGCAGATCCGTTGCCCAAGGATTCCTGGTGCAGTACGCGCTGGCCGATGAGCTGTTCCCCGAAGAAGGAATGCGCCAGGCCCACCAGATCCTGGAATCCCTGCACGGGCGCGATAACTATACGGGCAGCTTCTGGCCCGGCGGCCATGTGTTTACTGCGGCGATGCAGCGTGAAGCAATCAGTTACCTGTCCAGGACCCTGCGCGCCGCCCCGGCCCACCCTTCATCCCCTACCCACCACTTAGCCACCGAGGACCTCGATGATTCCGCAACACGCTCCCACGGCACCCGCTAACCCTTCAGCGGCAGGCGAAAGCCCTGCTCCGGCGGCCCTCCCGCGCATCGCGCTCGTCGGCGTGCACGGCTTCGGCGAACGGCATCTGTCCAACTTGGCCCGGCTTGCAGCAGCCGGCGTCCTGGACCTTGTGGCGGTGGCAGACCCTCATCCGCCGGCAGAGGGCACGCTGGGCGGCTCTGTAGCGGTCTTCGACTCCTTGGACCGGTTGCTGGCGTCGGAATCGGACCCCGACGTGATCATCCTGGCCACGCCCATCCAGACCCACGCGCCCCTGGCCCTGGCCGCCCTGGCTGCGGGAGCCGATGTGTACGTGGAAAAACCGCCGGTGGCCTCAATGGCGCAATTCCAGGAGGTGCTGGCAGCGGCGGACGCCGCGGGCCGTCGTGTGCAGGTGGGGTTCCAGAGCCTGGGATCCCTGGCCCTGCCGGCGATGCGCGCGTCCATCGAATCCGGCGAAATCGGAGACGTCCTGGGCTTTAGTGCAACAGGGATGTGGCTCCGGACCAAGGGCTACTTCAAGCGTTCCCGCTGGGCGGGCAAGCGCAGCCTTGACGGGACCGACGTCGTGGACGGCGTGGCCACCAACGCCCTGGCACATGCCGTGGCCACCGGGCTGCACATGGCCGGTGCGCACACAATTGCCGATGTGGCCTCCGTGGAGACGGACCTCTACCGCGCCCACAACACCCAGAGCGACGACACCTCCGTGATCCGAGTTCGCACCGCTGCAGGCCAGACCCTGCTGTGCGCGCTCACGCTCTGCGCCCCCGAACAGCAGCACCCGTCGGTGACGGTCCACGGCACCCGGGGGGAGATCACGTTCTACTACACCCAGGACGAAGTCCGCACCACCACGCCGGCCGGCGAGCGCCGCGAAACGTTCGGGCGGACCGACCTGCTGGAGAACCTGCTTGCGGCCCGGACCGCCGGCGAACCCCTGCTGTGCGCCCTGGCTGACACCGGCGCGTTCACCGCCGTCTTGGAGGCGATCCGAACGGCCCCCGACCCGCTGGAGATCAGCCCCGATCACACCACCTGGCATGGCGACGGCGACGACGCCCACCCTGTGGTCAACGGCATCACTGAGCTGATTGCACGTGCAGCCAAGGCCCAGGCCACCTTCGCCGAACTGGGTGTCCCGTGGGCGCGCAGCCTGCCGCCGGCCCGGACGTTCGCCGTCGCCGGCAAGCCGGTCGCCGGGTACCAGGACGGAAGCCGGATCCGCGCCTCCTCCTCACCCCGGCCCTACCTCCACCCCGTCCGCACGCTCGGGGGCACCGTGGTCACGGACCACCAGCCCCTGGATCATGTGTGGCATCTGGGCGCCGGCGTGGCCCTCCAGGACGTGGCCGGCGTCAACTTCTGGGGCGGCCGCACCTACACGCGGGAAGCGGGCGAGTACGTCTGGCGGCCGGACCACGGCAGCATCGTCCGTACCGGCGAGGACGCCCCTGGCGATCCGTTCCCGGGCGAACCATCCCAGGGTGATCCATCCCCGGGTGATCCATCCCCGGGCGGCGGTGCGATGACCGAGTCCCTGTCCTGGAACGGGCCGGACGGCGCACCGCTCCTGACCGAGCAGCGCACCTGGACGTGGGCCGGCGTCGGACCTTCGCTCTGGCGCCTCACGCTGGACTTCGCCCTCTCCCCCGCCGGAAACCAGCCGGTGAGCCTCGGCAGCCCGGGTTCCAATGGCCGCGTGGGCGGCGGGTACGGCGGGTTCTTCTGGCGCCTCCCCGCGTGTTCCGGAGCGAGCGTGTGGACCCCGGACGGAGCTGGGGAAGCCGCGGTCCACGGGCGCGTCGCGCCGTGGCTCGCCTGGTCGGGCAGCTTCACTGCAGGAACAGCCGACGGCGGCGCTGACCCCGGCAGCGCCGCTAACGTTCACACCCTTCCCGGCGCCGCCACGCTGGTATTCGTCGCCGCCGCGGACTCAACCGACCCGTGGTTCGTCCGGGTGGACGGATACCCGGGGGTGGGACAGTCGCTGGCCTGGGATGAGCCGGTCATCGCCCGTCCCGGCGTCCCGGTTCACCGCACCGTGAGCGTGTACATCGCCGACGGAATCCTCAGCACCGAAGACATCCGGACACTGATCACATCACAGGGGGACAACTCATGAGCCAGACCGTCACCGCCACGCCAGCCGCCGGCACACCAAGCCCCGGCACACCGAGCACCGGCAAACGCACGGCGCCGGCCTCCACCACGGACCGCGCCATCAAGCGAGGCCGGGTCCTGGACATCCTGGACGCCGAGGGGAAGGACGCGGTGCTGCTGACCACCCACACGGCCCTGACCTGGTACCTGGACGGGAGCCGCGTGCACGTCAGCCTGGCCGGTGACCCCATCGCCGCGCTGCTGGTGGACCGGGAGGGTGACCACCTGGTGACGTTCAACAACGAAGCCGGACGGATCGCCGCAGAGGAGCTCCCTGCCGGGGTCTCCCTGCACTCCGTTCCCTGGTACGGGAACCTGCACGAGGCAGCGGCCGCCGTCGGGCTGGCTTCCCGGGCAGGCGCGGGAGCCCCGCTCACCGAGTCCGCGGTGGCCACGAGACTGCGGGCCGCCCGCCAGCAGCTGCTCCCCGGCGAGTCCGCCCGCTATGCGCAGCTCAGCGCGGAAATGGCCGGTCTCATGACCGATGTGCTCTCCACCGCCCGGCCGGACACGACCGAATTCGAGCTGGTTTCCGCCCTGGCCGCCCGTGTGGTTGCCGCCGGCGCGGAACCCCTGGTGCTCCTGTGCAACGGCAGCTCCCGGAGCGGCTTCCGCCACCCGCTGGCCACCCACGCACCCCTCGGCCGCCGCGCGATGGCCGTGATCTGCGCCCGCCGGGACGGCCTGGTTGCCAATCTCACCCGTTGGGTGAGGTTCGACGCCGGCACCCCGGAAGAGCTCGACGCCGAGGCCCGGATCGCCGCTGTTGAGGCGGACATTTTTGACGCCACCGTTCCCGGCGCCCGGCTGGACCGGGTCTTCGACGAGATCAAGGCAGCCTACGCCCGGCACGGATTCGGCGCGGAGCAGTTGGAGCAGCACCATCAGGGCGGCCCGGCCGGCTATGCGGGACGGGATCCTCGCGTCACCGCGTCCGCCACGGACTCCGTCGTACCCAACCAGCCGTTCACCTGGAACCCGTCGGGACCGGGGGTGAAGATCGAGGACACGGTCCAGCTCACCGAGTCCGGCGTGACGGTCCTGACCGTGGACAACCGCTGGCCCGCGACAACGGTCAACGGCCTGCTGCGGCCGGTCACCCTCCAGCTGTAGGCAAGAAACGCTCTCTCAGATCCTGCAGCAAAACGTGAAACGCTCTCTCAGTTGTAGCCGCAGCACCGGCAACAACTGAGAGAGCGTTTCGATTAGACCCACACCAACTGAGAGAGCGTTTCGATTAGGCCCACACCAACTGAGAGGGCGTCTACGGCAGTACGAGTTCGCCGTCCACGCGGCGCGGGATGCCCAGCGGGTTGCTGTCGTGTAGGGCCGGGTGCAGCACCGCTTCGGGAGCATCCTGGTAGGCAACGGGGCGCTGGAAGCGGCGGACCGCCGTCGCCCCCACCGAAGTGAACAGGGACGTTGTGGCCGGGTACGGACCGCCGTGCTGCTGCGCCCAGTTCACTGCGACGCCGGTGGGCCAGCCGTCGAAGAGGACTCTGCCGGCCAGGCCGGAGAGCTGCTCCACGAGCGCAGCAACGTCCTCGCCCGGCTGGTGGTGGACGGTGGCGGTCAGGCTGCCGGGAACCTTGGCCAGGACAGCTGAGAGCTCTTCCTGGTCGGCGTACTCGATCAGCAGCGTGGTGGGCCCGAAACACTCCTCGAGCAGCTCGTCCGGGCGCTGCAGGACAGTGGCAGCGGATGTGGAGAACACCACGGGCGCAGCGCCGTCGCGGGTTGCGTCCTGGTCCGCGGTGCCGCTGACGATCTGCACGCCAGGCAGCGAAGCCACGCTGCGCAGGCCTTCCGGATAGGCGTCGGAGATCCGGGTGGTGAGCATGGCCGCCGCCGGCTTGTCTTTACTGGCCTCTGCCAGCTCGGCGGCGAAGCCGGTCCCGGCCGGGAGGAACACCAGGCCGGGCTTGGTGCAGAACTGGCCGGCGCCCATCGTAAACGAGGTTGCGAGTCCTGCCGCCAGCTGGCTGGACCGCTGGGCCAACGCCGCCGGGGTGATGACCACCGGGTTCAGGCTGCCCAACTCGCCGTAGAACGGAATTGGGTCTGGCCGGGAGACTGCGAGGTCAAACAGGGCCCGGCCGCCCGGGATGGACCCGGTGAAGCCGACAGCCTTGACGGCCGGATCCTGCACCAGGGCTGTGCCCGCCTCCCGGCCAACGACCAGCGCAAACAGTCCCTCCGGGGCTCCTGCGGAGCGCAGGGCCTCCGTGACAACTTCGGCCGTCCGCTCGGACAACTTCACGTGGCCCGAGTGCGCCTTGACGATCACCGAGGAGCCCACTGCCAGGGCGGACGCCGTGTCTCCGCCTGCCACGGAAAACGCGAACGGGAAGTTGGAGGCCGAGAAGACGGCCACCGGCCCGATGGGCCGCAGGATGCGGCGCAGGTCCGGCTTGGGCGGGGTGGCGGACGGGTCCGCATGGTCAATGATTGCCTCCAGGTAGGAGCCCTCGGTGATCACGCGGGCGAAAAGCCGCAGCTGCCCGGACGTGCGGGCGACCTCGCCGGTCAGCCGCGTGGTGCCGAGGCTGGTCTCCGCATCGGCGATCGCCACGAGTTCGGTCACATTGGCGTCCAGGGCGTCGGCCACGGCGGTGAGCCAGCCTGCGCGTTCGGCGTCCGGGGCCGCCCCGGCGATGGCGGCGGCCCGGGTGGCGGCAGCCGTGAGTTCTGAAAGGGAAAGAGTTGCAGTAGTCACTGGAGTTACCTGTTCATCGTCGGGAATCGTCGGGAATCGTCGTGTCTGCGGTCATCGGTTTCGCATGAAGCCAGCTGGGATCAGCTGCGGCTGTCAGCCGGCGGGTTCTCCGTGAAGCGAAAACCCAACCCCGGCTGGTCCGTGAGGGTCAGCCGGCTGTTACTGAAGCGCACCGGTGAGGGGCCTGCCAGGACGCCCAGCTGTTCGAAGGATGCATCTTCCACGTCCTCCACCAGGGTACTTTCGGCCAGCGTGAGCGCAAGCTGTCCGGACAGCTCCGGCAGCAGGTGGGGCATCACCCGGATGCTGTTGGTCCGGGCCAGCTCCGCGATCCGGCGGAACGGCGTGATGCCGCCCACCCGGATGATGTTGGGCTGGATGATGTCCACCGCCTCCGCGTCGATGAAATCGCGGAAACGGTAGACAGTGTGGAGGTTTTCGCCCAGGGCGATGGGTACGGGTGAATGCTTCCGCAGCCGGCGGTACGCCCAAAGGTCGTCCGCGCGGATCGGTTCTTCGAGCCATTCCAGCCCGTACACCGCGAGCACGTCCAGGGCCTTGAGCGTGGTGGGCAGGTCCCACCGCTGGTTGGCGTCAATCATCAGCTTGCGGTCCGGGCCAAGGACGGACCGAACGGCCGCCACCCGCTCGGCATCCTCGCGGATATCGGGCTTGCCCACCTTGATCTTGACCGCCCGGTGACCCGCGGCAACCCAGCGTTCGGTCTGGGCCACCAGCTCCTCCAGCGTGTAGTGAAGGTTCACCCCGGAGCCGTACACTTCGGCGGAATCCTGCCGCTGGCCCAGCAGACCTGTCACTGAAGAACCGGCCCGGCGGGCCTGCAGGTCCCAGAGGGCAAGGTCGACGCCGGCCATGGCGATCGTGGTCAGTCCCCCGCCGCCGGCCTCATGCAGCCGCTTCCACAACGCGTCCCACACGGTCTCGGGATTGGCGGGCAGCCCCGTGATGAACGGCGCGATGTCGTAGTCGAGCAACGCTTTGACAGCCTGCGGGCCGATGGTGGGGGTCCAGGAGAAGCCGTGCCCGGCGCCGCCGTCGTCCGTCCGGAGTTCCGTGACGATCAGGTGGTTTTCCGGCGCATCCGCTCCCCAGCTGCGGCGCAGCCGCACTGTCAGGATGCGGGTGGTCAGGCCCGAGATGACCGGTGCAGCCCGAACGGTTTCGACGGCGGGTGCGCTCATCAGCGGCCGGCCAGCTCGTGACCCTTGGCCAGGATGGCCTTCAGCTGGACCAGCTGGTCCTCGGAGGGATCCATCAGCGGCGGCCGGACCGGGCCTACAGGGAGTCCGCCAAGCCGCAGGCCCGCCTTGACCAGCGAGACGCCGAAGCCGGGCGTCTGGTCACGAAGCCGCACCAGCGGGGCGTAAAAGCCCTCCAGGAGGGCGTTGCGGCGGTCCTCGTCACCGGAAATGTAGGCGTCGTAGTAGGCGTTGGCGATCTCCGGTGCCATGGCGAACGCAGCCGATGAGTAGAGCGGGATGCCCAGCCCACGGTAGGCGCCCTGCGTCAGTTCGGCGGTCAGCAGGCCGTTGAAGAATGCGAAATCCTCGCGTCCGGTGGCCCGGACCGCGGACACGATTTCCTGGGCCAGCCCGACATCGCCGAGCCCGTCCTTGAAGCCGATTACCTTGGGGTTGGCGGCCAGGCGGACCATGGACGCGGCAGTGAACTTGGCATTGCCGCGGTGGTAGACGATCACCGGGAGGCTGCTGGCGTCCGCCACTGCCTCGATGTAGGCCACCAGGCCGTCCGTGGGTCCGGTGACCAGGTACGGCGGCAGGACCAGAAGTGCGTCTGCACCGGCTTCCTCGGCCACCCGTGCGGCAGCCAGGGCGTGGCCCAGGGGCCCGCCGGCCCCGGCAACTACGGGCACCTTTCCGGCCACAACCTCGACGGCGGCGCGCACCACGGTGGCTACCTCGTCGATGCTCAGGGCATGGAACTCGCCGGTCCCGCAGGCCGGAAACACGCCGCCGGGTCCGAAGGGGAGCCGTGAGCCGATGTGCTCCTTGAGGAGCTCCACATCAACGTCGCCAGCCGGCGTGAACGGGGTGACGGGGAAAAACAGGACGCCGTCGAATTTCATGATGTCTCCTTGGATCCGGCTGTGACCAGCAGGGCAGTTGTCTCGTCGTTGAGCGTGGTGCTTGTCTTCAGTTCGGTCCGCCAGTTGCGCTTGGGTTCCCAGCCGAGCAGGTCCCGGGCCTTGGTGATGGCGAAAGCCGGGCTGGTGCCGGTCAGGCCGGCGGCCAGGGCTCCGCTGCCCGGCAGGAAGCGCGGCATCAGCCCGGCCAACGGCGCGGTGGCGAGGGCGTCTGCAGCTCCGACGAAGAAGGTTTCCCCGTTGGGAATGGAGTCCATCTTCTGCAGAAGCACGTCCAGGAAATCGGCGACATCGCGGGCGTCCACGTAGTTGAACAACGCCGGTGCGGACAGGGCAGGATCGGCGAGGCGTTCGGCCACGGTGTGGCCCTGCTGTGTGGGCGCGCCGTCCCATTCCTCCGGCGAGATGACGTAGCACGGGCGGAAAGCGGCGTACCTGATCTTCTCCCCCTGCGCCGCGGCAAACATCTGCACTGTCTGTTCGGCGATCAGCTTGGAGAGCGCGTAGGCGTTCCAGGGCTTGGGGGTGGTGCGTTCATCCAGCGGGAAGCTGTCCGGCAACCAGCCGGACGGCGATCCGTAGCCCAGCACCGTGGGGCTGGATGCCGTGACGATCTTGCCGACCCCCAGCTCCGTGGCGGCGCTGATGACCGCGTAGGCGAGGCGGGTGTTGGTGGCAAAGATGACCTCTTCCGGTGCGCTGAACGGAACGGCGATCGCGGCGAGGTGGATGACGGCGTCGGGCTTGGTTTCCCGCAGCAGGCGCCTGGCCTCGCCCGGTGCCAGCAGGTCGCCGGTTTCCTGCACGACGCCGGCCGGCAGCTGATCAGCCGGGATGGCGTCACGGTCCACCGAGATGACGTGGTGGCCGGCCTCGGCGAGCCCGGCCACCACGCTGCGACCCAGCCGGCCGGAGCCGCCGGTGACAAAGATCCTGCTCATATTGGTTCCTTAGGGTTCAGAAGGGCCGCTGGCCCGGCGGCCGTTAGGCGCGGCGAAGGTCGACGCCGAGATCCAGGTCGTCGATGCGGACAGGGAGGGAGGACTCCAGCGAGCGGTTGCCGGCGATGCCGACGGACACTGAGCGGAGGCCGTCCAGGTAGCCGGACGGCCGGCCCAGCGGGTCCTCGCCGGGGCCGTTGAAGAGGTCGGAGAGGAGGAGCTCGTCGCCGCCGCCGTGGCTGCCCGCGCCGTTGACGATGGGTACCTCATACGCCGGCTCCCAGTGGCGCTGGACCACCAGGCGCTCGCCGTTGCGGCGGATGGCGTCCTCTTCCTCGACGGGCGTGGCCGAGGGGTCCACCACTGTTTTCTTGTCCGTGCTGCTCAGGACGGCGGCGCGTTCCACCACTTCCAGTTCCGCCCTGCCCTCGGTGCCGTTGACCGCCACGCGGTAGCCCTCCCACGGGCTGTGCGCGTTCAGGGAGTAGCTCAGGCGCGGACCGTTCTGGTACTCCACCACCAGGGCCAGGTTGTCTTCGATGGTGATGCCGCCGGTGAAGACATCCTGGTCTCGGCGGTAACCGTCGTGGTGCTCGTTGTCCAGGAAGAGGGCCTTGAGGCGCTCATCGTCACGGAGGTCCAGCGCAAACGGATCCTTGTCCCCGGTGGCGGGAGAGCCGGCGTCGGGCGTTCCCCGCTCGGGGCGGGGGCCCAGTCCGCGCTCGGCCGCGTTGTGGTCGCCGTAGAACTTCAGCCCGCCGGAGGCAAAGACGAGCTCCGGGACATCGCTGAGCCACCAGTTGACGAGGTCGAAGTGGTGGGATGCCTTGTGGATCAGCAGGCCGCCGGAGTTCTTCTTCTCGCGGTGCCAGCGGCGGAAGTAGTCCGCGCCGTGGACCGTGTCCAGCACCCAGCTGAAGTCGACGGAGGTGACCTTGCCGATCACGCCGCTCTGGATGATTTCCTTCAGGGCGCTGTTGCGCGGTGAGTAGCGGTAGTTGAACGTGACCACCACGTTGCGGCCCGTTTCCGCCACGGCCTTGGTGATGCGGCGGCAACCCTCGGCGTCGATGGTGAGGGGCTTTTCGACGACGACGTCCGCCCCCGCCTCCAGTGACTCCACGATGTAGTCGGCGTGGGTGTAGTCCGGCGTGGTGACGACAACGCGGTCGATGCTGTTGGCCTGGATGAAGGCGGTGAGATCGGCGGGGTCAAAGGAAGCCACCGGACCCGGGGCCCCCAGTTCCTGGATGAGTTTCTGGTAGTACTCGACCCTGCCGGGGTTAACGTCCGAGAACGCCACCAGTTCAGCGGTGTCAGCGTGGTCGCCGAAGATGGCGCGGATATACATCTCGGAGCGTCCGCCGGTGCCGATCAAGGCAATGCGTGACCTGGTGCGTGCGCCCGGTCCCGGAGCGGCTGCGGCTTCGTCGCCGGTCAGCGGGGCGGAGGGGAAGGCAGCGGTAGCAGAACTCGATTCGGCTGTGTTGACCATGAGGGTCCCTTTCGAAGGCGTCAATACTCGGCCGGGCTGCGGCCGCTGGTGGTGCTCTGGAATGGCTTGGAACGTGGAGCTTGCAACTGCGGTGCTGCGAAGGTGCAGAAGATTTCGTTCAGCTGGCGAGAAAGCGTTTTCTCGCTGCCACTACATGATTTCTATCAATAGACGCACTGTCCCGTCAAGCCTTATGCTAGCTGAGAGAAAACGTTTTCTGGCCGCGGCGCCGGATCGGCTGCGGTTCGGCCGCAACACGGCGCGCCGGGAAATGGAAACCGGTTTCTGGGAGCGCTGTATGCTTTCCCTCGGGCGCCGGGCCATCACAGGGGCCCGGACTGACGAAAGGCGGGCCCATGGTGAGAAAATCTGCCACCGGCAGGATCGGCATTGCGGACGTTGCCCTGAAAGCGGGCGTCTCGCACGCCACGGTTTCACGCGTCATGAACGGAAACTTCACCGTGGACCCGGAGATCGCGGCACGGGTGCGGACGGCCGCCGTCGAACTTAAATACCAGCCCAACCCGGTCGGCCGAAGCCTCGCACTGGGAAAGACGGACACCATCGGCATTGTGGTGCCGGACCTTGCCAACCCCACGTTCCAGGCTATTCTGCGCGGGTTGAGCCGGGCTGCGGCCGAGGATGGGTACCGGGTCCTGATCGCCGATTCGTTCGAGGTCCCCAGCGAGGAAGCAATCCTGGCCGGCGAGGCCCGCCGCCGGTGCGACGGACTGGTGCTCTGCGCCCCGCGCATGACCGACGCCGCACTCGAAGAAATCGCACCGTCGCTGCACCCGCTGGTCCTGATCAACCGGACGACGGCGGCCGCCGGGGTTCCCAGCCTCGTGGTCGACTACGGGCAGGGAGTGCAGGACCTCGCCGAGCACTTGGCGGGCCTTGGCCATACGCGCCTGGCCTTCCTCGCCGGCCCTGCAGGCAGTGCCTCCAATCGGCTCCGGCTTGAGGGCCTGGAGGCGTTCAGGGCCGGGCATCCGGAGGTGGATGTCAGCATGCTCGACGGCGGATCGGACTTCGATACCGGCCATGAGGCCGTGGACGCAGTCCTGGACAGCGGCGCCACCGGCATCCTGGCCTTCAATGACCTTGTGGCCATGGGCCTGATGAGCGGACTCCATGAACGCGGCGTGAACGTTCCCGGCGACATGTCCATCACCGGCTTCGATGACATCCCCTTCGCCCGTTACACCACACCCACCCTGACCACCGCCGCCGTCCCCATCTCCGAGCTGGGCGGCCAGGCCTGGCGCCAGCTGCGGGCGCTGATCCGCAAGGAAGAGCTCGAAACGCCGGACACCCGCTACCAGCCACGCCTCGAAATCAGGGCCAGCAGCGGCCCCTCCCCCGCGACATGACATCCCGACGGCGGGTCAGGCCTTCGCGTCGGGCCTGACGCCGGCTTCCCGGTAGTAACCCTCGATGTGGGCGGCCACAAGCGTGGCCGCGCGGCCGCCGTCGTGGCCGGAGATGGCCGCCAGGATGTCCCGGTGTTCGGCCCGGAGCCGCGCCGCCGTGGAGGCCCAGTCCGGGAGGTTTCCGGTCAGCCGTCCGGCATAGTCCTGGATGGCTTCGCGGAGCGAGCCCATCATGGCGCTGACGACGGCGTTGCCCGCGGCATCCGCGAGGGCCAGGTGGAAGCGGACGTCCAGGGCCAGGAACCCTTCCGTGTCGGCACAGCCGTCCATCTGCTCCAGCAGCCGGGCCGCCTCGGCCAGCGCGGGCGACTCCGGGCTCGCCCGGGAAGCGGCCCAGGATTCGAGCAGCACGCGTGTCTCCACGATGTCCCTGACCGGCAGGTGCGAGGTGGCGACGTGCAGCCGGAGCGCCGAGCCCAGCGCCGCCGTCGGGTCGGCGATCACGACGGTCCCCGCCTCCGGGCCCGAGCCCACGCCGGCCCGGAGCACACCCATGGCCTCCAGGACGCGGATGGCCTCGCGGACGGAGGTGCGGGAGACCTGCAGCTGCTCGGCGAGGGAACGCTCGGCCGGAAGCCGCCCGCCCAGGGCCAGCTGGCCGCTGGAGAGCTGGCCCTCGATCCATTGCAGGACAAGCTGGTGGGTACGCATGGGCCCATCCTACTTGATGTGGTTGGACCACACGCCTAGACTGTGGTTGGACCACACTCCCCCGGTGGCTGGGTTTTCGTTTTTAGTCCGGCGGGGATCCCGACATCCAGGAACACGAGACCTGCCCGGAGGCAGCAATGACGCAGACCATCGAGCCCGGCAACCCCGAGGCGCCCACCCAACCCGAAGACACCGGCGCGGGCACCCGCTCCGCCGCAGCCACACCGGGGAGCATTCCGGCGGCCCTCAAGCGCCGCGTCCCCAAGTACTCGGACCTTGCCCCGCTGATGCAGTTCAAGAAGCCCGAGTTCAGCCGCGCCGCCCGGCTGCGGCGTGCCAGCACCATCTGGGACCTCCGCGACCAGGCCAAGCGCCGCACCCCGCGGGCCCCGTTCGACTACACCGACGGCGCGGCCGAAGCGGAGATCACCCTGCGCCGCGCCCGCGAGGCGTTCCTGGACATCGAGTTCCGGCCCGGCATCCTCCGTGATGTGTCCAAAATTGACCTGACCACCGACATCCTCGGCAAGACGTCCCGGCTGCCGGTCGGCATTGCGCCCACCGGCTTCACCCGGATGATGCAGTCCGAGGGCGAGTACGCCGGTTCCCAGGCGGCCGCGGCCGCCGGCATCCCGTACACGCTCTCCACCATGGGCACGGCCTCCATCGAGGACGTGGCCGCCGCCGCACCGGACGGCCGGAACTGGTTCCAGCTCTACCTGTGGACCGACCGCGACCGCTCGCTGGAGCTGATCGAGCGCGCCGCCAGGGCCGGCAACGACACCCTGATGGTCACCGTGGACACCGCCGTCGCCGGGGCCCGGCTGCGCGACGTCCGCAACGGCATGACCATCCCGCCGGCGCTGACAATCAAGACGGTGCTGGACGCCTCCTACCGGCCGGCGTGGTGGTTCAACTTCCTCACCCACGAGCCGCTGACCTTCGCCTCGCTGTCCCGCTACACCGGCACTGTCGCGGACCTGATCAACTCGATGTTCGACCCCACCCTGACGTTCGAGGACCTCGACTGGCTGCGCGAAACCTGGAAGGGCAAGCTCGTCGTCAAGGGCATCCAGACCGTGGAGGACGCCCGCCGGGTGGTGGACCACGGGGCCGACGGCATCATCCTCTCCAACCATGGCGGACGCCAGCTGGACCGCGCCCCGATCCCGTTCCACCTGCTCCCGGACGTCAAGGCGGCGCTCACGGCGGACAACAGCGACGCGGCGATCATCCTGGACACCGGCATCATGAGCGGTGCGGACATCATCGCCGCGCTGGCCCTGGGCGCCGACTTCACGATGATCGGCCGCGCCTACCTCTACGGCCTGATGGCCGGCGGGCGGGCCGGCGTGGACCGGACCATCGAGATCCTGGAGAAGGACATGCTCCGCACCATGGCCCTGCTGGGCGTCAGCCGGATCTCGGAGCTGACCCCGGACCACGTGCGGCTGCTCTCCCGGTAGCCTGCGCGAACACAACAGCGGCGGCCGTGTTCTCAAGAACACGGCTGCCGCTGTCATCCCGGCGGCTCCCGGCGGCGGACGTCCGGTCTAGATGAGCCCTTGGGCGAGCATCGCGTCGGCCACCTTCACGAAGCCGCCGATGTTCGCGCCCAGCACGTAGTTCCCCGGATCCCCGTATTCATCCGCGGTGGCCGCGCAGCGGTCGTGGATCCCGATCATGATCTCGGTGAGCCGTTCCTCGGTGTGCGCGAACGACCAGGAGTCGCGGCTGGCGTTCTGCTGCATCTCCAGCGCGGAAGTGGCCACGCCGCCCGCATTGGCTGCCTTGCCGGGGCCGAACAGGATGCCGGCGTTCTGGAAGACCGCAACGGCCTCACGGGTCGAGGGCATGTTGGCGCCCTCCGCCACCGCGAGCAGTCCGTTGCGCACCAGCCGGGCCGCGGCGTCGCCGTCGAGCTCGTTCTGCGTGGCGCACGGCAGCGCGACGGTCGCGTCGAGGTCCCAGACGGAGCCGCCCGCCACATAGTCGACGGCGGCCCGCCGGGCTTCGTAGTCCTTGAGCCGTCCGCGCTCGACCTCCTTGATCTGGCGCAGCAGCGCGACGTCGATCCCGGCCTCGTCCACGACGTAGCCGGAGGAATCCGAGCACGCCACGACGGTGGCGCCGAGGGACTGGGCCTTGGCGATGGCGTTGATGGCGACGTTGCCGGAGCCGGAGACGACCACGCGCTGGCCGTCGAAGGACTGGCCGCGGGTCTTGAGCATCTCCTCGGCGAAGATCACCGTGCCGTAGCCGGTCGCCTCGGGCCGGACCAGCGAGCCGCCCCAGGAAATGCCCTTGCCGGTGAGGACGCCGGATTCGTAGCGGTTGGTGATCCGCTTGTACTGCCCGAAGAGGAAGCCGATTTCGCGGCCGCCGACGCCGATATCCCCGGCCGGGACGTCGGTGTACTCGCCGATGTGGCGGTAGAGCTCGGTCATGAAGGACTGGCAGAAGCGCATGATCTCAGCGTCAGAGCGCCCGCGGGGATCGAAGTCGGAGCCGCCCTTGCCGCCGCCGATGGGCATGCCGGTCAGGGCATTCTTGAAGATCTGCTCGAAGCCGAGGAACTTCACGATGCCCAGGTTCACCGAGGGGTGGAAGCGCAGGCCGCCCTTGAAGGGGCCCAGCGCCGAGTTGAACTCCACCCGGAAGCCGCGGTTGATCTGGAAGCGGCCGGCGTCGTCGGCCCAGGGGACGCGGAAGATGATCTGCCGTTCGGGCTCGCAGAGCCGTTCGAGGACGGCGCCTTCGAGGAACTCGGGGTGGCGGTCGTGGACCGGGCCGAGGCTTTCGAACACCTCGGTGACCGCCTGGTGGAATTCCCCTTCGCCGGGATTCCGGGCNCATTGCAACTCCCTAAACCCTGGCGCCCCTCATCGGGCGCAACAAAAAAGCCCTTCCATGGTTGCACCGGGCGGGAGGGGATCTCCATTCGGGCACCGGAGTGCGCCGCGTGTGACCAAAACGGGGTGGCGCGGGACACAAACGGGCCGGGCGGGCCGAAACCGGCCTGGGCTACTTCTTGCGGCCGAACTTCGGCAGGCTGGCCAGGAGGTCCGCGGCCCGGGTGGCGGCCCGGCCGACGGTCCGGCCGATCTGCTGCGGCATTTTGTCCTCGCCTGCCGTGCCGACCGGAAGAACGACGGCGGGGCTCAGCGGGCTTCCGGCGGGCCGTCCGGCGAGCGCCGCGGCGGGCTGCGACGCCGCGGCGGCATGCTGCGAGACCGGCGCGGCGGGCGCGGTGGCTGTGACGGCTGCGGCGAGGGAGTCCGGCACGGCGACGGGATGGAGCCGGGGTTCTGCCGCACGCGCCGGCGACGGCTCCGGTGTGGCGGCAGCGCCGACGTCGAACGTCTCCAGCCAGCTGGCGACGCCGGCCAGCGGCTTGGGATTGAGCGTGTAGTAGCGCTTCTGGCCCTGGGCGCGCATGCTCACCAGGTCCGCTTCGCGGAGTACTTTCAGATGCTTGGAAATGGTGGGCTGGCTGGCCTCGAGCTCCTGGACCAGCTCCCCCACCGCCTTGTCCCCCTTGCGGAGGGATACCAGAATGTCACGCCGGGTTGCCTCAGCAATGACGGCAAATACGTCGTCTGTCACCATGCCCTCAACACTAGCGACATATACGCCGGATGGCATCCACTAATTGCGGCCCCGATTGTAGCCGCCGGGCATTGCCCCGTCCCGGGCGCGGTGCTAGAACGGACGCACCGCCTTCCCGGCAGGCGAGGCCGCAGCCTACCGACGCAGAGGAGTGGACCACCATGGGGGATTTCTTCCGGAACCAGCTGTTCAACATCATCGCAGCCGTGTTCCTGGCCCTGTTCGTGATCGTCTGGGGCAGCGTGCTGTTCCAGGTCTGGGTGTTCGTTCCTGAGATTCCGGGCACCCCGCCCAGGCTGAACGGCGCCGTCGTCTGCGCCGCCGGGGCGCTGTCCACTTCGCTGAGTTCCCTGACCGCCTCCGCCCTGGGCTTCACCATGGCCGAGGTCCGGCGGGAGGAGCAGAGCGGCAGCGGGAAGGCCGCCAGCCAGGCCCAGGTCGGTGTCTTCGAGGCCGGCGGGATCACCACGAAGCTCTCCGGCCGGGTCATCGCGGCGTTGATGGTGTACCTCGTGGTCGGGCTGCTGGTGCTCGGCGTGTGGCTGGTGAAAGGCACCGCCTCCACCGACCTGATCGGGGCGTTCTCGCTCTCGCTGCTGGGCTGGATCATCGGCGCGGCCGGGGTGGTGTTCCAGACCGAGAAGCCCAGCCCGCAGGCCTCCGCAGCCGGCTAGCCGGTTAGCAATCCAACTCGCAGCAGGGCCGCTGTCAGGGCTCATAACGGCCGCACCTGCCAGCTACCTAGTCGAACCAGGGGTCCAGCCCGTAGAGCGGGAAGATCTCCTTGCGGGTGGCCATGACCGTCCGGTCCACCTCGTCGTTCGGGTCGAAGCCGACTTCCCAGGAGCGCCACCAGAGATCGACGTCGTCGCCCATCATTTCCGGTGCGGCGACCCCGTACTTGTCCCCGTACTTTTCCTTCACATAGCTGCGCCAGTCCTCCGGCACTGGGGTGCGCAGCGGGACGGGGCGACCGGCGGCGATCGCGATCAGGTGGCTCCACGCCCGCGGCACCACGGTGATGACGTTGTAGCCCCCGCCGCCGGTGGAAATCCAGCGGTTCTCGCAGTAGCGGGCCGCGAGGTTGCCGATCGCGGTGGCGGCCTCCCGCTGGGCATCGACGCTGATGTTGAGGTGCGTGAGCGGGTCCAGCCGGTGCGAGTCGCAGCCGTGCTGGCTCACGATGACCTCGGGCTCGAAGGCGCCCACCAGCTGCGGCACGACGGCGTGGAAGGCACGGAGCCAGCCGCCGTCCCCGGTGCCGGCCGGCAGGGCGACGTTCACGGCGCTGCCCTGCGCGTTGGGCCCGCCGATCTCGTTGGCGTAGCCGGTGCCCGGGAACAAGGTCAGCCCGGTCTCGTGCAGGGAGATCGTCAGCACGCGCGGGTCGTCCCAGAAGATGCTCTCGGTCCCGTCGCCGTGGTGGGCGTCGATGTCGATGTAGACCACGCGCTGCAGACCGCCGTCGAGCAGCCGCTGGATGGCGAGGGCGGCGTCGTTGTAGATGCAGAATCCGCTCGCGCGCTCGCGGGCCGCGTGGTGCATGCCACCGCCGAAGTTCACCGCACGGATAGCGCTGCCGTCCAGGATGGCGGCGGCGGCGAGGATGGAGCCGCCGGCCAGCCGGGCACTGGCCTCGTGCATCCCGGCGAAGGCCGGGTCATCCTCGGTGCCGAGGCCGCGTTCCAGGTCCGGGGTGTCGGGGTCCGTGCTGACGCGCCGCACGGCGGCGACGAATTCGGGGCTGTGGACGGTGCACAGTTCCGCGTCGCTGGCGACGCCCGGCGCCGAGACGGTCACGTGCTCCAGGTCCAGCAGACCGAGGCTTCCGGCCAGCTTGGCGGTGAGCTCCATCCGCTCCGGGGCCATCGGGTGGCTGTGGCCGAAGTTGTAGGCGGTCATGGCAGGATCCCACACCACCGTCGTTGGCAGTGCGGCCTTGGCGAGCCCGGGAAGGTATGTCATCAATCACAGGCTACCCGAGCGTGGGACCCCGTCCCCCAGTCATTGCGGGGGGTTTAGTGGTTTACTACTGAAGGAAGCAGTTTCAACCGAGGAAAAGCCACACATGACGCAGAGCCAGTCGAGGTCCAAGAGCCCGGCCAACTGGCACCCCGGAACTCCGGAGCGGGAAGGCCTGTGGATCTTCACACGCCTCCGCGACTTTATCGACAACATTGCCAATACCTCCCCCGCCCGCCTCGCGCTGTCCGCGTTCGGCATGGTGATCCTGATCTTCACGGCCTTGTTGTCCCTGCCGGTTTCCTCTGCCACCGGCGAGTTCACCCCGCTGTACCAGGCGATGTTCACCGCGGTGTCCGCCGTCTGCGTGACGGGCCTGACCGTGGTGTCCACGGCCGTGCACTGGTCCTTCTTCGGCCAGCTCATCATCCTGATCGGCATCTTCGTGGGCGGCCTGGGTACGCTGACCCTGGCCTCGCTGCTGGCCCTCATGGTGAGCAAGAAGCTGGGTGTCCGCGGCAAGCTGATCGCCCAGGAGGCTTTGAACGCCGGCCGCCTCGGTGAGGTGGGCACCCTGCTGCGGATCGTCATCGTGACCTCGGTGGTGATCGAGGCCGCGCTGGCTCTGACGCTGATCCCGCGCTTCCTGATGCTGGGGGAAAGCTTTGGCCAGGCTGTCTGGCACGGGGTGTTCTATGCGATTTCGTCGTTCAACAACGCCGGCTTCACCCCACATTCGGACGGCATCGTCCCGTACGAGACCGATTTGTGGATCCTCGTGCCGCTGATGGTTGGGGTCTTCCTCGGCAGCCTGGGTTTCCCCGTGGTGATGGTGCTGCAGCAGAACGGCCTGAATTGGAAAAAGTGGAACCTGCACACCAAGCTGACCATCCAGGTCTCGCTGATCCTGCTGGTGTCCGGCACAGTGCTGTGGGGGCTGATGGAGTGGGACAACCTGCGGACCATCGGCGCCATGACCGTGGAGGACAAGGCCATCCATTCGCTCTTCGCGTCGGTGATGACCCGTTCCGGCGGCTTCAACCTCGTGGACCAGAACGAGATGGACTCCACCACCATGCTCCTCACCGACGCCCTGATGTTCGCCGGCGGAGGTTCGGCATCGACGGCGGGCGGCATCAAGGTGACCACCATCGCCGTGATGTTCCTGGCGATCGCGGCAGAAGCTCGCGGTGACTCCGACGTGAAGGTGTACGGCCGCACCATCCCGGAAGGCACCATGCGCGTGGCCATCTCGGTGATTGTCGCCGGCGCCACCCTCGTCTCCGTCTCGGCTTTCCTGCTCCTGGCGATCAGCGGGGCGTCCCTGGACCGGGTGCTCTTCGAAACCATTTCCGCTTTCGCCACGGTGGGCCTGAGCACCGGCCTCAGTGCCGAGCTGCCGCCGTCGGGCGTTTACGTCCTCACCGCCCTGATGTTCGCCGGGCGCGTCGGGACCGTCACCCTTGCTGCTGCCCTGGCCCTGCGCCAGCGCAGCCAGCTGTTCCACTACCCGGAAGAGAGACCGATCATTGGCTAGTTCCTCAGGCGCCGTCAACCGTCCCGCCCACAACGCCCCCGTGCTGGTGATCGGGCTGGGCCGGTTCGGTGCGTCCACGGCCGAACAACTCGTCAAGCAAGGCCGCGAGGTGCTGGCCATCGAACGCGACCGGAACCTGGTGCAGAAGTGGTCCAGCACCCTGACCCACGTGGTCGAGGCCGACGCCACCAACATCGATGCGCTCCGCCAGCTCGGCGCGCAGGAGTTCAGCTCCGCGGTCGTGGGGGTGGGCACCTCGATCGAGTCCTCGGTGCTGATCACCGTAAACCTCGTGGACCTCGGCATCGAGCACCTCTGGGTCAAGGCGATCACGCCCTCGCACGGCAAGATCCTGACCCGGATCGGCGCCAACCACGTGATCTATCCGGAGGCCGACGCCGGTGTCCGCGCCGCGCACCTGGTCTCCGGCCGCATGCTGGACTTCATCGAGTTCGACGACGACTTCGCGATCGTGAAAATGTATCCGCCGCGCGAAACCGTGGGCTTCACCCTGGACGAATCCAAGGTCCGCTCCAAGTACGGCGTCACGATCGTCGGTGTGAAGTCCCCGGGCGAGGACTTCACATACGCCCGGCCGGAGACGAAGGTGTCCTCCCGGGACATGCTCATTGTTTCCGGGCACGTGGACCTGCTGGAGAGGTTCGCCGCCCGGCCGTAGCGGCGTCGTGCACGGCCCCCGCGCGGCGGATTCCGCCTACCGCACCATCAGGGCCCGGCGGCCTTCGCCGCCTTCGCGGCGGCCTTGGCCGCCTGCTTGCTGGCCCGAACCTTGCTCAGCGACTCCGGATCCACAATGTCAGCGACGGACAGGAAGGCGTTCTCCTGGCCATAATGGCCGGCGGCCTCGCGCCAGCCTTCAGCCTGGAGGCCACACTGCTTCCCCAGCAGCGCCAAGAAGATCATCGCCTTTTGCTCGCCAAATCCCGGCAATGCCCTGAGCCGGCGCAGCACCTCCTGCCCGTCGGGGTCACCCTCCGTCCAGATGGCAGTAGCGTCGCCGTTCCAGTCCTTGTACACCGTCTCAGCAAGGGATTGGACGCGGCCGGCCATGGATCCGGGGAACCGGTGGACGGCCGGGCGCTCTTTGAACATCTCGACGAACTCTTGCGGATCGTAGCCGGCGATCGCGGCCGGATCCATGGAACCGATGCGCGTCCGGATTTTTTCCGGACCCGCAAAGGCCGATTCCATGGTCACCTGTTGGTCAAGCAGCATGCCGGTGAGCAGTGCAAATGCGTCGTCGCTGAGTAGTTTGTCCGCCGAGGGATCCCCTGTGATGTGCAGTTCCATGGGTCCCATCCTGCCACCCGGTCCGGCCTGCGTCATGGGTTGCGCCAGCAAACAGGCTAGCCGAGCTGTTTGGTGATCTCCGCGGCGCGTTCGGCGGCGGCGCGGGCGCCGTCGGCGATGATCGAGGGCAGGCCGCGCGCGTCAAAGGTTGCGATGGCGCGCTCGGTGGTGCCGTTGGGGCTCGTGACGGCCTTGCGCAGCGCCGACGCATCCGCGCCCACCTCGGCCAGCATCAGGCCCGCACCGGCGACGGTTTCCCGGGCAATCAGCAGCGACAGCTCACGGTCCAGTCCGAGTTCGACGCCGGCGCCCGCCATCGCTTCGGCCAGGTAAAACGCGTACGCCGGTCCGGAGCCGCTGATCGCGGACAGCGCGTCGACCTGGTCTTCCGGAATTTCGACGACGGTGCCCGCGGAGGCCAGCAGGTCCTTGGCGAGCTGGAGCTGCGCCGGGGAACAGTGCGTGCCCGGCGACACGGAAATGACGCCCCGGCCCAGCTGCGCCGGGGTGTTGGGCATGCTCCGGATCACGGGCTGGCCGGCGGGCAGGGCCGCTTCCAGCTGTTCGAGCGACACGGCGGCGGCGACACTGATGACGATCGTGTCCGGTGCCAGCGAGTCGCCGATCTCCCGGGCCAGGTCCGCGATGCCTACGGGTTTAACCCCTAGGATCACGACGCCGGAGCCGGTGGCCGCCTGTTTGTTGTTCTCC
Source organism: Pseudarthrobacter ribosi (assembly GCF_055412865.1). NCBI lineage: Bacteria > Bacillati > Actinomycetota > Actinomycetes > Micrococcales > Micrococcaceae > Pseudarthrobacter > Pseudarthrobacter ribosi. The sequence continues at coordinate 10,829 of NZ_JBVAYZ010000029.1, read as the reverse complement.
GGCTCTTCGGCGCCTGCGATGGCCGTGATGCCATGATGCTTTTTGGCCAACTGGTCCGCGCGTTCGGCGCGGCGGACCGTGGCGACGATGTCCGCCGGGTCGGTGCCGCCGGCGATCAGGCCACCTAGGATGGCCTCGTTCATTGATCCACAGCCCAGGAATGCGATTCGGTTGCTCATGCTCCCATCATTGCAGTCCGGCCCGATTCCCAGCCAGTTCCCATCTTCAGGTCAGGGTCTTCACAAAGTCCGGAACTAACGTGGTGGTTACCTCATTGAGGGTGCGAGTGATGCGGCAGGCATGCGGATGTCAGCCCGGCACCGGTGGTCTCTGCAGCGGGTTTCCCCCATTTTCCCGCAGCGGACCGCCGGTGCCTTCGCCGTTAACGGGCAGCTCCACCCCGGCTTCCCCGCGGCAGGCCCCCAGCTCCCCTCCGGCTCCCCCGCGGCTCCCCCGCGGCAGAACCGCGGGTCCACTGCGAAGCGCCGCACCTACCCGCGCTTCCCGCCTCAGGGGTCCGGCCCGGCCGCACCCGGCCGGGACTCGCGCAGGCGGGTCTCACCCAGGCGGGTCTCAAGGAATGTCCGGTCAGCGGCGTTTCCGGCCAGCTGCAGCGCAGCATCGTACGCGGCGGCGGCCTCACCGTTGCGGCCCAGCCGGGCCAGGAAGTCGGCGCGGACGGCGTGGAACGGGGCGTAGCCCTCGAGCCCGAGCTCGTCGACGAGGCGCAGGGCAGGTTCCGGGCCTTCCAGCTCGGCCACTGCGACCGCCCGGTTGAGGGCCACGACAGGTCCGGGCGCGAGCTCGAGGAGCCGGTCATACAGCCGGAGGATCTGGCGCCAGTCCGTGGCGCCGCCGTCGGACGCATCGCTGTGGACCGCGCTGATGGCGGCCTGGAGCTGGTACGGTCCGGGCCGGTTCCGCCGCAGGCACTGACGCACCAGTTCCTGGCCCTCCGCGACCAGGGCACGGTCCCACAATCGGCGGTCCTGGTCCGGCAGGAGCACGGGGCCGCCGCCGGCTCCCCGCGCGACGCGCCGGGACTCGGTCAGCAGCATCAGGGCCAGCAGGCCCTTCACCTCGGCCTCGTCCGGCATCAGCGTGGCCAGCAGGCGGCCCAGCCTGATCGCTTCCGCGCAGAGGTCCTCCCGGATGAGGGGCCCGCCGGAGCTGGCGCTGTAGCCCTCGTTGAAGATGAGGTACACCACCGCGAGCACCGGCGGCAGGCGCGCCGGAAGTTCCGCCCCGCTCGGCACCCGGTACGGGATCCTGGCGTCCCGGATTTTCGCCTTGGCCCGGACCAGGCGCTGGGCCATGGTGGCCTCCGGCACCAGGAAAGCGTGGGCGATTTCCGCCGTCGTGAGTCCGCCCAGCAGCCGCAGTGTCAAGGCCACCTGGGCGTTGGCGGCCAGGGCAGGGTGGCAGCAGGTGAACATCAGCCGCAGCCTGTCATCGTTCACCGTGCCCTCCCTTGAGAGTTCAGTGATCACGAATTCCTCGGGCGTCGGCGCTGCCGGGGACCGGGCGGCCTGCAGCTGCACGGCCTTGAGCTGTTTGTCGCCGCGTCCGGCTTCCCGGCGCAGCTGGTCGGTCGCCCGGTTCCTCGCCGTGGTGATGATCCAGCCCGCAGGGCTTGCCGGCAGGCCGGTCGAGGGCCAGTGCCGGACGGCGAGGGTGAAGGCTTCCTGGACGGCGTCCTCGGCGGCGTCGATGTCCCCGAGCACGCGGGTCAGGACGGCGACGGCGCGCCCGTATTCCTTCCGGAAGACGCGGGCGATGTCCGCCTCCGCCGCCGGTGCACCGGCGGGTTCGGGCGGCGGGGCGGACCCTGTTTCGCGGACCATTCCGGGGGTGCCTACTGCTGGATGGGTCGCACTTCGATGGGAAGGGTGGTGGCGCGGGCCAGTTTTTCGGCCCACCCGAGGGCGGCGTCGAGGTCCGCGGCCTCGATGACGGTGAACCCGCCGAGGTGTTCCTTGGCTTCGGCGAATGGGCCGTCAGTGATGAGCACCTCGGTGCCCTGCTGATGCACGACGGTGGCGGCCTCGGTGGGATGCAGCCCGGCCCCGAACACCCAGGCGCCGGCTGCCTTCATCTCGCGGTTCAGGGCCTCGACGTCCCGCATGATCGGCTCCAGGAATTCCGGGTCCGGGGCCGGGCCGGCGGGCTGGTAAACGCTGAGCAGGTACTGTGCCATGGTGCTGTCCTCCTTGACGATTCGGCCGGCTCGGTACCGGCCTCTCACCTACTAGACGAACGGCTCTCCCCCGGATCGACACGTCACTGTGGTCAAATCAGGCCTCCGGGGAAGCCGTCACCCGGCGTCGGCCGATTCGGATTTCGATGCGTCCGGCGCCTCTGAATCGGGTGACTGCGGCCCCGCGGGGTGGTCGGTCTGGGTCACGTGCGGTGCGGGATCCAGCGGCCCCTCGAAGACCAGCTGATCCAGCCGGCGGAGGATCAGGCCTTCCCGGAGCGCCCAGGGGCAGATCTCCATGCTCGGAAACTCGAACAATTCCAGGGCCGCTTCCGCCACCAGGGCCCCTGCCAGGAGCTGCGGGGCACGGGCTTCCGAGACACCGGGAAGGTTCAGCCGGTCCTCCACCTCCATCGCCGAGATGCGCTGCGCCCACAGGCCCAGGTCGGTGGCGAACAGTTCCCGCTTGACGTAGGGGCCCGCGGCGCTGGGCGCGGCACCTGCGACCCGGGCCAGCGAGCGGAAGGTCTTGGAGGTGCCCGCGACATGGTTTGCCCGGCCGAGCTTCGCGAAATCGCGTACCACCGGCTTGAGCGTGGTCCGGATATAGCGGCGGAGTTCCTTCACGCTCTTGGCCGAGGGCGGGTCCTCCTGCAGCCAGTCCCGGGTGAGCCGGCTCGCTCCGAGCGGGACGGAAGTCGCGAGTTCGGGGAGTTCATCCTCCCCGTAGGCCATCTCGAAGGAGCCGCCGCCGATATCGAGGTTCAGGATGGGTCCGGCGCCCCAGCCGTACCAGCGGCGGACCGCGAAGAACGTCATCGAGGCCTCTTCGCTGCCTGTCAGTTCCCGCAGCGTCACCGTGGTCTCATGCTTGACCCGTGCCAGCACGGCAGGGCCGTTGGTTGCCTCGCGGATGGCGGAGGTACAGAACGCCAGCAGGTCTTCGGCTTTGTGCTTGGCCGCGAATTCCCATGCTTCGAGGACGAACTCGATCAGCTCATGCTGGCCGGCGTCGTTGATGCTGCCGTCGCGCTCAAGGAACTGCACGAGGGAGAGCGGCCGCTTGTGCGAGGCGAACGGCACGGGGCGCGCACCGGGGTGGGCATCCACGAGCAGGAGGTGAACGGTGTTTGATCCAATATCGAGGACGCCAAGACGCATAGTGCCATTATTGCGCCCGGGTACGCGGCCCGCCTAACGGGCAGGCCGCGCCCCGATCAGCGGCTTAGGCCTGGCCGTCCGGGCCCGGGACGTCTTCGGGCTCGTCGGCGGGCTTGAAGTCGCGGCGGATGTTCGCCACGCCTTCCGCATCGATTTCGAAGCCGAAGGCCGCGCCGGGGTTGATGACCATGCCGAGGTCGTCGCCGAGGTTGCCCAGGATCGCGGCGCCCTGCGTGCCGAGCACGTTGGGGGCGGCGGCCAGGTACTGCTCGGTGACGCGGCTCGGGTGGGAGAACACGGCCAGGACAGGCTTCCCGGCGGAGTTGGCGAGCACCAGCGGCTCGACCTGGGAATCGGCGCCTTCGAGCGCGTCGGAGCTGACGATGTAGACCTCGTTGTTGAGGAAGGCGAGGATGACGTCAACGGGGTTGGCGTCGGGCTCCTCCCCCTTGGCAAGCTGCTCTTCGAGGTCGTTCAGCGGCTGGAGGTCCAAGTGATCGGGCTGTTCAGTCATGTCTCTACTCGACCACGTTGCGGCCGGGTCCGCAAACGCGAAATCGCCGGCAACGCACGTGGTCGCCGGAAACTTCCGGCGAACCCGCACGCTTCCGGCGACTTCGGCGCATCCGGGCGCACCCGGGCGCGGCGAGGCTACTTCTTGGCGGCAGCCTTGCGGGCCGGGGCCTTGCGAGCCGTCGTCGTGCGCTTGACCGGGCCCTTGGCGCGCTTCTCCGCGAGGAGTTCGACGGCCTGTTCCCGGGTGAGCTCCTCCAGTGCGGTGGAGCGCGGCACGGTGATGTTGGTGATGCCGTCGGTGATGTACGGGCCGAAGCGGCCTTCCTTCACCACGATGTTTTTCTCCGAGACCGGGTCCGGACCGAATTCGGCTAGCGGCGCGACGGCGGCGCGGGCGCCGCGCTGCTTCGGCTGGGAGTAGATCTCCAGCGCCTGCTCCAGCGTGATCGTGAAGATTTCCTCTTCCGAGCCGATGGACCGTGAGTCCGTGCCCTTCTTCAGGTACGGGCCAAAGCGGCCGTTCTGCACTGTGATCGGGTTGCCTTCTGCGTCCTGGCCGAGCACCCGGGGCAGGCTCATCAGCTGCAGGGCCTCATCCAGGGTGATGGTGTCCACGCTCATCGAGGCGAACAGCGAGCCGGTGCGGGGCTTGGCCTTCACCGGCTTCTTCGGCGGCTTGGGCTTGCCGTTCTTGTAGTACTCGACCGGCTGATTGGCGATCTGTTCCTCGGTCATCTCCGGGATGACCTCGGTGACGTAGGCGCCGTAGCGGCCGTTCTTGGCGACGACGGTGTGCCCGGTGTGCGGGTCCGCGCCGAGCACTCGCTCCTCGGGGGCGGCGGTTTCCATCAGTTCGACCGCCTTGGCCGCGGTGAGCTCATCCGGGGCAAGGTCCTCGGGGACGTTGGCGCGGGCGGCCTCAACCACTTCGCCGGTCTTCGGATCGACCGTGGGGACGGAGCTTTCCAGATACGGGCCGAACTTCCCGACCCGCAGGGTGATGCCCTCGGTGATCGGAATGGAGTTGATCTCGCGGGCGTCGATCTCGCCGAGGTTGTTGACGATGCTCAGCAGGCCGGGGTTGGAATCCTCGCCGAAGTAGAAGTGCTTGAGCCAGGCGGGTCCCTCGGCCTGGCCGTTGGCGATCTTGTCCAGGTCCGCTTCCATGTCGGCCGTGAACTCGTAGTCCACGTAGTCGTGGAAGTGCTGTTCAAGCAGCCGGATCACGGAGAACGCGATCCAGCTCGGGACCAGCGCGGAGCCCTGCTTCCGGACGTAGCCGCGGTCCTGGATGGTGGAGATGGTGGAGGCGTAGGTCGACGGGCGGCCGATGCCCTTCTTTTCCAGCTCGGCGGTCAGCGACGCTTCGGTGAAGCGCGGCGGCGGGGAGGTCTCGTGCCCGATGGCGGCAATCTCCGAGGCGGTGAGCGCATCGTCCTTGGCCACGTTCGGCAGCCGGCGGGCCTCGTCGGATTCGTCGTCGCCGCGGCTTTCGTCCTTGCCCTCTTCGTAGGCGGCGAGGAAGCCGGGGAAGGTGATGACGGTGCCGGAGGCGGAGAATTCGGCGTCGCGTCCGTCGGCTGCGACCGCGCCGAGGCGGATCGTGGCGGTGGAGCCCTTGGCGTCGGCCATCTGCGAGGCGACGGTGCGCTTCCAGATCAGCTCGTAGAGCCGGAACTCGTCGCCGGAGAGCTGCTTGGCCACCTGGGCCGGGGTGCGGAAGGAGTCACCGGCGGGGCGGATGGCCTCGTGGGCCTCCTGCGCATTCGCGGCCTTGCCGCTGTAGACGCGCGGGGACGCGGGAACGTATTCCGGGCCGTACAGCTCGGAGGCCTGGCGCCGCGCGGCCGTGACGGCCTCGTTGCTCAGCGCGGAGGAGTCCGTACGCATATAGGTGATGTAGCCGTTTTCGTACAGCCGCTGGGCCACCTGCATGGTGCTCTTGGAGGAGAAGCGGAGTTTGCGGCCGGCCTCCTGCTGCAGCGTCGAGGTGGTGAACGGCGCGGCCGGGCGGCGGGTGTACGGCTTGGTGTCGACGGAGCGGACGCGGAAATCGGCGTCCTGCAGGCCGGCGGCGAGGGACGTGGCGAGGTCCTCGTTGAGGTGCACGGCGTTGCGGGAGGTGAGCTCGCCGCTGTCGTTGAAGTCGCGGCCGCTGGCGACCTTGGCGCCGTCGACCATGGCCAGCTTGGCCTTGAACGAGCCGGACCCGGCGCCGAACTGGCCGGTCAGGTCCCAGTAGGAGGCCGATTTGAAGGCCATCCGCTCACGCTCGCGGTCCACGACCATGCGGGTCACGACGGACTGCACGCGGCCGGCGGAGAGCCCGCGGGCCACCTTGCGCCACAGCACCGGGGAGATCTCGTAGCCGTAGAGGCGGTCCAGCACACGGCGGGTTTCCTGCGCGTCCACGAGGTCCTGGTCAACGTCGCGCAGGTTGTCCATGGCGCGGTGGATGGCTTCCTTGGTGATTTCACCGAAGGTCATCCGGTAGACCGGAACCTTGGGCTTGAGCACTTCCAGCAGGTGCCACGCGATGGCCTCGCCCTCGCGGTCCCCATCGGTTGCGAGATAGAGAGCGTCAGCGTCTTTGAGCTGGGCCTTGAGTTCGGCGACCTTTTTCTTCTTGTCCGGGGACACCACGTAGTACGGCTTGAAGTCGTTATCAACGTCGACGGCGAACTTCCCCACCGAGGTCTTCTTCAGTTCCGCCGGCAGTTCCGAAGGCTGCGGCAGGTCGCGGATGTGACCAATGGAGGCCTCAACGATGAAGCCCTCGCCGAGGTACTTGGCGATGGTCTTGCTCTTGGCGGGAGACTCCACAATCACGAGTTTCTTACCGGTTTTGGCCTTGCTTGGCACGGTGCTCCTACAGAAAAAGGTGGCTCGGGCAGATGCGCCCATACCCGCCTAGTTCACCATATTTTGCGGATTACCGCGCATCCAGCCCCAAACGGAGGGCCCCCGGGCACGACTTCCGGACGTCATGAACCCCCGCCAGGCAGGCCTCCACCGGGCCTGCCCAAGGCGACCCGCGCTAGTGTCAGGCGGGGCTGCCGGAGGGCTTCGCTGGAGGCTTTCCGCGGTCATCTGGGATCATCGACCACATGGTCGCCATGCGTTCGGCACCGTCGGGGACCTGGTCCGGATCCTCCAGCTCGTAGTCCCGCAGCAGCTCGAAGAGCCGGTTGTTCAGCTCCTCCCGCTGGTCCGGGGTCAGATAGAGCAGATTGCTGGCCAGCACCACGGAGGATGGCCCGTCCACGGCCTCGCCGCGCTGGCGCTGCTCGTCCCGGGTTTTGGCGTAGGCATTGACCCGCCGGCGGTAGGCGTCCAGTTCAAGGTCCAGCACGGCGAATTCGGGGCTCGCCACCCCGCCGCCCGAGTTGATGGTGAAGTCGGTGCCCGCGGCTTTCCAGCGGCGCTCCCGCGCGTCGCCGGCGGTGGCGGCCGGGACCACGATGCCCCACTTCTGCAGCGCGCGCAGGTGGTAGCTCATGGCGCTCGGGGTGAGGCCGGTCTGCGCGGCGAGTTCGGTGGCGGTCCGGCTCACCTGGGTTGAATACAGTTCGGAGATGACTTCCAGCCGGGCAGCGTGGGCCAGCGCCCGGATCGCTTTCGGGTCTGTGATTTCCACTTTTTTCTCCGGGCGCTGCCGGCGTTTGGGTCCCGGCGGGACCGGTGACTCCGCCAGTGGGGTTTCTGCATTCACGCCATCAGTCTACCGAGCTTCGCCAAACTATGAAAGAAATGCTTGACACCAAAATGTACCGGAGAGTAGCTTGCTACTTATGAAACAGGCATTTCATACGGCGCCGGGTGACGCCCCGCCCGCGCAGCCGCTCTGGCGCACGCGGGACTTCGTCCTGGCCAGCAGTGCCCGTTTCATCGCCACGGCCGGCATGGGCGCCGTCATCATCAGCGTCATGCTGCACCTGCAGAACCTCGCCGCCGCCGGCCAGACGGCCATCGCCGGACCCTGGCTCGTGGCGGCCTACCTGCTCTGCTCGGCGCTCCCCCTGGTGCTGCTGGCGCCGTGGGCGGGCCGGCTGGCCGACACCCGGGATTCCAGGACGCTGGCGACGGCGTCCTCCGTGGTCAGCGCCGCGGCGGTCGCCGGGATGGGGCTTGGCATGCAGTATCTGGACAACTACCTGCCGGTGTTGTTCGCCATGACTTTCCTCCTCGACACCGCCCAGGCGGTGGCCGGGCCGACCTGGCAGGCGCTGCTGCCCCGGATCGTGGGCGAGGAACGGACCCCGCGGGCGCTGGGCACGATGCAGGCTACCATCATGATCGCCGGCATGGTCGGACCGGCGGCCGGGGGTCTGCTCAGCGGCTGGGGCGGATCCGGCCTGGTGTTTGCGGTGGCCAGCGGCTGCTACCTGGCGATGGGCGCGGCCGCCATGCTGATCCGGACCCGCCGCGGCACGGCCGCCGAGCGGGTCGGCAAAGAGCCTCCTGCCCTGCTCGACGGGCTGCGCCTGATCCGGCGCGACGGCCTGGTCTGGGCCTTGGTCCTCGGCGCGCTGTTCTTCATCACCGTCGGCGAGGCGACCAACGTCCTTGAGGTGTTCCTGGCCCGCGACGAGCTCGGCGCCACCGAGACGCAGTACGGACTGCTGGCCGCGTCGTTCGGCCTCGGGATGGCGTCCGGGGCGGGGCTTGCCAGCCGGATCAAGACCCCTCCCACCCGGCTGCGCGCGCTGCTGGTCTCGATGGCCCTGACCTCGGCCTTCCTGGGGATCATGTCCCTGGTGCCGAACATGGAACTGCTGTTCGTGGCCTACACCGCCATGGGGGCCAGCTGCGGGGTGCTGAATGCGTGTTTCGGGGCGATTGCGATCATGCGGATCCCGGAAAGCGGGCGCGGCCAGGCCATGGCGATCATCGGCGGCATGACCAGGGCCGTCGCCATCGGGGCGCTCGCGCTGGGCGGGCTGCTCGGCGCCCTGCTCCCGATCCGGGTGAGCTTCCTGGTCGCCGGGGTGGGCGGAGTCCTGGCGGCCCTGGCCGTCACCGCGTATGTCCTGCCGCGCTACGGCAGCGAGGGCGCGGCAAGCCCCGCGGTTCCCGCCGCCGGCGCCGCGCCGGCTGCGGGGTCCACAGCTCCGGCCGCGCTGGGCGCAGCCGGGGCGTCAGGCGGGCAGCAGGAAGCCGTCGCGGACCAGGTTCCCCACCTCGGTGAGGAGGCCGGCGCGGAAGGTTCCGGCGTCCCAGTCCTCGCCCCCGCCCAGGAGCGCCTCAAGGGCGCCGATGATCTGCCCGACGGACAGGTCTCCGTCGCACGCTGAGACAAAGCCGGCCAGCTCGGTGCTGAGCAGGTTGGTGCGGCGCAGGCCGGCGCCCTGGCGCAGCAGGATGACGCCGGGGTGTTCGGCTCCGGGGCGCTGGTGCCGCTCCTCGGTGACGTCCTCGGCCACCAGAAGGTGCGCCGCCGCCAGATCGTGGGCGGCCAGCCAGTCGGAGCGTTCCACGGCGGCCCCGAGGTGCGGGCCGACGGGCTGCTCGATCGGATAGGTGATCTCCTCGAAGCGCCGCAGCGCCGGAGCGGACCCCTCGACGGGCCGCCGCAGCCAGATCATCCCGAAGCCGATGGCCTCGACGCCGCGCGAGGCGAAGTCGTCCAGGTACGCGGCGTACGAGTCCTGGTAGAGCCGCCGCTCACGGGCCTCGGAGGCGTCCTGCAGCCAGGTTTCGGCGTACTGTTCCGGGCTGACCTGCTCGCGCTGGATGAACCAGGCGTCCGCGTCCGGGCCGGCCCAGCGTTGCGGCCGCTCGTCCCAGGCCGCGCCGGCCGGGATTTCCCAGTTGCCTAGGAGCTGGGCTGTCCCGCCGGGGGTGAGGACCGACGGGAGGTCGCGGACCAGCGCCGCGACGATGTCGTCACCCGGCAGGCCGCCGTCGCGGTAGGTGAACTGGTCGGAGGCGGCCTCCCCCATGCTGCGCGGCGTGATCACGAACGGCGGGTTGGAGACCACCAGCTCAAACTCCTCACCCGCCACCGGATCGAGCAGGGAGCCACGGCGCAGGCTCACCCGGGCTTCCGGGTCGGAGGGGTCCAGGTGGAGCTGGCCGGCGTTGAGGAGCAGGTTGAAGCGGGTGAACGCGAGGGCGCGGTCGGAGATGTCGGTGGCCGTCACGTGCTCGGCGTGGTGGAGCAGGTGGAAGGTCTGGATGCCGCAGCCGGTGCCGAGATCCAGTGCCCTGGCCACGTGCCGGCGGGCAGTGACCTGCACCAGCGTCGTGGAGGCCTGCCCGATCCCGAGGACGTGGTCGTGGCGCAGCACCCCGGGGCGCTGGTGCGCGGCGAGGTCGCTGGCCACCCAGAGCTCCGCGCCGCCGCTGCTGACGGTGTTTTCCCTCTGGGCGTCTTCCCTCTGGGCGTCTTCCCCCTGGGTGCCTTCCCCGGCGGTTCCGTCCCAGCCGTAGGGCCGCAGGTCCACCTTTGCCTGGATCAGGCCGTCGGCGGACGGCTCCACGAGGCCCAGTTCGAGCAGGCCCGCCGTGCGGATGCCGGGCAGGGCGGCGTCGAGGGTGGCGGCGGGCTGCGGTTCGGCCAGCAGCCAGAAGCGGACGACGGCGGCGAGCGCCGCCGTCGTCGGCTCCCCGTGGCGGGCCGACTCCGTAACGATCAGCGCGGGAACCAACTGGTCCCGGCCCAGGGCGCTGTGCGCGGCGGCGCCGAGCAGGGCGGCGACGCCGTCAACGGTGTAGCCGATGCCGCGCAGGTCCGCGGCCAAGGCGTCGAGCAGGCCGGGGAGGTCGCTGCGCGGGGCGTCGGGGGTGTTGCCGGCCTTGAAATGCGTTGAGGGAGTCACCGGACAAGTTTAGTCCCGGCCCCCGGCGGCCGGGACGCGGGTCCTAGCTGTCCGGGGCCAGGACGGCGGCCCCGGTGCGCGGGGGCCGGGACGGCGGCCCCGGTGCGCGGGGGCCGGGACGGCGGCCCCGGTGC
>NZ_JBVAYZ010000028.1:0-55355 GCF_055412865.1 Pseudarthrobacter ribosi | reverse complement strand
CGGCAAGGCGACCACGGTCAGCTTCCCCGACCGCGCCACCACCAGCCTTCGCCTCACCGTCACCACCGTCAGCGGCACCACCAAAAACGTCGGCCTCGCCGAACTCCAGGCCTACGCGAATTGATGCCGCACCGTCGAAAACAAAAGCAACGCGGGGTCACGTACGGCCGGTCCCGGCAAGCGGGACTTGCCGTCAGCGACCCCGCGTTGCAGAAAAGTGCGGTGGGGCGGGACGGTCAGGACAGTTTGGCCGGCAGGGTCTTGGGCATGAACGCCGGCCGGGTGGCCTCGAAGGCGGTGATGTCTTCCTCGTGCTTAAGGGTCAGGCCAATGTCGTCCAGGCCCTCGAGCAGGCGCCAGCGGGTGTAGTCGTCAATCTCGAACGGCGCCACGATGTTGCCGCACTGGACGGTCTTGGAGAGGAGGTCGACGGTGACCGCCGTGCCCGGGGCGTTCTCCAGTTCCTTCCAGATGAGTTCGATGTCATCCTGGGCCAGTTCCGCGGCGAGCAGGCCCTGCTTGCCGGAGTTTCCGCGGAAGATGTCGGCGAAGCGTGAGGACAGCACGGTCTTGAAGCCGTAGTCCTTGAGCGCCCAGACGGCGTGCTCGCGGGAGGATCCGGTGCCGAAGTCAGGACCGGCCACCAGGACGGAGCCTGCGTTGAACGGCTCCTGGTTCAGAATGAATGCCGGATCCTTGCGCCAGGCGGCAAAGAGCGCGTCCTCGAAGCCGGTGCGCGTGATGCGCTTGAGGTAGACGGCAGGGATGATCTGGTCCGTGTCGACGTTGCTTTGGCGCAACGGAACGCCGATGCCGGTGTGGGTGGTGAACTTTTCCATGACGGATCCTTCTAGGCTGTGTGGATCTGAGCAGTGTGGATTTGGGCAGGGCGCGCTAGGCGGCGTCGGAACGGACCGCGGCGGACTCGGGCGCGGGGTCCAGGTCCGACGGCGAGCTCAGCGTGCCGCGCACCGCCGTCGCCGCTGCCACCACCGGGGAGACCAGGTGGGTGCGCCCGCCCTTGCCCTGGCGGCCCTCAAAGTTGCGGTTCGAGGTGGACGCGCAGCGCTCCCCCGGCTCCAGCTGGTCCGGGTTCATGCCCAGGCACATGGAGCAGCCGGCGAAGCGCCATTCGGCGCCGAAATCCTTGAAGACCTTGTCCAGGCCCTCCGCCTCGGCCTCGAGGCGGACGCGGGCGGAGCCGGGCACCACCAGCATCCGGATGTTGGGGTCCTTGGTCCGGCCGCGGATAATGTCCGCGGCGGCGCGGAGGTCCTCCATCCGGGAGTTCGTGCAGGAGCCCAGGAAGACCGTGTCCACCCGGATGTCCTTCATCGGGGTGCCGGCTTCCAGCCCCATGTACTGCAGCGCGCGTTCCGCCGCGGCCTTGGCGTTCTCGTCGCCGAAGTCCTCGGGCGAGGGCACCTTGGCGGACAGGGACACACCCTGGCCCGGGTTGGTCCCCCAGGTCACGAAGGGTTCCAGCGTGTCGGCGTCGAGGTCCACCTGGACGTCGAATGTCGCGTCGTCCTCGGAGCGCAGGGTATTCCAGTACTCGACGGCGGCATCCCATTCGGCACCGTGCGGCGCATGCGGACGGCCGAACATGTAGTCATAGGTGGTCTGGTCCGGGGCGACGAGTCCGGCGCGGGCGCCGGCTTCGATGGACATGTTGCAGATGGTCATCCGGGCCTCCATGGACAGCGCCCGGATCGCGGAGCCGCGGTACTCCAGCACGTAGCCCTGGCCTCCGCCGGTGCCGATCTTGGCGATCACGGCCAGGATGATGTCCTTGGCGGAAACGCCGGGACGCAGGGTGCCCTCGACGTTGATGGCCATGGTCTTGAAAGGCTTTAGCGACAGCGTCTGGGTGGCCATGACGTGCTCCACTTCGGAGGTGCCGATGCCCATCGCCAAGGCACCGAACGCGCCGTGGGTCGAAGTGTGCGAGTCGCCACAGACCACGGTCATGCCGGGCTGGGTGAGGCCCAGCTGCGGGCCCACGACGTGGACGATCCCCTGCTCGGCGTCGCCGAGCGAATGCAGGCGGACACCGAATTCCTGGCAGTTGTTGCGCAGGGTCTGGATCTGCGTGCGGCTGGTGAGGTCGGCAATTGGCTTGTCGATGTCCAGCGTGGGAGTGTTGTGGTCCTCGGTGGCGATGGTGAGGTCGGGCCGGCGCAGCGGGCGCCCGGCCAGCCGGAGGCCCTCAAAGGCCTGCGGTGAGGTCACCTCGTGCACCAGGTGGAGGTCGATGAAGAGAAGGTCGGGCTGGGCGTTGGCTCCTTCGCCGTCGCCTTTGCGCACCACGTGCGCGTCCCAGACTTTCTCGGCCAGTGTCTTTGCCACGGCCTGCTCCCTTCACTGCGGTGTCCGTACTTGTCGGCTTGTTCTCTCCACTGAATCAGCACTTCCGCATAACGCGCCAGCGAGTTGACTTGCATCTCAGATAATGAGACGGCAATATCATTACATGGACAATTCTAGTGGAGTCGGTGTCATCGATAAAGCGGCCCATGTGCTTGACGCACTTGAGGCTGGCCCTACCACTCTGGCGCAGCTTGTTGCGGCCACGGGGCTGGCGCGGCCGACGGTGCACCGGCTGGCGCTGGCGCTGGTCCACCACCGGCTGGTCAGCCGCGACATCCAGGGCCGCTTTGTCCTGGGCAGCCGCCTCGTGGAGCTCGCCTCCGCAGCCGGCGAGGACCGCCTGATCGCCTCCGCCGGACCGGTCCTGATGCAGTTGCGCGACGCCACCGGCGAAAGCGCCCAGATCTTCCGCCGGCAGGGTGACTGGCGCGTCTGCGTGGCCTCCGCCGAGCGGCCCATCGGCCTGCGCGACACCATTCCGGTCGGCACCCAGTTGTCCATGAAGGCCGGCTCCGCCGCCCAGGTACTGCTCGCCTGGGAAGACCACGACCGGCTCCTGGAAGGCCTACAGGCCGCCCGCTTCACCCCCACCGTCCTTGCCGGCGTACGACGCCGGGGCTGGGGTCAGAGCCTTGGCGAACGCGAGCCGGGGGTGGCCTCCGTGTCGGCTCCCGTGCGCGGTCCGTCCGGCCGGGTGATTGCCGCAGTATCGATCTCCGGGCCGATCGAACGACTGACCCGCCAGCCGGGCCGGCTCCACGCCGAGGTGGTCTGCAACGCGGCCCGCGTGCTGACAGAGGCGCTGCGCAAGACCAACGACTAGCGGCATATGCTGTCCGCATGAGCAGTTATGCGGTGTTCCTGCGCGGGGTCAACGTTGCCGGCATCACCATCAAGATGTCCGAACTGAAGTCAGCCCTGAAGTCCCGTCCGTTTTCGGACGTTAGGACGCTCCTCGCGAGTGGAAATGTTGTGCTCACCAGCGAGCTGTCCCCCGCCGCCGTGAAGAAGGAGTTCGAATCCTGCCTCCGGGAGTCCTTCGGCTACGACGCGTGGGTGGTGGTCCTGGCCGCGGACCGGGTGGGCGAACTGGTGGCGGCGTGCCCCTACCCCGCGGACGACGCGTCCACCCATACCTACCTCACGCTCGGCTCCGACCCCGAGCTGCTGGCCGGGCTGCATGACGCCGGCAGCGCCCTGGACGGCGCACAGGTGACCATGCTGGGACCGGAGGCGCTGGCCTGGCTGGCGCCCGCCGGCGGCACGCTGGACAGTCCGTTCAGCAAGCTCTCCTCGAAGCCGAAATACAAGGCGTCCACCACCACCCGCAACCTGCGCACCATGATCAAGGTCCGTGACGCCGCGGCGCTGCTGTAAGTAAGCGCAGCACAGCGGCAGACGCGGCGCGGGCGTAGGCGAGGCACGATGGCGCGGCAGGGTTGCGCGGCACCGCCGGGGACGGGTCAGCGCGCCGCAGCCTGGAGGGCCTTGTTGAAGGACGCCAGCCGGCTGACCTCGAGATCCACCGGCTCGACCACAAGATCCTCCGCCACGGCCGCGATCGACGCCTTGAGCCGCTTCCGCGCCGCCGCTCCCCGTGCCCGGGCAGCGGCTCCCGCGATGATCTTTGCCAGGATGGCCAGGACGATGCCGAGCAGTGCGCCGCCGGCGATCATCACGGTCGGCACGGGCCAGCCCTGCACCAGCGGGACTTCCGGGACGGGGAGCTGGAAATAGCCCAGCGCGGCTAGCACCCCGAGCCAGGCGAAACCGCCGAGGGCCGTCAGCAGCGCCAGCCACTGCACGGTGTTGAACGGCGTCCACCACCACGCCTTGCCCGCTGCCTTCAGATCCGTGGATGCGATGGCCTGGTCCAGCGCATCGGGCAGTTGGTCGCGGCCCTCCCGGGCGGCGCCGCGGATAACGGCCCGCCAGGGGCCGGGGGCGCCGTCAGATGCTGCATCGGCAAATTCCCGGACAGCGGCATCCGTGCGGGCCCGTTCCGGGGCGCCGGCAGGCGGCAGCGAGGTGCGGTTCAGTTCTGGCCGGGATCCCTCCCGGCGCAGGTTGAGCCGCCGCAGCGGATCGGGACGAAACCGGACCAGCCAGCGGGTGACGGGCCAGCCGGTGCGGCGGGTCGACTCCAGCTGGTACGACAGGACGACGGCTTCCGCCACGAGCGGGACGTTGGCCGCGACCGCCAGTTCCTCGGCCAGGCGGGCCTTTGACGCCGCCCTGACCCCGGCCGCCCCGCCTGCTCCGGACGCCTCGGCAAGGCGGGCGCAGGCCCGCGTGACATCGGCACCAAGGCGCTGGGACTGGGCCTGGCGCTGCGTGGCCACCTGGCGGATGGCGGCCCGGACCTTGTCCACGCCGGTTCCTACGACGGCGGAGGCGCCAATGACCTGCACCTTGCCCAGCCCGTCCCGCGCCAGGATGCCTTTCAGGGACTCCAGCACCGGGGGAATGTCCCGGTCCGGGAGCCGGTCGATCTGGTTCAGCACCACCAGGGTGACGGCGCCGTGGGAGGCCAGCGGGGCGAGGAAATCGTTGTGCACCGCGGCGTCGGCGTACTTTTGCGGATCAAGCACCCAGACGAGGACGTCGACGAGTCCCACCATCCGCTCCACGATCTCGCGGTTGGCGGCGCGGGTGGAATCAAAGTCGGGGAGATCCAGGAGGATCAGGCCGGTGCCGTCGTCGGCGAACCCGGGTACCGGGCTGGCGTGGTGCCGGTTGCGCACGTCCAGCCAGTCCAGCAGCTCGTCGCTGCCCTCGGCGCCCCAGATGCCGGCGAGCGGCTCGGAGGTCGTCGGCCGCCGGGCGGTCGCCGTCGCGATGTCCTCGCCGCTGACGGCGTTGAACAGGGACGACTTGCCGCTGCCGGTCGCCCCGAAAAATCCGACGACGGTATGGTCCCCGGACAGGGAACGGCGGGAACTGGCCCGCTCCAGCACCTGGAGCACATTGTCCAGGACGTCGTCCGGGAGCGCCCCGTCGGCCAGTTCGCGGGCCTCGTTCAGGGCCTCAAGCCGGCGGTCCAGCCGGGAGGTTTCGGCGGCGGCGCCATGGCGGCTCATGCGGTGGCCGCCAGACGGCGCAGCGCCGCGGCATGGCCGGCGAGCACCGCAGGGGCGACCCCGCCGGAGATCTCGAGCCGGGCCAGGAAGCGCTGCTGCTCGTCCTGGAGCAGGCTCTGGCAGCGGGTGTGGAGGTCCTCGCGGGCCGTCTTGGCCAGCCGGCGCACGGCGTCCTCACCGAACACCGCCTCCAGCAGCCGCTGCCCGGCGACAGCGGTTCCGCCTGCGACGCCGACCTCCAGTCCGGTGAGTCCGGCGGTCATGGAGAAAACCACGATCATCAGGGCGGCACCGAGGCCGTTGATGCCAAAGGACAGCCAGCGGGCCTGGGTCCGCTTGCCCTGGCCTTCGGTCCGGATCAGCTCCATGAGGCTCCCCTGCCAGGCCCGAATCTCGGCGGCAGCCTTCTCGGCGAAACCATCGGAGTTTCCGGAGAGGTCGTCGCTGCCCAGGAGCTGACGGCCGGCCGGATCGGAGCGCCAGCGCCCGTCCGTATCCTCGGCGGCGTTGGCGGCCTCATCGATGATGACGGCCTGCAGGCCGGTTTCGATCGCCGTCTCCACCCGAACCGCCGGTGCCGGTTCGCCCCGGAAGAAGGCGCCGACCCGGTCGCGGAAGCGGCCAACGTTCTGCTCCAGGGCCCGGAAGAACTCGCCGGTGCCCACGAAGTCCTGCCAGCGGGCCAGGACCTCGCCCCGCAGCAGGGCGCCGTCACGGGTGGCCTCCAGGATTCTCGCCACGGCGTCCCGGTAGGCGTCCCGGGCGTCCCCGGCGAGGACGTCGGTGGCGTGTTCCTGGTCGTCGGCGGCGTGCGCCACCGCCTCGACGCGGCTGCCCAGGGCCTTGACGGTCCCGTTGAGCGTCCGGCGGGCGACGTCGGCGCGGCCAGCGGCGTCCGCGGCGAGTTCCTGCAGCCAGAGCCGCAGCGGATCCACGGCGGCGGGCGGGAGCATTCCGAATCCGTCCAGGGCCGCCTCGGGGACGACGAACAGGCGGGCCCCGCCCAGGCCCTCCCTGCTGAGCATCGACTGCAGGTCGGCGCTGACCTCGGCTTCGGCGGCCGCCGGCACCCGGTCCAGGACCACGGCCACCATGATGTCCCGTGACGCCGCATCCAGCAGCAGGCGCCACGGAACGGCGTCGGCATAGCGGTTGGCGGTGGTGACGAACACCCACAAGTCGGCGGCAGCCAGCAACTGGCCGGCGAGCTTGCGGTTGTCGGCGGAAATCGAGTCGACGTCGGGAGCGTCCAGCAGCGCGATTCCCTGCGGCACCGCGGTATCGGCGACCAGCACCAGCGAGGTGATCGTGGCAGGGTCAGGAGTGGGACCGGCCTGGCTGGCGGGCAGCGGCCCGCGGTTCACCGTGCCGCGGACGCGGCTCAGGCTCGGCAGGACCCGCTGGTCCTCGAACCAGCGCCCGTCGGCAGGGTGGTGCAGCAGGATGGGCTGGCGCGTGGTGGGCCGAATGGCGCCGGCGCGGGTGACGGCGTGCCCGACGAGTCCATTGACGAGGGTCGACTTCCCGGCGCCGGTGGAACCGCCCACGACGGCCAGCAGGGGTGCGTCCAGGCTCCGGTAGCGCGGCAGGATGTAGTCCTCGAGCTGGGCAAGGGCGTTGCGGATGTCCCGCCGGGCATCGGCCGCACCGGGCAGCGCCAGGGGCAGGGCGGCGGCGGCCAAGTCGCGGTGGACGGCTTCCAGCAGGTCAACGGCCGGGCCGGTGGTTTCGTCGGGGCTCACCGCAACATCATGCCAGTTCCGCGTGCTGCCGGTGGAGCGCCGCGGTGCGGACAACGAAAAACGGCCCCGGACTGATGCCCGGGACCGTTTCTATGGTGACCCCAGCGGGATTCGAACCCGCGTTACCGCCGTGAGAGGGCAGCGTACTAGGCCGCTATACGATGGGGCCGCGTACTCTCCAGAACGGCATTACTGCCATTCGCGCTAAGCGATTATTTCATACACTCAGCAAGTGTTTCAAATCGGCGAACCGAGCTGAAACCCCTGATCAGCCGCGGAAATCCACGGATTATTCAGAGCTGGGATACCAGGACTCGAACCTAGAATGACGGTACCAGAAACCGTAGTGTTGCCAATTACACCATATCCCAATGGAACTTTCGGGCCGGATCCGTGGGTCTAAACCCGCGCTCCCGGCGCCTCAGCACGAGTAATTACTTTACCCGAGAGTTTTCATCTGCACAAATCGTGCCGCCCCGCCCCCGGATCGGTGCACCGCGTCGGCCGCGGCGGGCCCGCAACGCTCCGGGGGCCGAAAAATCCCCGCGAATCCGCCGCCGCGGCCCCTGGCCGCAGCCCGACCGGGCGCCGCAGACGACACGCCCCGCGGCCGCAACGGCAGTTCTGCGTGCCGACTACCGGCGTTATCTGCATCACAGCCACAGTGTCCGCAGTTACGCGAGCAGCTCCAGCAGGGAACCGATCTCGCGGCCGGCAAAACCTGGGGCCGGTTCCCCGCCGCGGTTCAGCCAGACGCCCAGGAGTCCTGCAGCCGTCGAGCCGTCGGCGTCGAGGAGGCGGTTGTCCCCCACATAGAGCGTTTCGCCGGCGCCGGTGCCGAGCCGACGGACCCCCTCCAGGTAGATGGCCGGATCCGGCTTCGCCGCACCGACGGTGTCCGTTCCCACCAGCACACTGACGCGCGCCAGCCCGGCGGCATCCAGCTTGACCCGCTGGTAGTCGTGGACGTTGTTGCTCACGGCGCCGTAGGGGATGCCGGCGGAATCCAGTGCGTCCAGGATTGGGGTGACGTCGTCGAAGGCGCGGATGTAGCCGTGCTGCCGGCTGGCGTAGGAACTGACCCAGTGGTGGGCCTGCTCGCCCTCTTCCAGCTCCACGCCGAAGTGCCCCAGGGCGGCCCGGCCGCGGAGCAGGCGCTGTTCGTTGAAGGTCAGTTCACCGGCCAGGTACCGGTCGTAGAAATGGGTGGTCTCGCGGGTGAAGATCCGCCCGAACTTCTCCCACCCGGCCTGGTCCAGGCCGGGCAGGAGGTGTTCACTGACGTCGCGAAGCGCCGTCGTCATGGCGAATTCGAGGTCCACGAGCGTGTCGTCGATGTCGAACAGCACGCCGCGGATACCGCCCAGGCCGGCGGCCAGGGCGCTGGTCCTGACGTTGTCCTGCGCTGAGGGAGTAATCATCATCAGCCGCGGAATGCGCGCAGCCGGGCCAAGGACGAGTCCTTGCCCAGGATCACCATGGATTCGAACAGCGGCGGCGAGATCCGGCGGCCGGAGATGGCCGTGCGGACCGGGCCGAACGCCAGCCGCGGCTTGACGCCCAGGCCCTCCACCAGGGCCTCCTTAAGTGCAGCCTGGATGCTCCCGGCATTCCAGTCGGCCAGGGGCTCCAGGGCGGCCAGGGCGGCGTCGAGCACCTCCGTGAGGTTCTCCGGAAGCCCCTTGCGGGCGTCGTCGGCGACGTCGATCGCGTCGTCGGCCTTGAACAGGAAGGCGAGCAGCTCGGGGGCCTCGCCCAGCAGCGAGATGCGCTCCTGGATCAGCGGGGCAGCCTCGGCGAGGATCTCCTCCTGGCGCGCGGTCAGGGTGTCGCCGACAAACCCGGCGGTGCGCAGGTACGGGACCAGCCGGCCGCGGAAGTCTTCGGCGCCGAGCATCCGGATGTGCGTGCCGTTGATGGCTTCGGCCTTCTTGATGTCGAAGCGGGCCGGGTTGGCCAGCACGTCGTTGACGTCGAAGTGCTCGATCAGCTGGTCCACCGTGAAGATGTCCTCATCGGCGGAGAGGCTCCAGCCGAGCAGCGAGAGGTAGTTAAGCAGGCCCTCCGGGATGAAGCCGCGGTCCCGGAGCAGGAACAGGTTCGACTGCGGGTCTCGCTTGGAAAGCTTTTTGTTGCCCTCGCCCATAACGTACGGCAGATGGCCGAAGACGGGCAGGTAGCTGGCGACGCCGATGTCCATCAGCGCGCGGATCAGCACCACCTGGCGGGGCGTGGACGAGAGCAGGTCCTCGCCGCGGAGCACGTGGGTGATGCCCATCAGCGCGTCGTCGACGGGGTTGACCAGGGTATACAGCGGGGATCCGTCGGCGCGGACGATGACGTAGTCCGGGATGCTGCCGGCCTTGAAGGTGATGTCGCCGCGGACCATGTCGGTGAAGGTGACATCCTCATCGGGCATCCGCACCCGGAGCACGGGCTGGCGTCCCTCGGCCTTGAACGCGGCCAGCTGCTCCTCGGTAAGCGCGCGGTCGAAGTTGTCATAGCCGAGCTTGGGGTCGCGGCCGGCGGCGCGGTGGCGCGCCTCGACTTCGTCCGGGGAGGAGTAGCACTCGTAGGCGTAGCCGGCCTCGATCAGCTTGGCGACGACGTCCTTGTACAGGTCCAGGCGCTGTGACTGGCGGTACGGCTCGTGCGGTCCGCCGACCTCCACGCCTTCCTCCCAGGTGATGCCGAGCCATTTGAGGGCCTCGAGCAGCTGCTGGTAGCTCTCCTCCGAGTCCCGCGCCGCGTCTGTGTCCTCGATCCGGAACACGAAGGTGCCCTTTGTGTGGCGGGCGTGGGCCCAGTTGAACAGGGCGGTGCGGATCAGGCCGACGTGCGGGGTGCCGGTGGGCGACGGGCAGAACCGGACACGGACCGGGGTGTCGGCGGTGACTTCGCGAATCACGCTGGGGGCGGAGCTGGGGGCGGAGCTGGAGACGGCGTCGGGCGCAGAGGGAGTAGTCATAGTGACTCCAACTTTACCGCCTGCCGCCAGAGGCTTTACCGCTTGCGGCCACGCGCCGGTTGCGGACCGGACAGCGCCTTCACCAGGTAATATCCGGCCAACACCAGGCCCGCCGCGAGGAAGGCCAGCGCCAGCCAGAGCGGCCCGTCCAGCCAGTTGACGGCGCGTGCCGCCATCGAGAACGTGCCGATCGAGCCCAGGGCGAAGAGCACGAAGGAACGGCGGCTCCGGGAACGCTGCAGGGCGCGGATTAACGCACGAATGATCATCGTTGCTGACCGCCTAGCGGCGGACGACCGGGTTGGAGAGGCGGCCGATGCCCTCGATCTCGACCTCGAAGCGGTCACCGGCCTGGACCAGCCCGACGCCGGCCGGGGTGCCGGTCATGATGACGTCGCCGGGCAGCAGGGTGAAGGCCTGCGAGACGATGGAGACGAGCTCGCGGACGCCGCGGATCATCTGGCTGGTGCTTCCGTCCTGGCGCAGCTCGCCGTTGAGGCGGCCCTGGATCTGCAGGTCCTCGGTGTTCAGTTCGGTCTCAATCCACGGCCCCAGGGGCGCGGAGGTGTCAAAGCCCTTGGCCCGGGCCCACTGCAGGTCCGTCTTCTGGACGTCGCGGGCGGTGAGGTCGTTGCCGCAGGTGTAGCCGAAGATAACGTCGTCGACGCGCTCCTCGGGGACGTCCTTGCAGATCCGGCCGATCACGACGCACAGCTCGGCTTCAAACGACACTTCCTCGGAGAACTCCGGCAGGACGATCGGATCGTTCGGCCCGATCACGGAGGTGTTGGGCTTGAGGAAGAGCAGCGGCTGCTTGGGAACCTCGTTGCCGAGTTCCCGGGCGTGTTCGACGAAGTTGCGGCCGACGCCGATGACCTTGCTGCGCGGGATGATCGGGGCGAGCAGGCGCACGTCCTCCAGCTTGTGCCGCGCGGCCGTGCGTTCCACGCCGTGGAAGAACGGGTCGCCGTGGATGACAGTGACTTCCTCACTGCCGGGCTCACCTTCAACAATGCCGTAGAGGGGATCAGAATCGACTACAAACCGGGCGATACGCATGGCTCCAAGCGTACCGTCTCCACCGGGCTAGGACGTGCCGCTGTCCAGGCGCAGGTAATGCAGCTGGGCGGCAACGGAGAGTTCCGCCGCGGGCCGCACGGCGGGATCGACGGCGGCGTACACGGCATCGGCCACCTCGGCCACCTCGGCGCCGGACCCCAGGTCTTCGAGGGCGGAGCGGATTTGCCCGAGGCGGTCCTGGCGGTGGTCCCGGTAGGCACGGACGATCCTGTCCAGGGCGGGCAGCATCGGTCCGTGGGCCGGAAGGACGGTGGCCGGGCCCAGCAATTCCAGCCGGTCCAGCGAGGCCAGGTAGTCGCCCAGGGTGCCGTCGGGATAGTCCAGGACCGTGGTTCCCAGGCCCAGGATGGTGTCGCCGGTGAGGACCGAGCCCCGGGCGCCGTCCTGCGGCAGGTGGAAGCAGACCGAGTCGGAGGTGTGGCCGGGCGTCGCCAGGACCCGGATCTCGGCCCCGGCGGCGCGGATGACCTCGCCATCCACCAGGGGGATGCCTCCATGGCAGTGCGCGGGATCCTTGGCGCGCACGGGAGCTCCGGTCAGTTCGGCGAACCGGGCGGCGGCGGCGGTGTGGTCCGCGTGCCGGTGCGTAATCAGGATGAGCTCGACGGCGCCGGCCTGGGCCAGTTCCTGCAGGTGCGGCTCATCCAGCGGGCCGGGATCCACGACGACGGTGCCGGCCGCCCCGGGGGCCGCAATCACATAGGAATTGGTCCCGTGCAGGCTCATCGGCCCCGGGTTGGGGGCCAGCCTGAAGCGGGTCAGTTCTGTGCTGCGCACCATGGCGCGGGGGTCGTCAGGGATCACAGTTCCATCTTCCCACCGAAGCGGCAGCCGCACGAGCGGCCGTCACAGGAGCAGCAGGACAGCGATGACCGCCGGCAGGAGGGCCTCGGCGATGCCGCTCGCCCACAGCCGCCGCTCCGACAGCACCAGGATGATGCCCAGCAGCACGTGGCCCAGGCTCGTGAAGAGCAGCAGCACCCGACCCGCTGCCGGCTCCGTCCCCGTCAGCATGAGGGCGCCAACGATCGCGCCCACTCCCCAGAGGCCGGACGCACCGGTCCTACTGCCGGGCCTTTTGCAGGGCCTTGCCCGGCCTTTAACGACGACGGCGGCCCCGCACCGGAAGGTGGGAGCCGCCGTCGGACGCTGCTGCTGAGGGAGGCGCCGCCGCTTAGGCGAGGCGGGTCAGCCAGCCGTGGGTGTCCTCGATGGTTCCGGTCTGGATGCCCAGAAGCTGCTCGCGGATTGCCATGGTGGTCTCCCCCGCCTTCGCGTCCTCGGAGCCGATGAATTCGGTGTCGTCCCTGAGCACGCCGATCGGGGTGATCACGGCGGCGGTGCCGCAGGCGAAGACCTCGGCGATCTCGCCGGAGGCCACGCCGTCGCGCAATTCAGCCAGGGTGATCTTGCGTTCGGTGACCTCGCGGCCCATGTCCTTCGCGACCTGGATGACGGACATCCGGGTGATGCCCTCCAGGATGGTTCCGCTGAGGGCGGGCGTAACGAGCGAGCCGTCCGTCATTACGAAGAAGACGTTCATGCCGCCGAGCTCTTCCACGGCGTTGTCGTTGAACTGGTCGAGGAAGAGCACCTGCTTGCAGCCGTGGGCCTCGGCTTCCTGCTGCGCGATGAGTGAGGCGGCGTAGTTGCCGCCGCACTTCGCCGCACCGGTGCCGCCGCGGCCGGCGCGGGCGTATTCGCGGGAGATCCAGATGGAGACCGGCTTGAGTTCGCCACCGAAGTAGTTCCCGGCCGGGGACGCGATGACGCGGAAGGATACTTCGCGGGCGGCGCGGACGCCGAGGAACGCTTCGGTGGCGATCATGAACGGCCGCAGATACAGGGCCTCGCCATCGCCGGAGGGGACCCAATCCTTGTCCGCCGAGACGAGTTCGCGGATGGCGCCCAGGAAGTACTCCTCCGGGAGTTCCGGGAGTGCCAGGCGGCGGGCCGACTTGTTCAGGCGGGCGGCGTTGGCCTCGGGGCGGAATGTCCAGATGGAGCCGTCGGCGTGGCGGTAGGCCTTGAGTCCTTCAAAGATTTCCTGGCCGTAGTGGAGCACCGCGGCTGAGGGGTCCAGGGAGATCGGACCGTAGGCCTCAACCCGGGCATCGTGCCAGCCGCCCTTGCCCTCGGCGTCGACGCTGTAGTCGACGATGGCCGTGTGGTCGGTGAAGTAGTTGCCGAAACCCGGGTTCACCAGGATGGCAGCACGTTCTTCAGCGGATTTCGGGGTGGCCGAAAGATGCTGGGTGAATTCGACGCCATGGGCAGTCTGAGTCATGGTTCCTCCACGGTCGGCTGCCTGGCGTGTGAACGTGGTTCAGCGTCGGACCACGGCAGCATATTGGTGATTCGAAACAAGCTTACGCCCGTTGGCGGGGCTGCCGGCCCGCGCCGCTGACGGGCCTAGAGAGCGGCGGCGATGGCGTCGCCGATCGCACTGGTGCTGCGGACCGCGGTGCCGCGGCCCGCGACGTCGGCGACTACGGCTGCTTCGATCTTGCGGGCGGCGGCGGCGTAGCCGAGGTGGTCCAGGAGGAGCGCGGCGGAGAGGATGGCCGCCGTCGGATCCGCCTTCTGCTGGCCCGCGATGTCCGGCGCCGAGCCGTGGACCGGTTCGAACATGGACGGCGCGGTGCGTTCCATGTTGATGTTTCCGGACGCGGCGAGGCCGATGCCTCCGGTGACCGCGGCGGCAAGGTCGGTGATGATGTCGCCGAAGAGGTTGTCCGTGACGATCACGTCGAAGCGGGCCGGGTCGGTGACCATAAAGATCGTGGCGGCATCGATGTGCAGGTAGTCGTGAGCGACCTCGGGGAACTCCGTGGCCACAGCCTCCACGGTGCGCTTCCAGAGGTGGCCTGCGAAGACCAGGACGTTGTGCTTGTGCACCAGGGTGAGCTTCTTGCGCGGGCGGTCGTTGGCGCGCCGGAAGGCATCCCGGACCACGCGTTCGACGCCGTGGGCCGTGTTGAGCGAGACCTCGGTGGCGACTTCGTGCGGCGTGCCGGCGCGCAGCGTGCCGCCGTTGCCCACGTAGGGGCCCTCGGTGCCTTCGCGGACCACGATGAAGTCGATGTTGCCGGGGTTGGCGAGCGGGCTGGCGACGCCCGGGTAGAGGCGGGACGGGCGAAGGTTGACGAAGTGGTCCAGGCTGAAGCGCAGCTTGAGCAGCAGTTCGCGCTCGATGATGCCGGAGGGGATCCTGGTGTCGCCCGGGGATGCTCCGACCGCACCGAAGAGGATGGCATCCCGGGTGCGGAGATCGGTGAGGGTTTCCTTCGGCAGGGTCTCCCCCGTTTCGATCCAGTGCTGCGCGCCGAGCTTGTAGTGGGTCTGCTGCAGCACGATGCCCTCGGCGGCGGCAGCCTTCGCAAGGACCTTCAGGGCTTCGGCGGTGACCTCGGGGCCGATGCCGTCGCCGGGAATAACAGCCAGATCAATCGTGGATGCGCTCATGTTTTCAGCCTAGCCAAGAGATCCACATGCTGGTCAAGTTGTCTCACTATTCGAAATGATCAGCATGGGCTCATGAGCTGGCACCAATCGGCGACGCGACCACGACCACGTTCTTCCCGTAGAGGTCGCCGGTGTAACAGGAAATCAGCACGAGCCTGTTGGGAACCACATTCCAGATGGGGCTGTCCTTCAGGGTCGACTTCAGGTAAGTGGTCACGGAATCCACCTTGTAGGCGATCTCCCCGGTTTCCGTCTGCACCGTCAATCGGTCCCCTGGCGCGGCCGCGGTGCTCAGGCGGTTGAAGGGCGTCTCAATGCCCTCCCAGCTGTGGCCGACGACATAGGTGGTATTCACCGACCCCGCGCCCGGGATGCCGAAGGGGACGAGCCAGTAACCGTCCATCGTCTCGGGCGGCACAATGCTCTGGCTTGCTGCCTCTTCCTTGTCCGGTTGCAGGGGATGAACGACGACGTCCATTTGCGCTGCGGGATATGAAATACGCTGCGGCGCGGAGGCCGCTGGATGCTTCGGCGTGGTGGCGGTGCTTTGCCCGGCGGAGGACGGAATCGGAGATTCCAGACCTTGCGGAGTTGCCGTTGCCGTTGCCGTTGCCGTTGCCGTTGCCGCGGATCCTGCCATGAGCCCGGCGGTTCCGTCCTTCCCGGCATTGACGCCGAAAGATGCGTAGACGAGCCACGCTGCCAGCAGCCCGACAATGCAGGCCACCAGCAGAAGTCTGTCCCGGCTGCGAAGAAGCAGTCCACGCTGGGCTGCCTCGACGGATGGACGGGCTTTCCGGCGACGGGCCATGGGGCGCTCCTGGGGAATTTGTGGCTCAAGGGCGACGTGGTGCGGGCCGCCCGCGCAGCGGCGGCCGGCCCGCAAGTTTCCTAGCTGTCGGCGTTCCTTGTACGGGCCATGCCCCGGAGAAGAACCGTCGCGGCCCCTGCCGTCAGGAGTCCGGTCAGAACAGAGAGCCACAGCGGAATTCCGGCATCCACAGTTCCTGCGGCCGCCGTCTGGACGTTGTAACCCATGTTGACCACCGCGGCCTGTCCCTTAGCGGCGCCAGCGGGCGGCGTCACGGCCTGGGCCGGCGGCGTCACGGCCTGGGCCGGCGGCGTCACGGCCTCAGCCGGTGGCGTCACGGCCTCAGCCGGTGGCGTCACCGGTTCCTCCACGGGAGGCTTTTCCGGTTCCACAACCGGAGGCTTTTCCGGTTCCACAACCGGAGGCTTTTCCGGTTCCTCGCAATCGTCCTTGTCGCCCTTGCCCGGCCAGTTGCCCCTGTCCGGCTTGTCACCCTTGCCCGGCCAGTGGCCCCAGTCCGGCTTGGTCTGGTTCTCAGCGGAGTCAGGAGCAGTAGCCGTGCTGGCGGCGTGCACCTCCGCCGGATCGCTGGGCGGTGCGGCGTTTGCGGTCGCTGCCGTCCCCAGCAGGGCGAGTCCTAAGATCCCCATTGTTGCGATAGTACGTCTCATCTTTGGTCGCTCCATCACGAGTCGATTTCCGACCTGACCGGACCGCTTGGAGCAAACTCTTGAGACCATGGAACAGAGAGTTCGAGGTCTTCTACAGCGAGAATGAAGTGATGTTAGTTGCGCCCCAGCAGTTTCGTCAGTCCGCTAACGCTGTCAGGCTATTGCGGGGCGTGCGCCCGAGTCCCGAGTAGTTACTGCCCGCTTTGGGCCAGACTGCACCTGTTCTTGCAAGGTGACTACTCGAATGCGCTCATGTTTTCAGCGTAGCCAAGGATCCACATGCTGGTCACGTTCTGTATTGATCTGAAATGCCCCACATGATGTTAACGGCGCCGAAGTGAGATTTCGCGCCCATCGCGTCGCAGCACATGGGCGCGAAGTGTCACCTCGGCGGCGGCCAGGCGGTTATGCCTCGGCGGGCTCCTCGTACTTCGGGAAGACCGGCGCGGGGGCCGGCAGCGGAGTTCCGGCTGCGATCGGCGAGCCCAGGGCGGTGAACTCCCGCGCCTGCCCCTCCGACTGGCCCAGGGTGTCCAGGATGGCCGCCGCTGCCGCCGGCATAACCGGCTGCGCGAGGATGGCGACGATCCGCAGCACCTCAAGCGTGACGTACAGGACGGTGTTCATGCGTTCGACGTCGGTCTTCCGCAGCACCCAGGGAGCCTGCTCGGCGAAGTACGCGTTCGTGTCGCCCAGGACAGTCCAGATTGCTTCCAGGGCGCGGCTGAACTCCTGCTTCTCGAACGCGGCGCGGGCGATATCCAGCAGCCCGTTGGCTTGGCCCAGCAGCGCGGCGTCCTCGGCGGTGAAAGCCCCGGGGACGGGGACGGCGCCGTCGCAGTTCTTCGCGACCATGGACAGCGAACGCTGCGCCAGGTTGCCGAAGTTATTGGCGAGGTCCGCGTTCATCCGGCCCACGATCGCGTCGTGGCTGTAGGAGCCGTCCGCCCCGAACGGAACCTCGCGGAGCAGGAAGAAACGCACCTGGTCCAGGCCGTACTGGGCGACCCAGTCCGCCGGCGCCACCACATTGCCGAGCGACTTGGACATCTTCACGCCCTGGTTGTGCAGGAACCCGTGGATCATGACGCGCTTGGGCAGCTCCATCCCGGCCGACATCAGGAACGCCGGCCAGTAGACCGCGTGGAACCGGGAGATGTCCTTGCCGATCACGTGGACGTCCGCCGGCCAGTACTTCCGGAACAGTTCGGACTCGGTGTCGGGGAAGCCGACGCCGGTCAGGTAGTTGGTCAGTGCGTCCACCCAGACGTACATGACGTGGTCCGGGTTCCCCGGGACGGGGACGCCCCAGTCGAAGGAGGTGCGGCTGATTGACAGGTCCTCGAGCCCTCCCTTGACGAAGCTGACGACCTCGTTGAAGCGGTTGTGCGGGGCTCCGAAGGACGGGTGGTCCGCGTAGAGGGCCAGCAGCCTGTCCTGGTAGGAGGCGAGCTTGAAGAAGTAGCTCTCCTCTTCGGTCCAGGTCACCTCGGTGCCGGTTTCGGACGCGTAGCGCAGCCCGTCGGCCTGCACCTCGGTTTCGTCCTCCACGAAGTACCGCTCGTCGCGGACCGAATACCAGCCGGTGTATTTGGAGAGGTAGATGTCGCCGTTGGCTTCCATCCGCTGCCAGAGCGCCTTGGCCGCCTCGTAGTGGTCCGGGTCCGTGGTGCGGATGAAGCGGCTCAGCGAGATGCCGAGGTCATCGCTCATCTGGCGGAAGGCGGCGGAGTTGCGGTCGGCAAGCTCCTTGACCGGGATGCCTTCCTTTTCCGCCGTTTGCTGCATCTTCAGGCCGTGCTCATCCGTACCGGTCATGAAGAAGACGTCGTAGCCGTCCAGGCGCTTGAAGCGCGCCATCGCATCGGTGGCGATGACCTCGTAGGCATGGCCGATGTGCGGCACACCGTTGGGGTAACTGATGGCGGTGGTGATGTAGAACGGGGTCTTTTCAGAAGTTGTCACAGCTTTAACCTAGATCAGTTCGGTGAGGGTATCGCTCTGGCGGACAAGTTCGTGGTCATGTGAAGCCACCAGAACGGCAATGCCGTCCGAGGTGGTGTCCTTGAGGATGCTAATGATGCGGTTGGCCGAGGCCCGGTCCAGGCTGGCGGTCGGCTCGTCGACGATCAGCACGCGGGTACCGAGGATCAGGGCCCGGGCGATCGCCACGCGCTGGCGTTCACCGCCGGAAAGCTGGGCCGGGCGGTGGCGCATGCGCCGGCCCAGGCCGACGAGGTCCAGGAGGTCCTTGGCCATGTCGCGGCGCTGGTCCACCTCGCCGTCGGGCACGGCGGGCAGCAGCACGTTCTCGAGCGCGCTCATGCCGTCGATCAGGGCACCGCCCTGGTCGACGTAGCCGATCAGGGCACGGCGGCGGTCGGCGATTTCGTCGTCGCCCATGGTCTCGAGCGAATCGCCCTCCCAGAACACCCGGCCCGACGTCGGCAGGGTCAGTCCCGCGCCGACCGTCAGGATGCTGGTCTTGCCCGAGCCGCTGCGGCCGGCGACGCAGTGCATCTCGCCGGCGTGCAGCGTCAGGTTGAAGTCATCCACGACGTTGACGGCTTCGGCGCCGCCCTTGCCGCCACCGTAGTGGATCGTGATGTTGCTGAGCTCCAGCGGCGTGGCGTGGTCCGCAGCCTTCACGATCGTGTTGGCACGTGTCTGGTGGCCACCCCGGCGGGTGCTCGCCGTCATCCGCTCGTGAGCCTCACGGTCAAGGTTCAGGTCGTTGTTCATCGGACCACTTTCGTTGCAATTGGAATCCAGCAAAGTACAGCCACGAGCCCGGCGACGGCAGCCCAGAGCGCGGCATAGGGGGCGAGGAGGAGACCCACGCCCAGGGCGCCGAGGACGCCCAGCGGCAGCGCCACCGTCCCCACCATGGCGTTTTCGAAGAAACGGACCTGGCCCAGCATGTCCGGGTTCCAGCCCATGGCCTGCAGCGTGCCGAGATACTGGCGCTTGGCCTGCAGCTCGAAACGGCCGGTGACCATCGTCAGCAGCAGGCCGACGGCCACCCCGGACAGACCGAGAATGATGCTCGGCAGCGTGATGCTGGCGGCAGCCAGCCCGCTGAGCGCACTCGCTCCGGCGGCCCGGGGGATGTCGATCAGCAGGGCGACCATTCCGCCGACAGCTGCAGCGAAGACGCCGACGGCGACGGCCACGGAAATGGTGTTGAACTTGTTGGTGCTCAACTGCCGGTTGGCGAAGGTCAGCGGGGAGTCAACGGCGATCAGCCGTTCGTCGTGCTGCGGTTCCTGGTCCACCACGTCGCGGTGGCGCAGCTGCTGGGCGGCGAAGAAGGCCGCCCCCGCATAGAGCACCAGCACGGAGGCCGAGACGATCGCCGTGGCCGGGTTCCAGCTGAGCAGGCTCAGGACGATCCCGGCAACGGCCAGCAGGGCCGCTCCGACAGCAAACTCGGCCAGCACCCAGGACCGGATCCGTCCCTGGGTCCAGCCCATGGCGCGCAGGGTCCCGGCCTCGCTGCGGCGCTTGCGGACGTAGCTGACGGTGGACGCGCCGGTCAGCAGGGCGGCACCGATCAGGGTCAGGAACAGCAGGGTCAGGTTAGTGCCGGTGAGCGAACCGGAGACGGCGTCCGCGGCGTCCTGGCGGACCCACGACTGCTGCACGGTCCCGAGCGGGGATTCCTTGCCGGCGTCGTCCTTGGAGTAGCCGGGGACGAAGATGCTGGCGTCCTCGCGGGCCGAACCGGCCACAATGGTTGCCTGCAGGCCCATGTCCCGGATCTCGTTGGCGAGCTTCTCCACCTCGGGCTGCGCCTCTTTCCAGCTGCCGGGCACCTTGGCCCGGACCCGGACGGCGTCGATCACGGAGGCGTTGTCCTCGTAGCCGCGGGCGGCGGCGAGGCCGTAATAGTCGGTGATGGCGCCGGCAGACTGGCTGGCCAGGCCCGTGGCGCTCAGCGAGGGCTTGAGCTCGGTGTTCTTGACGTCCTTGCCGGAGGCGTCCTTGGTCAGCGTGAACGGCGTGGGGTCATAGCCGCCCAGGGGCAGGCGGTTGACGTCTCCGGCCACGTCCTTGACCTGCTCGGCGTCGAACGTTCCGTAGACCATGGCGAGCGGCGCGGCGAGCTTCTGGCCGGTCTCGAGGTCTTCGCGGTAGGCGCGCTCATCCACGGGCTTGCGCTGTGTCTGGTCCACGGGGGCGCCGTTGGGGGCTTTCTCCGGGAGGCGGTTCACGGTGACCCAGTCGCCGGGGGTGGCGCTCTTGTCCACGCCGCCGTTGCCTGCGGTCTCGCCGTCCTGGTATTTCGGCGCTGAGGCGAAGTCGGTGCTCCAGGTGGCGGGGTTGTAGAGGCCCTGGCTGAAGCCTCCGGTGTCGCCGAGCAGCTGCGCCAGGTCCTTGGACCCGGGCCAGGCCAAGGCGAACGGTGACTTGGAGACGAACGGCAGGTAGTCCTTGTCCAGCGAGCGGGTCACGGTCCCGACATCATTGACGACGTTCCCGGAACCGTCGATTTCCTCGATCTTGACCGAGTACTCGAGGTCCAGGGAAGTGCCGGAGCGGACAATGAGCGGGATGGCCTGCGAGTCTTCGGTCAGCTGGCCGTCGCGCTTGGCCTGCTGGTACTGGCTCATCAGGGGGGCCCAGTATTTGAGCTTGACGCCGAGAAAATCGGGGCCTTCCTTGAGTTCGTCCATGCTGATGCCGGTGGTGAAAAGGCTTTCGAAGTGGCGTCCGATCGCGCTGGCGCTGCGGGCATCGGCGGGCGGTGCCTTCTCCAGCGGGGCGAGGAAGTCGCCGGCGCTGCCGAGCAGGGCACGCTCGGCGACGGGGTCGACGGCGACGACGGATTCCGTCACCTGCGGGGCGAGCGGCAGGGACACGGAGAGGTTGAAGAGGCTGTGCTCGGAGCCGCCGGCCGGGGCCGGGAATTTCACGCCGGTCTCCCCTTCCGGGCCCGCGATGCGGACGTTCTTGCCGCCCTCGACCTGCTCTTCAATGAGCTTGGCCTTGCCGAGGGATCCTTCGGCCATGGTCTTGAACAGGGTGTGGTCGGACTGGCCGTCGGAGCTGACGGCGCTGGCGGTGAGCCGGTAGTTCTTCGGCGTGTCGGACAGGACCGATTCCGCGGCCGGCCATTCGACCGGATCAGTGGCGCTGGGGTCCCCGGCGGTGCCGACGAGCCCGGCGTTGAAGCCGAGGTAGTCGGTGGCATCCAGGCGCGGGGACTCGAGGTTCTGAGTGACGCGGGAGACGAGGCTGATCGGGGCCGCCACGGATGTGCCGGAGAGCTGGCGGAGGGAGTCCAGCTGCTCGAAGCTGATTCCGCCCTGGCCGGTGGCGATGTCCGGCTGCATGAGCCCGCCGTTGTCGTCGGCCTTGGCCTGGACAAGAATGTCGTAGAGCCCGCGCGAGTTCTGGTCGACGGTCCGGTTCAAAGCGGCCTGCGACTGACCCTGCACGAGGACCGAAAGGCACATGGCCGCGATCAAAATGGACGCGGTCAGCAGAAGCACTCGGCTTCTGATGAACCTCTGGACGGCGTTCATTGGGCTCCTGAAAGCTGGATTGCGTGCGCACACCGAAGTTCATTCCATGCGGAAGTGAAGGCGACCCCTGCCAGGGGTGTGCAAAAGTAATGGCCGGGCTGCCGGCCGGATCCGGAATTCGGACGTAGCCATTGTACGCAGACCAGCCATGTGCCCGTGGACACCGGCGGATTGACCGCCGCCGGTGTCCACGGTGAAGACATCAGTCCTCGAGATCGACCTCGCGCACCATGTCAGCGCCGATTCCGGCCTTGATGGCTTCCAGGACCTGCTGCGGGACGGAGCTGTCGATGGTCAGCAGGGCGAGCACCTGGCCGCCCTCATCCTGCCGCGCGACCTGCATGCCGGCGATATTGATGTTGTTCATGCCCAGGATGTGGCCGATGGTGCCGATCACGCCGGGGCGGTCCGAGTAGGCGACCACCACGAGGTGTTCGCTGATCGGGATCTCCACCTCGAAGCCGTTGATCCCGACGAGCTTCTGGACCTGCTTGGGCCCGGTCAGGGTACCCGCGACGGAGATCTGCGTGCCGTCGCTGAGGGCGCCGCGGAGGGTCAGGACGTTGCGGTAGGACTCGGTGTCCGGCGTCGTGATCAGGCGGACGTTGATGCCCCGCTGCTCGGCGATCACGGGGGCGTTGACATAGGAGACCTGCTCGGTCACGATGTCGGCGAAGATGCCCTTGAGCGCCGCGAGTTCGAGCACCTTGACGTCGAGGGAGGAAATTTCCCCGGCGACCTCGACGTCGAACTGGGTCAGCGAGGCGTGCGTCATGGCGGTGAAGATGCGGCCCAGCTTCTCCATCAGCGGGATACCCGGGCGGACGTCCGGGGCGATCACGCCGCCGGCGACGTTGACCGCGTCGGGCACCAGTTCCCCGGCCAGGGCCAGGCGGACGGACTTGGCGACCGAGACACCGGCCTTTTCCTGCGCTTCGTCCGTGGACGCGCCCAGGTGCGGGGTGACCACAACGTTGTCGAGCTTGAAGAACGGCAGATCGGTGCTGGGTTCCTTGACGAAGACGTCGACGCCGGCTCCGGCGATTTCGCCGGACTCCAGCGCGGCGTAAAGCGCCTCCTCGTCGACGAGGCCGCCGCGGGCCACGTTGACGACGTACGCGGTGCTCTTCATCTTCTTGAAGGACTCGGCGCCGAGCATGCCGACGGTCTCGGGCGTCTTGGGCATGTGGATGCTGATGAAGTCCGACTGCGCGAGCAGATCGTCCAGGGTCACCAGCTGCACGCCGAGCTGGGCGGCGCGGGCCGAGGTGATGTAGGGATCGTAGGCGAGGATCTTCGTGTCGAAGCCCTTCAGGCGGGCGGCGACCAGGGCGCCGATCCGGCCCAGGCCGATGATGCCGATCTTCTTCTCGAAGAGTTCGATGCCGGTGTACTTGGAGCGCTTCCACTCGCCGTCCTTGAGCGCGGTACTGGCCTGCGGGATGTGGCGGGCGAGGCTCAGGATGTGGCCGACGGTGAGTTCAGCGGCGGAGACGATGTTCGACGTGGGGGCGTTCACCACCATGACACCGGCCTGGGTGGCGGCCTTGATGTCGACGTTGTCGAGGCCGACGCCTGCGCGGGCGATCACCTTGAGGTTCTTCGCGGCGCCGATGGCTTCGGCGTCCAGCTGGGTGGCGGAGCGGACCAGGATCGCGTCGACGTCGGCGATCGCAGAGAGCAGCTGGGAACGGTCGGCGCCGTCGGTCTGCCGGATTTCAAAGTCCGGGCCAAGGGCCTCGATCGTGGCGGGCGAAAGTTCCTCAGCGAGGAGTACTACAGGTTTGGTGCTTGTCACCGGTGACCTCTTTAGCTCTCTTGTGTATCAGGTGGGGATTTTGGTGCAAAGGGTGGTGCGCTACAGCAGGGAAGCCGGACCCCAGTAATGGTGTCCGGCTTCCCTGCCGGTCAGTGCCTAGCGCGCTACTGAGCCTTCGGTGTAGTCGTCTTCGTTCTTGATCCAGGAGAACAGCTGGCGCAGTTCGCGGCCGGTGGCCTCGATCGGGTGGTCCTCACCCTTCTTGCGCAGCGCCTTGAACTCGGGGGCTCCGGCGTCCTGGTCGTCGATGAAGCGCTTGGCGAAGGTGCCGTCCTGGATGTCCGCGAGGACGGCCTTCATGTTTTCCTTCACGTCCGGGGTGATCACGCGCGGGCCGGAGACGTAGTCGCCGTACTCGGCGGTGTCGGAGACGCTCCAGCGCTGCTTGG
This sequence comes from Pseudarthrobacter ribosi, assembly GCF_055412865.1. NCBI lineage: Bacteria > Bacillati > Actinomycetota > Actinomycetes > Micrococcales > Micrococcaceae > Pseudarthrobacter > Pseudarthrobacter ribosi. Next base: position 31,432 of record NZ_JBVAYZ010000028.1, on the reverse strand, counting down.
CGATGCCGCCTTCGACCATGAGGTCAACGATGAGCTTGAGCTCATGGAGCACCTCGAAGTAGGCAACCTCGGGCTTGTAGCCGGCCTCGGTGAGGACCTCGAAGCCGTACTGGACCAGCTGGGAAGCGCCGCCGCAGAGGACAGCCTGCTCGCCGAACAGGTCCGTTTCGGTCTCTTCGGTGAAGGTGGTCTCGATGACGCCGGCGCGGGTGCCGCCGATGGCCTTGGCGTAGGACAGGGCCAGTTCCTTGGCCTTGCCGGACGGGTTCTGCTCGACGGCGATCAGGTCCGGCACGCCGCGGCCGGCTTCGAACTCGCGACGGACGATGTGGCCCGGGCCCTTGGGGGCGACGAGGGCGACGTCGACGTCTGCCGGGGGCTTGATGTAGCCGTAGCGGATGTTGAAGCCGTGGCCGAAGAACAGGGCATCGCCCGGCTGCAGGTTCGGGGCGATGTCCTCGGCGTATACGTGGCGCTGGACCTGGTCCGGGGTGAGGACCATGATCAGGTCGGCTTCGGCGACGGCTTCCGCGACGTTCAGGACGCGCAGGCCCTCGGCCTCGGCCTTGGCGCGGGACTTGGAGCCTTCCTTAAGGCCGACGCGGACGTCAACGCCGGAATCGCGCAGGCTGAGGGCGTGGGCGTGGCCCTGGGAGCCGTAACCGATAACGGCGACGGTGCGGCCCTGGATGATCGACAGGTCGGCGTCGTCGTCGTAGAACATTTCAGTCACTGGGGTGTCTCCTTTTGAGTGGATTCTTGGGTGGTGCTTGTCGGTGAAAATTGGTGTCTTACGTGCTGCCTTACGCGGAGCGTAAAGCCCTGTCGCTCATGGAGCGGGATCCCCGCCCAACGGCCAGGGTGCCGGACTGCACGATTTCGCGGATGCCGAAAGGCTCCAGCACTGAGAGCAGTGCGGTGAGCTTGTCGGGATGGCCCGTTGCCTCAATGACCACGGACTCGGTGGAGACGTCAACCACTGATGCGCGGAACAGGTCTGCAGCCTGGGTGACCTGCAGCCGTGTTGCGGCATCCGCACGTACCTTGACCAGGATGTGGTCGCGCTGTACGGAAGATTCGGGGGTGAGCTCAACGATCTTGATCACGTTCACCAGCTTGTTCAGCTGCTTGGTGATCTGTTCGATCAGCTCACCGTCGGCGTCGACGACGACGGTCATCCGGGACATGCCCGGAACTTCGGTCGGCCCGACGGCCAGGGAGTTGATGTTGAAGGCCCGGCGGGCGAAAAGGCTGGCGACGCGGGTCAGCACACCAGGCTTGTCTTCGACCAGTACGGACAGTGTGTGGCGGGTCATGTTCAGTCCTCCTCTTCCCATTCCGGGGTCATGTTGCGCGCAACCTGGATCTGGTCGTTGCTTACTCCGGAGGGGACCATCGGCCACACCATGGAGTTGGGGCTGACGACAAAGTCAATGACCACGGGGCGGTCATTGATCTCCAGGGCCTTCTGGATGGTGGCGTCGATGTCCTCGTCGCGGTCGCAGCGGAACGAGGCGCAGCCGTAGGCGTCCGCCAGCTTGACGAAGTCCGGGATCCGGACGGTGTCGTGTCCGGTGTTGAGGTCAGTGTTGGAGTAGCGGCCCTCGTAGAACAGGGTCTGCCACTGCCGCACCATCCCCAGCGAGGAGTTGTTGATGATGGCAACCTTGATCGGGATCTTATTGATCGCGCAGGTCGCCAGTTCCTGGTTGGTCATCTGGAAGCAGCCGTCGCCGTCGATGGCCCACACCACGCGGTCCGGGTTGCCCACCTTGGCGCCCATGGCGGCCGGTACGGCGTAGCCCATGGTGCCGGCCCCGCCGGAGTTCAGCCAGGCATGCGGGCGTTCGTACTTGATGAACTGTGAGGCCCACATCTGGTGCTGTCCGACTCCGGCGACGTACACGCCTTCGGGGCCGGTGAGGGCACCGATGCGTTCGATCACCCGCTGCGGGGCGCTGAGGCCGTCGTCGGGTTCGGTCCAGCCCAGCGGGTAGGTCTCCTTGAGGTTGTTCAGGAAGGCCCACCAGTTGGTGTAGTCCGGCGTGCCGGAAACGGCGAACACGGCGCGCAGGGCCTCACTGAGTTCCGGAATGATCTCCTTGACGGAGCCCACGATCGGAACGTCGGCGGTGCGGTTCTTGGAGATCTCGGCCGGGTCGATGTCCGCGTGGATGACCTTGGCGTTCGGGGCGAAGGTCTTCAGGACCCCCGTCACCCGGTCATCGAAACGGGCCCCGAGCGTGATCAGCAGGTCGGACTGCTGCAGCGCGGTCACGGCGGAGACCGTGCCGTGCATGCCCGGCATCCCGACATGCTGCGGGTGCGAGTCCGGGAAAACGCCGCGGGCCATCAGGGTGGTGACCACGGGGGCGCCGGAGAGTTCAGCGAGCGCCAGCAGTTCCGCCGAGGCGTGCGCCTTGACGACGCCGCCGCCCACATAGAGCACGGGCTTGCTGGCTGCCGCTATGAGCCGGGCGGCCTCGCGGACCTGCTTGTTGTGGCCGCGGAGCACCGGGTGGTAGCCCGGCAGGTCGATCTTCGGCGGCCAGGAGAAGGTCATCTGACCCTGCTGGGCGTCCTTGGCGACGTCGACCAGGACGGGACCCGGGCGGCCGGTCGAGGCCAGGTGGAAGGCCTCGGCCATGACGTGCGGGATGTCGTTGGGGTCGGTCACCAGGAAGGAGTGCTTCGTGATCGGCATGGTGATGCCGACGATATCCGCTTCCTGGAATGCATCGGTGCCGATGACTCCACTGGCGACCTGGCCGGTGATGGCCACCATCGGCACGGAGTCCATGTGGGCATCCATGATGGCGGTGACGAGGTTGGTGGCACCCGGACCCGAGGTGGCGATGCAAACGCCCACCCGTCCGGTGACCATGGCGTAGCCTTGCGCGGCGTGGCCGGCTCCCTGTTCGTGACGGACCAGAATGTGGTTCATTCGGGAAGCCATCAAGGGGTCGTAGGTGGGCAGGATCGCGCCACCGGGCAAACCAAAAATATCGTCCACGCCGAGTTCTTCGAGCGAGCGGACAATTGCTTGTGAACCGGTCATCACCGTCGGGGGTACGACGTTGTTCGGTCCAAGGACAGGAGAGACGGCAGCAGTGTCGACGCCGGCGTCAGCCGTACGCTCGACGCGTTCCGAAGCCTTGTGGGCTCCAGCGGACTTAGTGGCCATCAGCGAGGGGCTGATCGGCGATCCTTTGCTCATCGGACTCTTCCTTTGTGGATCTTCGGTTGGATCTTCGGTGATCGGGTACTGCTGGTGCTGGGTGATGCTGGTGTACCGGTGGTGCGGAAATAAAAAAACCCCTCAGCCTGGCGGCTCTTCGAGGGGTTTGCGCGTGACGGTTCGTTACCAGTCGGGCTATGGAGCCACGCGCTTGGTAAGGACGACGGAGACACCTGCAGTGGCGCCGGCGGTAACGAATGCAGTCATGCGTTCAGTTTTCCCTCTTAGTGAGACGTGTGTCAACGAGCCTGCGACCTGTCTCACTATCTGGACCTCATTGTCCACAGACTGGGACCCACGTGGTCCCTCGGTGACCCCGCAACCTTCCACGGCTGGCGGGAGTCCCTACCCCGAATGTATGGCGCCGGCGCCATACATTCGGGGCCCCTCGTGTCATCCCTTATTAAGCCTGGTCACCCGCGCCTAGAGAATCACCCGCAGTAGGCGCCGGTTGAGGCGCTGTGGACGAGCTTGGCGTACTTGGCGAGCACACCCTTGGTGAACTTGGCCGGGAGCGGCTCCCAGCCGACCTTGCGGGAGTCGAGCTCCGCCTCGTCGACGAGGAGGTCGAAGCTGCGGGCGGCGATGTCCACGCGGATCCGGTCGCCGTCCCGGACGAAGGCAATGGGCCCGCCGTCGGCGGCTTCCGGGGCAACGTGGCCGATGCACAGGCCCGTGGTGCCGCCCGAGAAGCGGCCGTCAGTCAGCAGCAGCACGTCCTTGCCCAGGCCCGCACCCTTGATGGCGCCGGTGATGGCGAGCATTTCGCGCATGCCCGGTCCGCCCTTGGGGCCCTCGTAGCGGATGACGACGACGTCGCCGGCCTTGATCTGGCCCTTGTCCAGCGCGTCCAGGGCACCCTGCTCGCGTTCGAAGACCCGGGCGGTGCCCTCGAAGACGTCGGCGTCGAAGCCCGCGCTCTTCACGACGGCACCCTCGGGAGCCATCGTGCCGTGCAGGATGGTGATGCCGCCGGTCTTGTGGATCGGGTTGTCCATGGCGCGGAGGATCTTGCCGTCCAGGTCCGGCGGGTTGATCGCCGCGAGGTTCTCCGCGACGGTCTTGCCCGTAACGGTGAGGCAGTCCCCGTGCAGCAGGCCGGCGTCGAGCAGCGCCCGCATGATGACCGGGACGCCGCCGATCTTGTCGACGTCGGTCATGACGTAGCGGCCGAACGGCTTCAGGTCCCCCAGGTGCGGAATCCTGTCGCCGATGCGGTTGAAGTCATCCAGGGTCAGCTCGACCTCGGCCTCGCGGGCGATTGCGAGCAGATGCAGCACCGCGTTGGTGGAGCCGCCGAAGGCCATGGTCACGGCGATCGCGTTTTCGAACGCTTTCTTGGTCATAATGTCGCGGGCGGTGATGCCCTTGCGCAGGAGATTGACCACCGCTTCACCGGACTTGCGGGCAAACTCGTCGCGGCGGCGGTCCGCCGACGGCGGAGCGGCCGAACCGGGCAGGGACATGCCCAGCGCTTCGCCGATGCAGGCCATGGTGTTGGCGGTGTACATGCCGCCGCAGGCTCCTTCGCCCGGGCAGATCGCCTTTTCGATGCGCGTCAGGTCTTCAAGGCTCATCTTGCCGGCGGCACAGGCGCCCACGGCTTCGAAGGCGTCGATGAGGGTGACTTCCTTTTCGGAGCCGTCCTCCAGCTTGACCCAGCCGGGCATGATGGAGCCGGCGTAGAGAAAGACGGCGGCGAGGTCCAGGCGGGCGGCGGCCATCAGCATGCCGGGCAGGGACTTGTCGCAGCCGGCCAGCAGCACGGAGCCGTCGATGCGCTCGGCCTGCATGACGGTTTCCACGGAGTCGGCGATGACCTCGCGGGACACCAGCGAGAAGTGCATGCCCTCGTGCCCCATGGAGATGCCGTCAGAGACGGAGATGGTGCCGAACTGCATCGGGAACCCGCCGCCGGCGTGCACGCCTTCCTTGGCGCCCTGGGCAAGCCGGTTCAGGGAGAGGTTGCAGGGAGTGATTTCATTCCACGAGCTGGCCACACCGATCTGCGGCTTGGCGAAGTCGTCGTCGCCCATGCCGACCGCCCGGAACATCCCGCGCGCGGGCGCGGCGTGGATTCCGTCGGTCACGACCCGGCTGCGGGGCTTGATGTCCGGTTTTGTGTCTGTCGCTGTTTGGGTGTCCTCACTCATGGGACAAAGTCTAGGGCTCCGTTGCGGGGCCCAACGACCCGGACGGGCGCATTAAGCGCAAAACCGGGAATGTTTCGACCAAATAGTGGACGTCCGTCTCACCTGCTGGACTAATGGTCGCGAGGCGGCTCAATTGAGGTGAGCGGCGTCACGGAGTTCCGGTGCTTCCGCGACGGACTGCGCTTCGGCTTTCAGCAAGGTGAGCACCTGCTGGATGGTGGTCCGGGCCGCCACGTCGGGGCGCGCGAGCGCGACGATGCTGCGGCTGGCCTTGACCCCGGCCAGCGGGCGCAGCACGAAGCCGCGGCCCTGGTTCTTCAGGGCGGTGTAGCGCGGCAGCAGACTAAGCCCGTGGCCGGCGCTGACCAGGGCCTCGAGGACCCGCAGGTCGGGGAACGTCTGCGCGCGGACCGCCGGGGAATCGGCCTGCACCTCAATCTGGCGCAGCACCGTGTCGAAGGGGAACCCCTCGGGAACCCCCATCCACGGGAAGCCGATGACGTCTTCGGCCCGCAGCGTCGTCTTTCCCGCGAGCGCATGGCCCTCGGGGATGGCGACGTCGAGCGGCTCGTCGAGGAGCTGCACGACTGTCAGTCCCAGCCGGGCAAAGACGTCGGGCCCATCGACGCTGTGTGCCAGCACGATGTCATAGTCGGACGTCAGGCCCGCGAATCCGGCCACGTTGGGGTCCTCGAAGTGAGCCTGGAAGCGGAGACCATCGATGGACTTGACGCGGTGCAGGAGTCCGGGGAGGAACATCTCCGCGGCGCTCGGGAAGAATGCGGCCTTGACGTGGGTCTGCCAGCCGCGCCGGTAGGTGTCGATGGTCGCCTCCGCACGGGCCATGGCGGTGGAAACCTCGGCAGCCGCCCCCGCCATCGCGAGACCGGCCTCGGTGAGGCGCACCCCCCGGCCCGACTTCTCCACCAGGACAACCCCCAGCTCTTCCTGCAGGGTCTTGAGCTGCTGCGAGACGGCGGAGGGCGTCACGTTCATGGCCTCCGCCGTGCCGCCGACCGTGCCGCGGGCGGCGAGCTCGCGGAGGATACGCAGTCTCTTGAAATCCATGAAATGAGGCTACAGGGCGGCGACGTGGAGGCTGGACAGCCCCCTTCGGGCAGACGTACCGTCAAGCGACGGCAACCTTGCCTCATGGACAGAAAGGCTCTGCTATGGATTGGATTATCTGGCTCGTCGTCATCGTGGCGATTGTCGCCATCGTCTGGTGGCTACTCAACCGCAACAGCTCCCGCCGCAGCTCCGGCTCCGCGGAAAGCGGGACCGCCGCCACCCACGATTCCGCCCCTCCCCACCTGCACGACGTCGACCACGATGCCTCCCACCGTGGCGCCCTTTCGGGCGGCGGGTCTGCAGCTTCCGCGTCGGCGGCCGGCCTTGCCTGGATGCCCACGGCTGCCGGTTTTAATCAGGCCGAACCCGAAGCCGGACCGGAACCCGAGCCCGACCCCCGCGCCACAGCCGAGGATGCAGCGGCCGCCGAGGCCCGCTCGAAGCGACGGGCGGAGGCCATGGCGGCGAGCGCTGCCGAGCCGGGCACTGAGCAGCCGGGCTCTGAGGAGCCGGGCTCTGAGGAGCCGGGCCCTGCGGCGGCGGGCACTGCGGCGGCGGGCGCCGGCGAAGCGGCCCCGGCCGAAACTCCGCCGACAGAAGGCACGGAATGGGAAACCCAGTGGTCGGAGACGCCGCCGGCAGAACACCATGCCGGCGGTCACCCGGCGACTGACCACCACGAGCCTGTGCAAGGCGCCGACGCCGGTGCCCACGTCACGGAAGCCTCCGCGGCCGGCCCGGCACCCGCCGGAGCCGTTCCCGTGCACCGCCCTGAATATACCGAGCCCCACGCCCCCACCCTGCCCGGCGCCGAATCCGCCGCGGCGGAGACTGAGACGGAGGCCGGCCTGGACACGAAGGCCGAAGGCGGGGCCTCCGTGCCCGTACCGCCGGCGACGCGGGCACCGGCCGAACCCGGCCCCGCCCAGGCCGAGACCCGGCGGGCGGCCATGTCCTCGGCGGCGTCCGAGACGGCTGTGGGTCACACCGGTGAACCCGCCGGTCATCTCGCCGTCGACCAGCCGTATGGCGAGGGATCGGCGGCACCGGCGCCGGACGGCAGCGGACCCGAGGGCTTCACCGTCAAGGGCAACGCCTCCTCGATGGTGTACCACGACGAGACCAGCCCCGCCTTCGAGGAAACCCGCGCCGAGGTCTGGTTCCTGTCCGCCGCGCATGCCGAGGCTGCGGGATTCCGTCCGCCGCGGCGGACGCGGCAGTAGCCCGGTGATCTTGCTGCCGGAACCCGGGGAACGGATGCCGGGACACCGATGATGGGGACAGGAGCAGGGCGGTGGGCGGGCCTTCCGGTGGCCGCCGCAATTTTGCTGAGCGGCTGCACCCCGGGCGACGGGGGCGGCAGCACCGCACCCGCAACCGCTCCCCCGGCCGGAGGCGGCATGGCGTCCCCAGGCCCGGAGGGGACCTCCCCCGCCGGGAACGGGCCCGGCGTCGACCAGCCGACGGTTGCCCAGAAGATCGACGCCGAACTGCAGGTGCCGTGGTCCACGGTCTTCCTGCCCGACGGCACAGCCGTCATTTCCGAACGCGAGACCGCCCGGCTCCGGAGCATCCCGCCCGGGTCAGGCAGCGGGCGGGCCGGCACCATCGGCCAGGTGCCCGACGTCGTATCCGGCGGCGAAGGCGGGCTGTTGGGGCTGGCGCTCTCCCCGGACTTCGCGAGCGACCGGTACCTCTACGCCTACTTCACCTCCGCGGGTGACAACCGGATCGCGCGGCTGCGCCTTGAGGAGCGTGCCGGAAGATTGGAGCTGGGCCCGCCGGAGGTCATCTTCTCCGGAATCCCCAAGGCCTCCACACACAACGGCGGGCGGATCCGGTTCGGACCGGACGGCCTCCTCTATGTCGGCACCGGCGATTCGCAGCGCCGGGGGCAGCCCCAGGACGTGAATGCCCTCGGCGGCAAGATCCTGCGCATCACACCTGAGGGGCGCCCTGCGCCGGACAATCCGTTCCCGGACAACCCGGTGTACAGCCTGGGCCACCGCAACGTGCAGGGGCTCGCCTGGGACAGCGCCGGCCGGCTGTGGGCCAGCGAATTCGGGCCCGACGTCGACGACGAGTTGAACCTGATCGTGCCCGGCGGCAACTACGGCTGGCCGGAGGTCACCGGTGCCCCGCGCCGCGAAGGTTTTATCAACGCGAAGGTGGTGTGGCCATCGACGTCGGAGTCATCTCCCAGCGGGCTAGAGATCGTAGGTGATACGGCCTACCTCGGTGCGCTCCGCGGCCAGCGGCTCTGGGCGGTTCCCCTGGACGGCGAATTCGCCGGTGATCCCGTGAGCTATTTCACACGGGTGTACGGGAGGATCAGGGACGTCTCGCTGGCCCGTGACGGACGCCTGTGGGTGCTAAGCAATAACAAAAACCCTGATTTTGTGCTGGTTTTGCAGCTGCCGGATTAGCTCCCGGGCCGCCTTCCGGTTCGATTTCACACCCCGGCAAAACTCGTGTAGAGTTTCATGTCGTTGCGGAGAACAACGCGGGAACAAAAAGTCCGCGGTAAGCGAAAACAACAGATGCACCTCTAGCTCAACTGGCAGAGCAATTGACTCTTAATCAATGGGTTCCGGGTTCGAGTCCCGGGGGGTGCACCACCAAAGAAACCCCGTCTTCACTGGTCCTAGGCCAGGAAGGCGGGGTTTTTTGTTCTGTCCAGAATCTCCTCAAGGGGAGGTCACAGCCGAGGGCTTGCCATTCGGTTGTCGGTACGTAGACTCGGCGCATGGCTGGCCCCGGGGGAACACGAACAGTCCGCTGCACGGCGGCACTCATTGTTGTCATACTGCTGGCCGGCGGCCTGGCCGCGTGCGCCTACGATGGCGGGGACGACCTGCAGCCAACGGTGGCCGGGCAAGGCCGCCGGTCTGCGTCCGCCGTCCCTGCGAAGGACCCCGGAGTTCTGGGTGTCGAAGCGCGCAACTACGCTGAGCTGCATCAGCGCCTGGCCAAGGCACCCGGGTCTGTGCTCCTGACCGACTCCGGCCCGGCTGACGGGCCTGGGGTCGGGTTCCGCAAAACGGCAGCCGTGTTGACCGCCGGACCTCACACCGTCATCGCGGCATGCGTGGGAACGCAGCAAACCCAGATATTCCTTTCCCAGGACGTCAAGGGCGGTACCGAGCACAGGGTGCTTAAGGTCGACTGCTCGGGAGCCCAGACGCAGACCATCGAACTGCAGAAGGGCTCCGTCAGTGCCCAATTGACCCGCCAAGATCCGACCGGGGCCTGGACCGGGGCGGTCGCCGGAATCGTCATCACCGTCCCGTGAGGCTGACGGCTCCGTAGCGGCCCGCCGGACGAACCGGTCCTATTCGACCTGCTTAGAGTTCCTTCAGGGTCGTGCCGCTCGCCTCCAGGAGCTCATCCAGGCCCGGCATCACCGTCGTCCGTTCAGGATTCACGCCGGAGCGCTGCTGCGAGCTGGAAATGGATGGGCAGCGTCAGCTGCACGGGCGACGCCCCGACGGGCTCGTCGAGCAGCTCGTTGATCGAGGTCTGCCCTTCCAGCTGAACGGTCGGGTTTGTGTCCATCCCTTGAGCCTATGCGCAGCCGGCGCCCGGTCCGCCGAGGGACACGGGACGTCCCGGATCAGTGGGGCCCGGACTCAACGTCCGCGACGGGATCGGGACTGCTGCCAGGCTGTGTGCCGGGGTGATCCAGCCGGCGATTGCGCTGATGCATTGGTTTCCGCCGTGGCCGGGTCGCATTCTTCGCAGAACACCGTGTCAGCAATCTCACCGCAACACTGACAGCGATGCTCCAGGGATCTGGCTTCGAGGACGTAGCGTGCCATAGGCCCATGGTCCCCCGTCAACCCGCGTTGGAAACCAGTAGCCTGTACTTGTTTCCGACGTTCGATTACCGGTATCAGACGAAAAAGTGTGCCGGTGAAGAAACCCCGGGCGGGTCTTGCGTTGGCCGCAACCGCGACCTAGTTGGCCTCGACCGGCAGGCTGGGTTCCCCGGCGGTGACGATCGTCTTCACGTCAGTCGAGGAAATCCTGGTTGCCAGCTCCCTGACGACTGCCTGGAGTTCCTGCCGCAAAACATCGGGGTCAATGGAGGCGGCGGCGAGGACGGCACGTTCCATGTCCGCGGCTTCAGCAACGGCCTCGCGGCCCCGGTCGGTCAAGGACACCACATGGCTGCGGCGGTCGGAGGTGCTCCGCTGCCGGGAGATGTGGCCGTGGGCTTCCAGCCGGCTGAGGGTCTTGCCCATGGTCTGCGCCTGCACGCGCACCAATTGGGCAAGTTGCGCCTGGGTCATCGGTCCGTTGACGGAGAGCACTTCCATTGCGATAACCCCGGCATGGGTCAGGCCAATGGCCCCCAATTTTTCGTTCCAGGAGTGTTCAACGAGGCGTGCTGCCGTGGACAATAGGCGCCCAGTGGGCCAGCGATCCATATCAGGCATACCAAAGAGTATAGCGAGCGTACGATTCGGCGCCGCCACCGACGCTCATTAAGCTGGTATTTGGCCACCCTGGGACCGCCCGGTGTCCACCCCGAGAAGGAGCACAACTTGTCTGAACGACTCATCCCCGGTGACACGGCGCCGGCATTCACGCTGCAGAACCCGGAAGGGCAGGACGTCTCCCTCGAGGGCTTCCGCGGCCGCAGCACCGTTGTCTATTTCTACCCGGCAGCTGCCACCCCGGGGTGCACGAAGCAGGCCTGCGATTTCCGGGATTCCCTGGCGTCGCTGCAGCAGGCCGGCTACGACGTGGTGGGGATTTCCCCCGACCCGGTGGACAAGCTCGCCAAGTTCGCGGCCGCGGAGGGACTCACCTTCCCCCTGCTGTCAGACCCGGACCACACCGTCGCCGAGGCCTATGGCGCCTGGGGTGAGAAGAAGAATTACGGCAAGACCTATGAAGGCCTGATCCGGTCCACGGTGGTCGTCGACCCCGACGGCCGGGTCGCCGTCGCGCAATACAACGTCCGGGCCACCGGGCATGTCGCCAAACTCCGCCGGGACCTCAAAATCGACGTGTAGAGGCACTCGTTCAACGGAAAGTCCAGGCCTCCCTGGCGTCACCGGATGGAGTACGGGGCCCTGCGCACAGGATTGACCGCGGTCAATCCGAAGGAACTGATCTCCGGCATCGCGGCCGGCGTCGCCTCGCAGGCTTCTAGTTGCCGTTTTATATCAGCGTGGACGCCCGTTCTTCGTAATGCCCCGGCGGACGCTCCGTGTCCTGCGAAATGTACAATGGAGGCTGGCATCCGCCCTCGACGGTCTTAGGACCGTGGAGATGACGGCGCCGCGCGCGAGTGGTGAAATTGGCAGACACGCAGGATTTAGGTTCCTGTGCCTTCGGGCGTGGGGGTTCAAATCCCCCCTTGCGCACACTAAGGAGCCCCGGTCTTCGGACCGGGGCTCCTTCCTTTTAAGCTGCCTGATCCGCGGCAAATCGTGCGCACAAAAAAGAAATTCATCCTGCACCCATCCGTTTCCCCGGACCCCGCGAATACCCATTGAGACACCAACCAAGGGTCGGTGCCCAACAAGTCGGAAAAGGGCCAAAGCGGCAACAGTTCGCCGCTGGCAACGATCGGCACAACAAAGGAGAAACCGAAATGCAGACCATCAAGCGCACGACTCTTTCCGTTGCAGGAATCGCTGCTGCAGCCATGCTCAGCCTCACGGCCTGTGGCGGAGCAGCCACCACGGCACCCGCTTCCTCGGCTCCTGCCGCCAAGCCGATGGAATCAAGCATGGCACCGTCGCCGTCCGCCAGCTCGGCAGCGGCCATGGACCCGGCCGCCAACCTCGCCGGGGCCGGCTGCGCGGGCTACGCCGCCCAGGTCCCCAGCGGCGCCGGCTCCGTCTCCGGAATGGCCCTCGACCCGGTAGCGGTCGCGGCGTCCAACAACCCGATCCTTACCACCCTGACCGCGGCAGTGTCCGGCAAGCTCAACCCGAAGGTTGACCTGGTCGACACCCTGAACGGCAGCGAGTTCACTGTCTTCGCACCGACGGATGACGCCTTCGCCAAGATTGACGCCGCCACGATCGAAACGCTGAAGACGGACGATGCCCTGCTCAGCAAGATCCTGACCTACCACGTTGTTCCGGGCAAGATCAGCCCGGACGAGATCGTCGGCACGCACGCCACGGTCCAGGGTGGTTCCGTCACGGTCACCGGCTCCAAGGACGCCCTCAAGGTCGACGACGCCAACGTCGTCTGCGGCGGCGTCATGACCGCCAACGCCACTGTCTACATGATCGACTCCGTCCTGATGCCCAAGTAGGCAGCACCAAACGCTCCTGCTGCGGTTCCAGCCTGACTCACTGGACCACCTAGGAGAATCGAAGGCCCGCACCGGTGGTGCGGGCCTTCGTTTTTCCCTCCGGGCAGCTCTCCGGGCTGCCACGTGGGTGGCGCCTGCGCACGGCTGGGGCAGGGCTCCGGGCACGGCCCTGCCCGGCTCACAGCAAGCGCCCGGGCCGGTCAACTACAATGGCCGTGTTCCGCAGCCGGCGGTACATCCAGTCCCCCGAGGTGATACCCGAGTGCCCAAAAGTACAGTGTCCAGCCGTACCGCGCGCCCCAGCAATGCCAGCCCAGCGCGGGCCAACGGAGTGCGGACCCGTGCAGTGCGCCGCGTCGCGGCCGGTGTCGGTGCGGTGCTCCTGATGCTGCCGCTCGCCGCCTGCACCGGCACCCCCGGACCGGGCCCCGGCTCGGCCGGCTCCACTGATGCCGCGGCCAGTTCCACCGCCGCCGCTCCCAGCGCCGTGTTCACCTTCGGAACCGCCTCGCAGCCGCTCGGGCTGGATCCCGCCGTCGTTTCCGACATCGAGTCCTACCGGATCACCCGCCAGGTCCTGGAGGGACTCGTCGGTGTCGACCAGACCACCGGAGAACCCACGCCGCTGCTGGCCACCGAGTGGACATCCAGCGACGATGGCCGCGCCTACACCTTCAAGCTCCGGGAGCAGGTGACCTTCCAGGACGGAAGCGCGTTCGACGCCGCGGCCGTCTGCAGCAACTTCAACCGCTGGTTCAACTTCCCCGACACGCTGCGGCAACAGGCACCGGGCACGACGTTCAAGGGCGTCTTCAAGGCCCACGCCGGTCAGGCGTCGCTCTCCATCTACAAGGGCTGCACCGCCGCGGCTCCGGACAACGTGACGATCGAGCTGACCCAGCCCTTCACCGGGTTCCTGCAGGCCCTCACGCTCCCCGCCTTCGCCATTTCCTCGCCCCAGGCCCTCGCAACCGGGAACGCCGACCAGCTGGACCAGAGCCGTGACGGCCAGCCCGTCTCCGCCTACGGGCTCCACCCGGTGGGAACCGGCCCGTACGTCTTCAGCTCCTGGAACCCGGACAGCATCACCCTCGCCAGCAACAAGGACTACTGGGGGGACAAAGGCCAGATCGGCACGATCAACTTCGTCACCTACGATCACACCCAGACCCGGATGCAGGCCCTGCTCGACGGCAAGATCGACGCCTACGACGCGGTGACCATAGGCAACTTCGACCAGCTCGTGAAGCGCGGCCAGCAGATCATCCAGCGGGATCCCTTCTCCGTCATGTACCTGGGCATGAACCAGGAAGTGCCCATCCTGCAGAACCTCAAGGTCCGCCAGGCCATCGAAATGGCCCTGGACAAGGACACCCTGATCCGCAGGTTCTTCATTGATAACACCGCACAGGCGACGCAGTTCGTCCCGCCCAAGCTCAGCGGCTTCAACAACAACGCCCCGTCCCTGGGCCACAATCCGGCAAAGGCCAAGGAACTGCTCGCCGAGGCCGGCTACCAGGGCGAGGAGCTGAAGTTCTACTATCCGCTGAACGTCACCCGGCCCTACCTCCCGACGCCGGAAAAGGTCTATGCCGAAATCAGCAAGCAGCTGACCGCCGTCGGGCTGAACATCAAGCCGGTGCCGGTCGACTGGTCCGAAGGCTATCTTCAGCAGGTCACCTCCCCCGGCGACCATGCCCTCCATCTGCTGGGCTGGAACGGCTCCTACTCCGACCAGGACAATTTCGTCGGGCCGCTCTTCGGCGAGAACACCGGCGAGTTCGGCTACCAGGACCCGCAGGTCTTTTCCAAGATCGCCCGGGCCCGCGGCCTGCCGGACGGCAAGGAGCGGACGGAACAGTACCAGACCATCAACGCGCAGATCGCCGCCACGGTCCCCGCCGTGCCGATCGCCTTCCCGATCTCGGCCCTGGCCCTATCGGACCGTGTGCTGAAGTACCCGGCGTCGCCCGTTCTGAATGAAGTTTTCACGAAGGTGGAGCTAAAGCCTTGACGGACGCAGCCAATTTCAGTATGAGGCGGGTCCGGGGATATTCTGTGACAGCCAGACCCGCTGCTATCGGAGACTGATTGTGACTTTCATTTCCAAGACCCAACATGCCGACGTCGTCCTGATTGGCGGCGGCATCATGAGCGCCACACTCGGTGCTTTCCTGAAGCAGCTTGAGCCGAACTGGACGATTTCCCTGTTCGAGAAGCTCGACGAGCCGGGTCTGGAGAGCTCCGGCCCCTGGAACAACGCCGGCACCGGACACGCCGCGCTGTGTGAGCTTAATTACTCCCCCGCAGCCAAAGACGGCTCGGTGGACCCCGCCAAGGCAATCCTCATCAACGAGCAGTTCCAGCTGTCCCGCCAGTTCTGGTCCCACCTCGTCACGAACGGCATGATCGGCTCCCCCAAGGGCTTCATCAACACCGTTCCGCACATGAGCTTCGTGATCGGCGAGGACAACACCAAATTCCTGCGCACCCGATACGAGGCGCTCAAGCCGAACCCGCTGTTCCGCTCGATGGAATACTCCGAGGACCACGCGCAGATCGCCAAGTGGGCCCCGCTGATCGTCAAGGGCCGCGACCCGAAGCAGCGGATCGCCGCCACCCGCGCCGCGGAAGGCACCGACGTCGACTTCGGTGCCCTGACGCGGGAGCTGACCACCTACCTCGGGAACAACGGCGTGGAGGTCAACTACGGCCACAACGTCTCCGGCATCAAGCGCGCGTCCGACGGCGGCTGGGACCTTTCGCTCAAGCACCCCCAGTCCGGAGAACACGGCTCCATCCACGCGAAATTCGTCTTCGTGGGCGCCGGCGGCGGAGCCCTGCACCTGCTGCAGGCCTCCGGGATTCCGGAAAGCAAGGGCTACGGCGGTTTCCCGGTCTCCGGCCAGTTCTTCCGCTGCACCGACGAGACGCTCGCGCGCCAGCACAGCGCCAAGGTCTACGGCCAGGCCTCCGTGGGCGCCCCGCCCATGTCCGTCCCGCACCTGGACACCCGCTTCGTCAACGGCAAGCGTTCCCTGCTGTTCGGCCCCTACGCCGGCTTCTCCACGAACTTCCTGAAGAACGGCTCCTACCTGGACCTGCCGCGTTCCATCCGGCCCTCCAACATCGTCCCGATGCTGGCCGTGGGCAAGGACAACATGGACCTCACCGCCTACCTGATCAAGGAAGTCGCCAAGCGGCACGGTGCCAAAGTCGAGGCCCTGCGCGAGTACTACCCTGCCGCTCAGGACGGTGACTGGGAACTCATCACCGCCGGCCAGCGTGTACAGATCATCAAGAAGGACCCGAAGAAGGGCGGCGTGCTGCAGTTCGGCACGGAGGTCATCGCCGGCCGCGACGGATCCATCGGCGCCCTGCTCGGCGCGTCCCCCGGCGCGTCCACGGCGGTGCCGATCATGATTGAACTGCTTCAGAAGTCCTTCCCGAAGCAATTCAAGGGCTGGCAGCCCCGGTTCAAGGAGATGATGCCCGGCTATGGCATCAAGCTCAACGAGAACCCGGACCTCGCCGCCCAGCTCGAAACCGACACGGCCAAGGCACTGCAGCTGGAACCGGTCAGCGCCAAGCGCAACTGACTCCCGCTCCGGGTTGCGGCCGGTTTGATCCCTTGGAAGCACGTCCGTCAACCCATCAGGAGACCTTGAGATGTTCCGGCTCGCAAAGCTGTCACTGGCCAACCGGGCCCTGATTGCGCTGGTGACCGTCTTCGCGTCGGTCTTCGGCGTGATCACGATGTCCTCGCTCAAGCAGGAACTCATCCCGTCCATCGAGTTCCCGCAGATCACGGTCCTCACGTCGATGCCGGGCGCCTCCCCCGAAGTCGTGGACAAGCAGATCAGCAGCCCGTTGGAGACCGCGCTTAAGGGCGTGGAAGGCCTGGAGTCGACGTCGTCCACCTCGCGCAACGGCGTCTCCCAGATCAGCATGGTGTTCACCTATGGTTCGAACCTGGACCGTGCCCGGAACCAGATCGACCGCGCCATCTCCAATGCCAAACGGTCGCTGCCGGACGACGTCCAGCCCCAGGCGATCGCCGGAAGCATCAGCGACTTCCCGATCGTGTTCCTCGCCGTCTCCTCGGACAAGCCGCTCAGTGAACTGAATGCCGATCTGGCCCGGCTCACGGTCCCGCGGCTGCAGAAGCTCGACGGCGTCCGCGGCGCCGAGGTGACCGGCGGCGCCACGCAGCACATCAAGATCCTTCCCCGCCCCGAGGCCATGGCGGCCTCCGGTGCGAGCATCCAGTCGATCAGCGAGGCCCTGAGCAACAACGGGGCGCTTGTTCCGGCAGGCACCATCGAGGAGCAGGGCAAGACGCTGTCGCTGCAGATCGGCAGCCCGGTCGATTCGCTCGACGCCATCAAGGCGCTGCCGCTGGGCGGCTCCAGGAACGCCGCGACCATCGGCAGCGTGGCCGACGTCAGCATCACCGAGGACGCGCGCACCTCGATCACCCGGACCAACGGCGAGGAAACCCTGGCCCTGTCCGTCACCAAGAAGCCTGAAGGTGACACCGTGGGCATCTCCCACGCGGTGAAGGACTCCATCCCCGAGCTGGAGGCCGAGCTCGGCTCCAATGCCCGGTTCACACCGATCTTCGACCAGGCACCGTTCATCGAGAAGTCCATCAAAGACCTCACCACCGAGGGCCTGCTGGGGCTGGGCTTCGCCGTCGCGGTGATCCTGGTGTTCCTGATGTCCGTCCGCGCCACCCTGGTCACGGCCGTCTCCATCCCGCTTTCCCTGCTGATCACCTTCATCGGGCTTTCGGCCACCGGCTACTCGCTGAACATCCTGACCCTGGGCGCGCTCACCATCGCGATCGGCCGCGTGGTGGACGACTCGATCGTGGTGATCGAGAACATCAAGCGGCACCTGAGCTATGGCGAGGCGAAGATCACGGCGATCCAGGCCTCCATCCGGGAGGTCGCCGGTGCCATCACGGCATCGACCCTCACCACCGTGGCCGTCTTCCTGCCCATCGCTTTCGTGGCCGGCCTGGCCGGTGAGCTGTTCCGCCCGTTCGCGCTGACCGTCACCATCGCACTGCTGTCCTCGCTGTTGGTCTCCCTGACCATCGTGCCGGTGCTGGCGTACTGGTTCCTGCGGAACCCCGCCGACAAGGCTGACACAGGCGGGGAAGGCACAGGCCGGGAATTCTCTGCCCGGGAAATCGCGGCAAAGGCCCACGAGGCGGAGCAGCGCACCGTCCTGCAGCGCGGCTACCTCCCGATCCTGACCAAGACGCAGAAGCACCCGGTGGTGACCCTGATCGCAGCCGTGCTGGTCCTGGGCGGCACCGCCGCCATGACCCCGCTGCTGGCCACCGACCTGCTGGGCAACTCCGGCGAAAACAGCATGACCGTCCGGCAGGCGCTCCCCGCCGGCGCCAGCCTGTCCGAGGCCAACGCCTCCGCCGTCAAGGTCGAGGAAGTCCTGCGGGAGATCGACGGCATCAAGGACGTCCAGGTCACCACCGGCAACGCCCAGACCGGCTTCTCGGCGCTGCTGTCGGCCGGGGCCTCAAACTCCAGCTTCACCGTGGTGACGGAGGAAAAGGCGAACCAGAAAAAACTCAAGGACACGGTCCGCAGCGAACTTGCCGGCATCCCTGACGCCGGCAAGCTCACGGTGGGCTCGCAGCAGGGCGGCTTCGGCACGTCCTCGACCGTGGACATCACCCTCAAGGCTGCCACCACCGCCGATCTCCGGACCGCCAGCGATGCCATGGTCCAGGCCATGGACGGCGTCCCCGGCTCCTCCGAAGTGGCCACCAACCTGGCCGCCAGCCAGCCTGTGGTGCAGGTCAGGGTGGACCGGGCCAAAGCCGTCGCCGCGGGCCTGAGCGAGGAACAGGTGGCCGGTGTGCTCGCCTCGACCATCAGCCCCATCCCGGCCGGGACCGTGCGGATCGACACCAACGACTACCCGGTCCGCATCGGCGAAGGCACCCGCTTTACCAGCATCGACGCCGTCCGCCAGACGCCGCTGCCGACGCCGGCCGGTCCCGTGCCGCTGGTGAGCATCGCCTCCGTGGAACAGGTCGACGTCCCCGTCTCCATCACCGCCAGCAACGGGCAGCGGACCGCGCGCGTGTCCATCACGCCGTCGGGCGCCAACCTCGGTGCGGTCAGCACCGAGGTGCAGGCCCGGCTCAAGACTGTCCAGCTGCCGCCCGGCGTCACGGCGGAGATCGGTGGCGCCACGACCCAACAGGCCGAATCCTTTGCCCAGCTCGGCCTCGCCCTGCTCGCCGCCATCGCGATCGTCTATGTGATCATGGTGGCCGCGTTCAAGTCGCTGATCCAGCCGTTGATCCTGCTCGTCTCGGTGCCGTTTGCGGCCACCGGTGCCATCGGGCTGCTGCTCATCACCGGCGTGCCGCTGGGCCTGCCGTCACTGATTGGCATGCTGATGCTGGTGGGCATCGTGGTGACGAACGCGATTGTGCTCATCGACCTCATCAACCAGTACCGCCGGCCGCAGAACGGCGAACCCGGGATGAGCGTGGCGGACGCGATCACCCACGGCGCCCGCCAGCGCCTGCGGCCGATCCTGATGACAGCGCTGGCCACCGTCTTCGCGCTGACGCCAATGGCCCTGGGCCTGACCGGCGGCGGGGGCTTCATCTCGCAGCCGCTCGCCATCGTGGTGATCGGCGGCCTGATTTCCTCCACCGCGCTCACCCTGGTCCTGGTGCCGGTGCTGTACCGCCTCGTGGAAGGACGGCGCGAGCGGAAAGCACTGGCCAAGGCCGGGCCGGTTGCCGGAACCGGCGCGGAGGAAGGGGCGGGTGCCGCCCGTTCCCGTAGGCGGGGCCGCCGGGCCGCCCCCGGGGCCGTCCCCGATGACTTTCCGGACGACGTTCCCGACGACGCACGGGTCCCCTCGGGCTCGCGTTAAAGGCCGCTGGTCGCGTCAGATCCGGACCGCCTTGTGGCGGCGCGGGGCACGTGCCCCGTGCGCAGCGCCGGCCAACGCCAGCGGCAGGGGCCTCCTGGGGGTTGCCGTCGCGGCCCGGTGGCGGGGCCCGCGGGGGGGGTTGGGCGGTGGTCACGCGGCGAACTCACTTCGCGGGCCGGGTCGCTGACATAGACAGCGTTTTCGGGGACGTCTTCGCCTTTCATCAGAAAGCCGTCAGCCCCGAGGGTCGACCCGTCGTGCATCGTCACCCCATAGTGGACGAAGGCTGTGACGCCCAGGGTGCAGCGATTGCCCAGGACAGTGCGGTCGGACTTGAACGTTCCGTCTTCCATGGAATGGCCCTGGATGAGCGATCCCTCGTTGAGTGCGCAGTCATCACCGATGGTCACGAATACCTCCACGGGGTCCTGCTCGCCGAACACGAATCACGGCTCGAATCACGGCGCCAGCGGCTGCTGAAATCCGCCAGGCTCCCGGCCCTGAAAACACTCAAAGGATTCGACTACACCAGTGTCAGGTTCCCCGAGGACTGCGGCCGCGAGTCCTCGAATCCCTGGAGTTCATCACCCGGGCCCAGGACCTGGTTCTATACGGGGATGTCGGAACCGGTAAGACCCACATGGCCACCGCCCTGGTCGCAGCCGCCTGCCGGCAAGGCATCCCGGCGCGGTTCTTCACTACCTCCGCCCTGGTCATGATGCTCCGCCGCGCCTAGGACGAGGACCGGCTGGATAAGGAGCTCGTCGCTTCCCTGGCAAAAAACCAGCTCATCTCAATTGATGAACTGGGATATTTGCCGATCGACACCGAAGGAGCCAGGCTCCTGTTCCAAGTCATCGCGGACGGCTACGAAAAAAGGCAGCCTCATCATCACCACCAACCTCGAGTTCTCCAAAGGCTGGACCAAGACCTTCACCGACCCCCGTCTGTGCGCTGCGATCGTGGACAGCCTCACGTTCAACGGCACCATCATCGAAACCGGCACCGACTCCTACCGGCTGGCCCACACCATCGCCCAACAAAACGCTTAGTCCTTCAACGCAGCGACACCATCCGGCGTCCCGCTGAACAACCCCTACGCGACACAAACCGACGTTAGTAGCAGGACACCAGCCGAACCCTACGTCAGGGCAACTCAGGCGGGCCTTGCAAGCGGAATGCGGCCGTAATGTGAGGAAATCGAACAATGCCTGTTTCAGGTGACGCTGCTTCTTCGCCCAGGCTACGTATTCTGGCTAAAACCCTGTCTTGGTCCGAGCGGTGCGAGACGAAAGTCCATGAGCTGGCAAGTTGCACGAGTTGGTCAACCTGCAGCTCGTAGTTGAAGGAAAAAGCTTGCGTTCAAAGGTGCCGCGTCCAGCAAACTCTGCAGGTACGCTGCGGGTTTGGTCAGCGGGCGCTCCGTCCGGCTCAACGATGGCAGTCAGTGCCTTCACCCAGTCACTGCTGCGGTCCCAAGTGTGCCAAGCAAGACCAACCACGCCGTCTGCAGTGAGTACACGATCGCATTCAGCTATCGCCCGTGCGGGGTTTACCCAGTGCCAGGCCTGCAGACAAGTGATGGCATCGACACTCTGATTTTCTAGAGGGATGTCCTCAGCCGAGCCAGTAGCCGTAGTGATCCGCCGCGCGACTGGATGCGGCAGCTCTTCACGTACGCTTTTGAGCACGGACAGCATGTCGCTCGCTGTATCGACGGCGGTGACGTCGTGTCCGAGGGTTGCGATGGTGCGGGTTCCCAGTCCGGTGCCGGCACCCAGGTCAAGAACTGCTAGTCGGTGTCCTGGCGAGGGTGACCCTAACAGCCACGAGATTGTGTCCGCCGACCAACCAGGGCGAACATCATCATGAAGAGCAGCCTTAGGGCTTTCAACTGTTGCCGCGCTATTGGTTAGATCCATGTCTGCCAGCCTAACGAGCAGCTAAGTGAAGGCGTCTCGTCTGGGGAGGGGATCGCCTCTGATTCCGAAATGACTGCGTCGGCGCCCGGCGGCTGGCCGCACGGTATGGCCCTTCCCGTTGATGACTTTCAATGTCGAGGACCTGCTTGCGGTTCCTAAGTTAGGCCTTCACAAGCGCCGGCGTCTCATCGTCCGCGGTAGTGCCCGAACCGAGGTAGCGCTCGATGCTGACTGGGCAGCGGCCAAGCCCGCCGCCCTGCCCCCGGCGGCGGAAGTTGATGACCTGGCCGGTTCTGCCGCACCCGCAGGTGCCGGTCTCGACGTCGCCCATGTCGTCGGTGAGGAGGAAACCGGGGTAGCTGGTGCTGAGGGCGTCCAGTACGGCGATGGTGCCGGTCTCCCCCGGGGCGATCACCTTGGCGCTTTGGCCAGGGTCCCGGATGGAGATGTAGCACCATGGCGGAACGTGCTTGCGATGCAGGTGGCATTCGACAGCGAGCATGTTCGACTCGATCATCCCGTACATGTCGCGCACGTTCACCGCACGCACGCCGAGCAAGTCGTGGCACCGTTCCCGAAAACTCTCATTAGGGATGGCCTCGGCTGTGTGCCGCTTCCAGCCCCCGAGAGTGATGATCATGCTGAACGGGTCCAAGCGCGCACTGATATTCTCCCGCTCAAGGAACCGGAGGAGCCGGCCGATGAGGAACGGCGGACTGACGATGTGGCGTGTCATATGTCCCTCCCATCGGTGCAGGTGCTCCAGGGCCTCCCCGGCGTCGAACGCCTGGTCGGCAACGAGATATGCGTGGTGGTCGAAGACGCTGTTCAGGATGTTTAAGTCCTTGAGCAGTCCCATCTCCGAGGCTTCCGGGTCCGACGGGTTCAAGAAAAGTCCCGCGCCCCCGGACAGGCTGAAGAACGCCCGGTAGGTGCCGAGCAGGGCGACCAGCGCCAGGGTCATTGTCTCGCTGTTGCGGGGGATGACGGAAGGGACACCGCGGGTTCCGCTGGAGCGGGTTTCGGTCTCGACGTCGGCCAGGGAGCAAGTAAGCAGCACCTTGGCGTCGGGACGCTTGAACATGCCGACCGGCAACAGTGGCAGGGATTGCAGGTCGTTGAGGTCCTTGATCGTGGCGGGGTCGACTCCCAGGGCGTCACACTGGGCGCGGTAGAAGCCGTTTGCGGCTTGGTGGTAGATCGCGGCGTCCCGCAGGACGTCGGTGACCGACCGGGCCCAGTCCTCAGGGGACTGGACGTAGGCCTTGGACACATTCCCCAGCATCTGCGGTAGGGAGAGCATTGTGTCACTCCTCGGTTTGCTCGATCGTCGCCCGGATGGGCACGAATTGATGGGACTGGATTGGCAGGGGAACCCTTCCGAATGCCTGCCGCACGTCATCCAGCCGGTCGGCCACGGTCACCCTGTCCCGGCTCGGGGGGCCGGCGGCCTTGATCTCGCGGCCGGTAACCAGCACGACGACCGTCTCATCGCGGTCCACCAAGCCCTCACGCAGAGCACTCCGCAAGCCAGCCACCGACGCGGCGCCGGCTGGCTCCGCACCGACGCCCGCTGTCGAGGCCAGCAAACCGACGGCCTCCATGAGCTCCGATTCGCTCACCGCGACCATGGCGCCGTCGCTGGAACGTACGGCTCGGAGCACCGCATCGCCGATCGCAGGCCGCAGCACGGCGATCCCGTCGGCGGCTGTGGACATCGGGTCGAGTTCATCGGGTGCTGGATCGGTCCCCTGCCATGCGCGCACTAGCGGTTGGCACGCTCGAGCCTGCACACCGACCAAACGAGGCTTCCTGGCGGCGACTCCACAGGCAACCAGTTCGGCGAAGCCCTTCTCAAGCGCGACGAGGGTGGGGCCGTCCCCCACCGGCGCGACCATCACGTCCGGCATCCGGCGGCCAAGTTGCTCCCAGACCTCCAACGCCACGGTTTTCTTGGCCTCGGTCGTCAGGGGATTCACCCCGGTGTTCCGGTCCACCCAGCCGAACTCCTCCACCGCTGCGCGTGACAGGTCGACGGCGGCCGCGTAGCCATCGGGTACTTGGAACACCCATGCCCCGGCCTGGGTCATCAGTGCGAGTTTGTCCTCCTGACAATCGATCGATACGAAAATAGCTGCGCGCATTCCCGCAGCTGCCGCCCCGAACGCCGTCGCAACTGCCGCGTTGCCCGTCGAGGCCGTCGTGATGGTGTCCAGACCATGCCGCAGCCCGTCCTCGATTACCAGCGCCGTGGCCCGGTCCTTGTTCGACGCCGTCGGGCCGCGGGTCTCGTCCTTGACCCACAGGGACGGTGTGCCCAACGCGCCCCTCAGCGCGGGGGCCGGAAGCAGCGGCGTGCCTCCGATGGGCAGGGGATAACGCACCGGCCCGTCAGACATGGGCAGAAGGTGGCGGTACCGCCACATCGTGAATGGTCCCGGCGCCTCTTCCGGAACCAAGCCGGGACCGTAGTCGTACTGCAGCCACTCGCAACCGTAGGTGCGTACTGAGCCTGTCACTCTGCCCATGCCGGGTGCGCCTCCTCCCGCGTGTCCGAGCGTTTCACGTCAGCCATACCGACGCAGCTCCGAGAAGAAATCCTCGATCACGCCGAGCTTGCCGCTACGGGCAACTTCGTCGTAGACGTACTTACCCACCGCCAAGTCGAGCACGCCCAGGCCGAACGGCGAGAACACCACCGGGCGGTCGTCCGCCAGCGAGACGCTGCCGGCCATGACATCGGCCAGAGTGCCGTCCACGAAGTCCCGGTGACCGACCATCTGCTCCACGAGGTGGGCAGACGTACCGGCTTTCAGGCAGTGGTCGACATCGTCAAGGATGTTGGTCGACGCCAACAGGATTTCCGGGGCAAGGTCGCGCAGGGACACGTGAAGTACCAGCGGATTGTGCTCGAACCACGCCACCTCGTGCACGTGCGGCTGGCCCGCGATGGTGGCGAACACGACCATGTCGCTGCTCCTTATCAGCTGTTCGGGACCATCATGAACCGTCACGCGGGATGCCGTGCCGCTGCGTTCAAGGTAGCCCTTGAATCCCTCCGCGCTTGCGCCCAATAGGTCATACACCCCGATGTCGTCGAAGGACCAGCCGGTTGCGTCCAGGAAGGTGTGGATGTACCGGGCAATGAGGCCGACCCCGAAGAACCCGATGCTCCGTGGACGTCCCCGTCCGCGGCTGAGCCAGTCCGCGGCTGCGGCGGCCGACGCCGCCGTCCTGGAGGCGCTGATGACGGAGCTCTCCATGCAGGCGAAGGGGTAGCCCGTCACCGGATCATTGAGTATCAGAACCGCTGAGGCGCGGGGTATCCCCGAGGCCACGTTATCCGGGAAGCTGGAGACCCACTTGATGCCGTCCACTCCTACGTCGCCTCCAACCGAGGCGGGCAGGGCGATAATGCGCGCGGAGGGCCGGTCCGGAAAGCGCAGGAAATATGACGGAGGGTTTACCGAGTCGCCGGCCGCGTGCGTCCGGTAAGTCTGCTCGACCAGCTCCACCACCTGCTTCTCCCGGCCCCTGAGTACCTCCTGTACCTGTGCCCCGGAAACGACCGCGAACGGCGGGACCGTCTTCGGCTCCGACCCGGGAACGGCCGGGGAAATCGCGTAGTCAGTCATTGGGCACCATCCTCCTTAACGAGATCAAATACATTGCGCGGCTCGGCCATGCCGACCAGCACCTCCCGAGGCCCTTCATAGGCTTCCCGGCTGTGGGCCATGCGGACGTTGTCGACCAGCATGAGGTCCCCGGGCTCCCAAGGGGTCCGCAGCGTGTTAGCCTCATAGACGTCGTTCAAAAGGGCAACAATGTCCTCGCCAATTGGCTCCCCGTTGCCGAAGCGGGTATTAAACGGCAACCCGTCGGCACCGTAGACGTCGACGAGGTACTCCCGCACCTCGGGGGCGATCGTCCATTCGCTCAAGAAAGCGATCTGGTTGAACCAGCAGCGCTCGCCCGTCAGGGGGTGTCGGACTACGGCGGGGCGCCGCTGCCGCGTGCGGAGCTCTCCGTCTGACTGCCACTCGAAGTCAATGGCGTGGGCGCGGCAGTACTCCTCGACGGCGGCGCGGTCGCCCACCCCAAACGCTTCCTCGTAGCTGGACCCGATGTCCTCGTTGTAGCTGCGCGCGAGCAGCCACCCCTCGCTTTCGAACCGCTCGACGATGTCCAGGGGCAGGGCATGGAGCACTGCGCGGGAGTCCGCCACCCCGGTCACGCCACCGGCGCTCGGAGCCTGAAGGCAGGCGAAGAGCATCAGACCGGGGAACTCGAGCGCATAGCTGAGCTCGTGGTGCATGCACATGGGCTGGTTAGCAGGCCACTTCAGGGAAGAATAGACGCCGTCGAGATAGGGCTGCCTAGCGGCAAAGGCCTCCCGGTCAGGCATGAGGCCGCCCGGGACCAGCCGTTGAAAGACATCCGCAACTTCGGCCGGATCTCGGAGGGCGAGACCGCGTACCAGCACAGCGCCGTGCTCCGCTACCGCCATACGCAGGGACTCCTGGTGCTGCTCGGCCCACTGGACGGGGTCGTGGCCGTATTCCACGGCAAGCATTGGTGGCTGGCCGGCTTGGCGTTCAAGGTCGAACTCAATTCTGGGTGAAGGCGACGACATCAGAGGTCCTTTCGTTTCACGGGCAGCGGGTGGAAATGGCACACCGGTGCTCCCACCGGGGCCTTGAAGTCGGGTTTCGCCGCGGCTGGCGCCGGACGCGGTGCGGACGGAACGGCAGGGTCTGCCAAGGAGGAGGCCTCGAGGAGGGCTGCCAGGTCCGACAGGACGGGCGTCTGCATGATGTCCTTGATCGACACTGCACGCTTGAGCAGCACAGCGAGTTTCACTGCGGACAGCGAGGTCCCACCCAGCGCAAAGAAGGAGTCCTGTCCGCCGATCCTGGCTCCAGGCATTCCGAGCACCGTCGCCCAGGCCTCGGCGAGCCGCTGCTCGGTGGCCGACAGGGCGTCAGTGGCGTTGCCGGCCTCGGGAACGATTTCCTGCGCCATATTGGCCAGGGATTTCCGGTCGATCTTCCCGTTGCCGGTCAGAGGCAGGCTCTCCTGCCACCGGTACGCCGACGGGACCATGTAGTCCGGTACTTGCGACGCCATCTGCTTGCGCAACTGGGCGATCTTGATTGGCCGTCTGCCCGTGTAGAACGCCACGAGGAACTTGACCTGATCGGCGCCCTCACCCACGACGACGGCACCGTCGCGCACTCCAGGCACTCGAAGCAGGGCATTCTCGATCTCTCCGATTTCGATCCTGAATCCCCTGATCTTCACCTGGTTGTCGCGCCGTCCTAGGAAATCGAGCTTTCCGTCCGGCATCCACCGGCCGTAATCACCGGTACGGCAGACGCGCTCACCGGCGCGGTTCGGATCGGCGCCGAACATCGCGGCGGTTCGCTCTGCATCGTTGACGTACCCGCGGCCCACGCACACGCCGGAGAACACAATCAGCCCAGGCGCGCCGAGCGGTACCGGGCTGCCGAACTCGTCGACCACGTCAACGTGTACATTGTTGATCGGTCTTCCGAGGGGAACCCGTGGCCCTGCCGGGGCCCGTTCCATGATCTCGTGGACGGCGTCGTCCGACGTCTCGGTGAGCCCATACGTATTGACGACCGGAACATCAGGGTAGAGCGCGAACCAGCGCTGGACGAGCTCCTTCTTCAGGAAGTCGCCGGTGGGGCACACGCAGTGCAGGTCCGGCAGCTTCCGTGGGTTTTGCTCCAGGTAAGACACGATGACTTCAAGGTATGACGGAACAACCTGGATCACGCCCGCCCGCCCATCCACGACCGTGTCAACGAATTGCTCGACGTCGAGGATCGCGTCCTGGTCGACGAACAGGGTCCGCCCGCCGATGAGCAGGGCTGCCACCAGCTGCCACACCGAGATGTCGAAGCATTGCGGACCGGTTTGGGGGATGACTTCGCCTTCGCGCACTCCGAGGTCGTCGATTTTGGCATAAATGTGGTTCAGCATCCCGGCGTGCTCGCACATCACACCCTTGGGCTGTCCAGTCGACCCGGAGGTGAACAGGATGTAGGCGAGCTGGTCCGGGGCAACGTCCACGCCGAGGTTTCCCTCGGGGTGGTCCTCCGCAGCGAGGTCCCCGACGAAGAGCTCCTTGACGCCGTGCAGGGTGGCCAGCGCTTGGTCGAGTGTGGCAGTACTGTCGCGTTCGGTGACGACCAAGGGCGACTCCGCCTGGGAGATCGCAGTGGACATGCGCCCGGGCGGGAAATGCGGTTCGAGCGGCAGGTAGGTCAAGCCGGCCTTCCAGATCGCTAGGACGGTCACCAACCAGTCCAAGTTGCGCTCCATCACCACGGTGACGACGGTCTCTCGGTCAAGTCCCCGGGCCAGTAGCGCCCTGCCCAGCCGATTCGCCTGGGCATTCAGCTCGTGGTATGTCAGGCGGTTGCCACCATGAATAGCAGCGACCGCTTCCGGGTCAGACTCCGCCCGTTGCTCGATAATCTCGTGCACGCGGAGGTCCGGAAGCTCACGCTTCGGACCCGCGAGCTTCTCCAACTGGAAGCGCAGTTCCTCCGGGGCAAGCAGGCACGCACGAGCGTGCTCTGCGTCGGGGTCCGCCGCCATCGCCTTTAAGGCAGCCACGTGGTAGCCGGCAATGCGCGCGGCGGCGGCAGCGTCGAGCGCATCGGTGCGATACCGCAGCCGCAACTGTGCGCCGGTGACGTCGAACGACATTGCCACCTGCAGGACCGTGCTCTCGACCGGCTCCCTCAAGGCATCCCACGGGTCGAAAACAGTCTCAAAGAGCGGTCGGTTCAGGTTCAGCTCTCGGCGGAGCCCGTCGAGGGGATCTTCGTACTCGGCGTTCCCCGTGTGCCGCCGGAACTCCTGCTCCAGGCGGCCCACATCTGTCAGGAGCGCGCGCCAAGAAGTCGGCTCGGTCGTCAGCCGGCATGGCAGCGGCTGGCGCCCAGGAGCTGCGGCATACCCGGTTACTGCCTCCCGCTCCCCTGCCAACGCGGCGAGCACTTTGGCGTGAGCGGTCAGCAGCACCGCGTCCAGGGTCGTCCCCAGGCTGTCGGCCAAGCGGCGCAACGACCCCACCAGATCGCCGGGGATGTTCTCTTGGTGCTCGCCGACGCCGGGATGGGGATCCAGGGTCCATCGCGGGATCATAGCCAGTCCGCCCCCGTCGAGCATGCCCCGCCAAAAGTCGCGTTGCTGGGTAATCGGCATGTCCACGTTTTGCTCTCCTGTATCAGTACGTTGCGACTGGGTCTGTGGCTCCGCCGCTCGGCACTGGCGAGCCAGCGACGAGTGTCCGCGGGTGCCGGCCAGATATCGAATCGGTCAATGCTTCGGCAGGATTGCCTCCCCAACGTTCGAAAGCCGGGATCTCCTCACCCTTCATCAGGAAGGAGTCCGGCGCGAGCACCACGCCGTCGTCCATGGTGACCCCGTAGTGCACCATCGTCGCCACACCGAGGGTGCAGCCCGAACCGATCGTGGTGGCGTCGGATTTGAAGGCGTAGTCCTCCTGGGAGTGGCACTGGATGAAGGACCCGGCGTTGAGGATCACGTTGTCTCCCAGGGTGATGATGTTCTTCTCGGACATGCCGGCCCCGTCGTCGAAAAGCCGCTTGCCCACGCGGACCCCGACGAGCCGCCACAGGAGGGCCTTGAAGGGTGTGCCGCTTAACAGCCTGTGCACGTTAGCCCGGGCGCATAGCTTGAAGAAACGCTCGGTGCGCCAGAAGTCGACCTCATAGATCGAGCAGTGCTTTGGCCGCACTCCCCGGAATCCCGTGGATGCTCGCTCGACGAAGGCGGAATACAGCACGGTGAACACCAGCAGCACGAGGGGGAGGCCCATGATCGCGAATGCACCAAACTGCTGGACCAGGTCCGCGGCGGTCAGCGTGGACAGCAGCACGACGAAGGAGTAAGTCCAGCGCGACAGCAGGAACAGCGCCATGGTCACCAAGTTGTGCCTGTTTTTGGCGGCAAGTCGGCGAGGGAGCTTCCTCGCGTGTGCCATCCGGATGAAGACGCTGTCCCGCTGCACTGTCCGGGGGATCTCGAACGCAGGTGAGCCGAGCAAGCCGACCCCCTCCCGGACCTCTCCGTCGATCGGGACGAGAGCCTTGGTGGCGATGAGGCAGTTATCGCCCACCTTGCCCTGGGAGGGATAGACGATGTCGTTGCCGAGGAAACTGTTCGCTCCGATGGTGCTCCGGGAAACGATGAAAGACGTGCTGGAGTAGTTGGCGTTGATAAACGACAAACCGGAGGCGACGACGGTTCCACGACCGACCACACTCAGGTACGGGTTGTCGTGCTTCACCTCGTTGCCGAAGTTGGAACCGGTTTGCACCACCGGGGAGAGCCTGTATCCGAGGGACAGCAGATAGTGAACAACGAAGGAGCTGTCACCGAAGAGCGTGTTGAAGAACTTCCGGTTGGTGATGCGCCCGATCGTCCGGTGCACGACGTAGTGGATCCCGTACAACGGGTAAACGTGATCCGGCTTGAGCGCCAAGTTCAGAAGCCGAGGGACGGTCATGGCGAAGATCAGGCTCAAGAGCATGATTCCCCAGAACAGCGTCACGGACAGCCCCAGAACATCACTCAGGGACGACCAGCTGAGTGACAGGTGTTGGGTCTCGAGGAGGTCGCCGACCCAGGGCACGTAGGTACTGACCACAGCCACGAACGTGAAGCCCAGGGGCAGCGTCACGAGCAGGAGGTTCGCCAGCTGCAGAACGGCGAACCTCACCCTCCTCCAGGTGCCGCATTGAGCCGGGGGTACCATCCGATAGTCGGTGCTCGCGCGCCCCGCGGGCGACCCGTTCCAGCTCTCCCCGGCCGGTACTGTCTGGCCCTCGTGGAGGGACGAGGCGTGGCCCAATTGGGCCCCGTCGCCGAGCGAGGTGCGGATATCCAGCACCGCCTTCTCGCCGATGAGTACGTTCTTTCCGATGGACACCGGACCCGTCTGGATCACGCCGTTGATCGCGCGATAGCCGCTGAGGAAGGTGTCTTTGTCGATGACCGTGTGTTCGCCGATCGTGAGCATGTCGGTGCAGACGGGCATGTGCCGTGTGAAGACGACCGCGCCCTTCCCGACCCTGGCTCCCAGGGCACGCAGGTAGAGCAGGTACAGCGGGGAGCCGGCAAAGAGGACCAGCGGGTTGGCCATCACTGCTGTCTTGACGAACCAGAACCGCACGTAGGCCAAGCTCCAGATGCGGATCTCCTGAGGCCTCCAGCGTCCGATGAGTACCCATTTGGCCAGGATGGGCAGCGTACACATGAGCACGAAGGTGACGGCACCGAAGCCAGCGCCCCTTGCGTAGATGTCGAGCAAAGTCGGGCCCGTCCAGACCCACTCCAGCCCGCCCTCGAAGAGCACTGCGTAAACATAGGTGTAGGCAAGGAATATCAGCACCTGCAGTGTGCCGCATGCCACGTACTCGGTCGTCGTGGCCGGTGCCCCCACCGCGGGGAGAGCGCTATGGCGCTCACGCCGTGCTTCGCTCGCAGAGGTCACTGTGGACGCGAGAGCGGATGACGTTTCCGGTCCTGCTACGCGTGACGTCGGTGTAGAGGCAACCGCAGGCTGGCTGGACGTCGCCGATGTCTGTTCCGCCGGTGCCAGGGCCACGGCCAGCGCCGAGATTGTTGGGTGCTGGTATATGTCCTTGATGGACACCGGCGGCAGGTCCGGCTGTTTGTGCACCCGGGCGCAGAACTGCGCCATGACCAGCGAGTCCGCGCCCAGGTCGTGGAAGAAGTTGGCGTCCACCGGCACGTGCTCGACGTCCAGCACGCCGGCCAG
>NZ_JBVAYZ010000027.1:0-59704 GCF_055412865.1 Pseudarthrobacter ribosi | reverse complement strand
TCCTCGGTGACCACCAGGACAGCGTCGTTACCCGCGAGCTTCTTCGCAGACTCGGAGCCGAGGCATTCGTCCTGGGCGAGAACGGGTTCAGCTACGGGCGGCTACACGCCCTGGAACAATCCGCCGCGCTCGAGGCAGAGGCCCGCTTCCACCGCGAATGGAAGAAATTCCCCACCATTTCGCTGAAGGCCTGACACGTCCGACTTGCGCAGGCACGACTGCTTCCCCACTCCGTACCAGGCAGGGAAGCGCCATAGGCTACCGGCCCGCGCGAATACTGATAGCCGGGACTACGTCAAGCTGAATCGACGGAAGGTCCACTGTCACAATGCCGCGGATACAAAGCAGGCACACCGCAGCAGCTCCCTGGTTACCCCCGGAAGGCCGGGCTCAAAGATCTTCAATCGGTCTGTCACCTGCAGCATTACCAGCCCCCATTGGCCCCCTCCGGCTAACCTGTCTCACACAGCAGATGAGCAAGTTCTTCAACCCCAGGTCGCTGGTGGCCTTGAGGCTCATGGGAGCCATCCATTGCACGACGCATTCCCGCCGCGCCGCGATAAACTGGATCGATCATGATCGGTGCCCCGCTCCGTGTTCTGGCCTGGTTCGTCATCCTAGCGATCCTCCTCTCGGCTTGCACGCCAACGATCAGACTCGATGAGGCCACCACCGATCCACCGATCCAGACCTCCTCGGCCCCGCCAGCCGCACGCGATGACGTCCCCGCTCCTCACCGGACGCCGTCCCCCACCCCGACATCGGTTCCCACGCCGGCGCCGATGCCCCAGGCGTTCGCCCTCAACCTCTACCAGGAGGGGGACTTCGTGCCGCAGTACACCTTTGAGTGGTGTGTGGCGGCGAGCATCCAGATCATGCACAACCTCATCGACTACACGGGGGCCGGCACGTGGGCCGATCGGGTTCAGCAGGGCGAACTGTGGGAGATGGCCCGGGCACGGTCGTCCAACTCGTTCAACGGTGCCAACCCCTTGGGGTGGGCGAAGGTGTTGACCGAGGTCGGGATGGGGCAGTACGCCGTCGTCAGCATCGCCGACTACGAGGAAGCGCTGCAAACAGCGGCGCGCGCCATCGCCGACACGGACCGGCCGGTCGGGCTGGTCATGTGGCGCGGTCGCCACGTATGGGTGATGAGCGGCTTCGAGTCACTCGGCGATCCCGACCAGTTCCCGGAGTTCTCGGTCACTGGCATCCGCGCCCAAGATCCGCTCTACCCGTACGGCAGCAAGCTGTGGGGACCGTCCCCCGTGCCCAACACTCTGCTCACCCCCAAGCAGCTGGCGACGCAGTTCGTGGTCCGCGAGCCGCGACGCTGGAGCAGCGATCTGCCGACCGGCTACCTGCTGGTGCTGCCGATCGCCGAGGCCTGATCCACCCCTGACAGCCTCCCCTGATGCCGACGCGTGCAGGTTCCAAGGACGTAGCGGGCGCTCTTGAAATCTGAAGAGCTCTGGACGTAGATGGTCGCAGACAAACAGCCGAGGAGGCCACCGTGACGGTCACTTTCAACCACACCATCGTCTACGCAACGGACAAACGCCATTCGGCGGAGTTCCTAGCCAACGTGCTCGGACTGCCGAAACCCCAAGCCATGTGGTCTTTCATGACCGTGCCCCTCGACCACGGAGTGGCCCTAGATTTCGCCACGGCGGACCGGCCCATCTCCCCGCAGCACTACGCCTTCCTGGTCAGCGAGGAGGACTTCGACGGAATCTTCGCAAGGATTCAGGCCCAGGGCATCCCCTACTGGGCAGACCCGGGACGGTCCCGCCCGCAGCAGATCAACCACAACGACGGCGGACGTGGCGTCTACTTCGCGGATCCTGACGGGCATTTCCTCGAGGCGATCACGCGTCCGTACGGATCGGGTGCTGCATGAAGCCCTGGCTGAGCACTCCAGACGTCCCACAGGGTGTGGACAGTGTCCACAGGGCTGGATGCCCTTAGCAACCCCCTGAACAGGGATAACACGTGCCCGAGGTGGGACTCGAACCGGGTTCAGCCCTTGAAAATCCGCCACTTCACCTAAAGGCTCCGCAGTCCGGCCCATTCCGGCCTCGCTACGGGCGACTTCGAAGCCCCAGGTGTGCACATTGTGCACACTCGTCTGCCCGCCTCTTAACCTCGCCGGTAGGCCCGGACTTCGTCACATATCCTCGATGTCACTCCGTCAGCGGCCACAAACCATATTCGACGCGCGGCTTAGACTGCACCCATGTCAGAAACTGAACGAACCATCACAGACCCGGTCTTCGAGGCTGCCTACGAGGGCGCACAAAAGAGCCTCCGAGAGGGCGGCATCCCGATCGGTGCTGCCTTGGCCCGCGGCGGGGTCGTCATTGCCAGCGGCCACAACGAACGTGTCCAGCATGGCGATCCCATCGCCCACGGCGAGATGTCTGCGCTGCGGGCTGCCGGACGCCAGAAGAGCTACCGGGACACAACCCTCTACACCACCCTGGCGCCGTGTGCGATGTGTACGGGGACCATCATCCAATTCAAGATTCCGCGCGTAGTGGTGGGCGAGGCCGAGACGTTCGCCGGCGAATTCGAACTTCTCCGCTCACGCGGCGTCGAAGTGGTGGTGTTGAATGATGCCCGATGCGTCGAGATGATGCGCACATTCCAGGACGAACACCCTGAACTATGGGCGGAGGACATTGCCGAGTAGTTCACGCACGAAGAGCATCGGTGAGACAGATCTGAACTACGGACGGCCCCTGACCAATGGTCAGCGAGAGTATCTTATGGTCGATCGTCCTCGGGCGATGCCCTTTGTCGGCCTACCGGGCTGTGCGACGAGTGAAGGTCAGATGGAGAACTCCGAATGGAGAAGGTGTCGCTTCGATGTCAAAGCGTTGTTCGAGTCCTTCGAGTCCATCCCAGAGCCGTTCGCCCCGGCCCAGAACAATCGGCACGAGGACGATGTGCATGTGGTCGATCAGATCGGCCTCGAGGAACTGTCGGACCGTGCTGACGCCGCCACCGATCCGGACGTCTAGGTCACCGGCCAGGGCCCGGGCCTGCTCGAGCGCGGAGACGGGGTCGGCGTCAACGAAATGGAAGGTTGTTCCGCCTTCCATTTCGAGTACCGGCCGAGGATGGTGTGTCAGAACAACGACAGGGGTGTGGAAGACCGGGTTATCGCCCCACCATCCCTTCCATTCCTCGTCCTCCCATGGACCGCGCTGAGGGCCGAACTTGTTGCGCCCCATAATCTCCACGCCGATCCCGGGCCCCCACGTGCTGGCGAACGCCTCGTCGACGCCGAAGGATCCCTCCGACTCCCCGTGGATGCCCATCTCGCGGAAGGTGCGCGTCTCGAAAGCCCACTCCACCAGCCGTGAGCCTGCGTGACCGAACGGAGCCTCGAGTTGCTGGCCCTCGCCGGTGCCGAAGCCGTCGAGGGAAACCGAGAAGTTGTGCACGCGGACGAGGGACATGTCATCTCCTGAAGTGCTTGTCGTTCGCAATCACTTTATGGTGATCGAACCCAACGACTCAATACCCACGATAGGAGAATAGAGCCGCGATGGACCCCGGAACCGCGTAGCGGATGCCCCATCAATGCGGCGCTCGAGGTCCTCGGCGCCGCCTGGGCGCTGCTTGTTCTGCGCGACGTGATCTTCGGCAACCGGCGCCACCTCAGGGAATTGCTGGCCAAGTCAGAGGAAGGCATCGCCTCCCGCATCCTCGCCAGCCGCTTGAAGCACCGCGTTGATCCACCGGGCCCCCTGGCATTCACCGCCATGGACCTTCAGCCAGTGGACTCATCCGGCGGTTCCCGTCTTCGCGGCGTATGTGGTGGCTTGGGCCCGCACCTGCCGAATGTAGGGATCGGACTGGTTGTAGGAGTAGATGGCGTCTGTCCATCCTCGGGCGGTTGAGAGATCACGACCGTGAGCGCACAGATAGGTCGCCGCGCTGAGGGCGGCGTCATCGATATTGAACGGGTCCGCAGCCCCGTCCCCGTTCCCGTCCCGCCCTACAAGCTGCCAGGTGGAGGGAATGAACTGCATGGGTCCGACGGCGTGGTCCCAGCGGGCGTCGCCGTCCAGGAGACCCGCGTCCGTGTCGGCGATGGCGGCGAATCCGTTGCCATCGAGACTCGGGCCCACAAGTGCGCCGCTCGCCTGCCCTGCGGTGTTGAGGCTGCCGCCGCCGTAAGTTCCGTGCGCTGATTCGACGGAGCCGACAGCAGCCACGGTGTTCCAGCCGATCCCGCACATCGGAGCGGAATCGTTGGCCGTGGCCGCAGCAGCAACGTAGGCCCGGAGCGCGCGGGCAGGGATCCCGGTCTGCGCGGCAGCCCGGATGAGCCACTGGGCATCCGGGCTCGGGGTTACGTTCACGGCGGTGGTGATGCCGGCGGACAAAATTTCAAGTTCCGCCCCCGCTCGCGGAGGTGCCGAAAAGGCACTGCGGGCGTCTGCGCCGGGCTGCCGGCTCACCCAGAACGAGAACGCGGTGATGACGCACACCGCGAACAGGCTGAAAACCATAAGGCGTTTTAGACGGCGCACGGACCAATCAAACCATCCCCAACTCCCTGACCGGTTGACGAAACGGTTCTCAACGGATCCAGGAGGCCGTCGGGTCGGTTTCGCGGCTGCTTTGGCCGGCGACGCGGACCTGACACTCAACGCTCCATAAACACCACGGCATCCCACCGTTCCGTCATGTCGTCCTCGACCACGCAGGCCATGAACGGAGGTGAAATACGAGCCAGAAAAGCGCGCAGCACCCCACGGCACATCGGCTCCCAAGTCCAGCGTCATGTAGTAGACGCAGCAGGCACCCATGATGGAAGCAGAGATCGCTGCCAAGATGTCCAGTAAATACCTCAGTACAAGCAAAACCCCCACGCTCGCGGCTCATGCGTGAAGGTCTTGCTACCTTAGGCGAACGGACAGTCAGCTGAAGGTTTGGTCGAAGCGTTGGGGGCGCGGGTTGCCGGGGAGAGTGGGTTGGTCAAAGCGCTGTCCCAGCGGGTTGCTTGGAAGGATGGTCAGGATGAGTACTGCGATAGAACCCGGGCCGGGGATGAGTCCGAGAAGGATGAACCAGCCGGCCATATTGAGGTCGTGCAGCCGGCGGATGCCGAGTGCAATATTGGGCAGGATTGTCGCGACGCAGTAAATGACCAAGGCCTGGATGACGAGGTCGGATCCGAGGGTCGTCCCTTCACTCACTCTGCCGTACCGGTTCGTGCCTGCGGTCCCTTGGAAGACGGCGACGAGGATTCCACCAACGATGTAAACGAGCGTGTGGAAGAGCCCGACCCACCAGTACTCGCTCCGGCTGGCGCGCCCGGCAAAGACGACATACTTCTTGAAGAATCGTGAAATGGCTTGACCCGGACTGGCACCGCGAAGAGGCGTGTATGCGTCCTGCGACTCAAAGTGGGTGGGTGGATAGATGTGAGGATGCGTTGGAGCCCCCGAATCAACGTTCATGCTCAAAACTTTATAGGTAATCGTTGACAGCCTCGATGGGCACACCTGCCCATCGAGGCGAGCATTAGGTCTGCTGAGCAGTCCGTCAAGGATCAGATTCCTGACGTGCTGGGACGCAGCACCTTAGGCACTACGCACGTCCTTGGACTTGACCGTGGGCCCGGATCCCGGATCGGCCGCCAACAAAAAGGGCCCAAAGGGGCCCCATCCCCGTCCTCCGTTGGCCTGTCAAAGAATATGTGGGCCGGCCACGTGGTCACCCATCCATTCCCAGAAGTGATCCGAAGTACCACTGGCCCCTTTCCGGGGTGCGAACATCACACGTTTGTGTATGAGGAGATTTATTCAATGAAGAAGACACTTCGTCTTATGGCGGTCCCCACTCTGGCTTTGGCCGCCCTGGCCGTTTCCGGATCCCCTGCCATGGCCCATGACGGATCAGACCACTATCAGTCCACTTTGGGCCAGGTCAACGGCAGCGCCGGTTCGGGCACCATCACCGTTGATGTCACGGGCAACCAGGCCCACGTTGTCCTGAACGTTTCGGGCATGCCCGCGACCTTCATGGACGCGCCCTACCCGCATGTCCAGCACATCCACGGCGGAGCCCAGGGCACCTGCCCGGCACCCTCGGCTGATAAGGACGGCGACCAGGTCATCTCCACCACCGAAGGTGCACCGTCCTACGGCGCAATCGTCACCACCTTGTCCACCAGCGGCGACACCAGCCCCGCAGCGGGTCTGGACCTCAAGGTCGGGGGCCAGGGCGCGGCCTACACCGTTGACCGGACGTTCGAAGTGAATGCCGAGACCAAGGCCGCCCTGGAGGCCGGCACCGCTGTGGTCGTAGTCCACGGCCTTGACCCCGCCACCCTCAGCGCGGCAGGGCAGGCCGCCAAGAGCGACCTTGCCCCGACCCTTCCGCTCGCCGCCACCTCCCCCGCCCTCTGCGGGACCCTGCAGGCGGGCCAGATGACCATGCCGGTCGGCGGCGCTGACACCGGCGTCACCCAGGAACCCGGCACCGACACCGGCGCCCTCGCCGTCGGCGGCGGTCTCGCCCTGATCGCCCTCGCTGGCGGAGCCTACGTCGTCCGCCGCCGCACCGCCAGTGCAGCGGCCTAAGCCCCGGCTGACCGGATCACTACTGTGAGAACCAAGAATCCCGGCCGCCACGGGGGTCTCAGTGCCGCCATGGCGGCCGGGGTTCTGCTCCTGCTGACCCTGGCCGGCTGCGGCGCAGGAAATAGCGGAACGCCCGACGCCGGCTCCCCACCTTCAGCTTCCGCCGCGGCCTCCCCCTCCGCACCCGGTTCCGCCGTACCGGCACCTCCCCCATCGATTCCGGCTGCCGCGCCCGCTGTGGCAGAGCCCGCGGTGCTGAACCGATCCGAGCCGGTGACCCTGGAAATCCCGGCCATCGGCGTGCGAACCGACCTCCTGAAACTCGGACTCCGGGAGAACGGCTCCCTGGATGTACCTCCCACCGGCAGCGGCGCTCCCGCCAGCTGGTACAACGGCTCCCCCACCCCCGGGGAACGCGGCCCGTCCGTGATGCTGGGCCACGTCAACGCGCTCGGCGGCGCCACCGGAGTTTTCGCCGACCTCCGCAAACTCACTCCTGGCACCGAAATCAACGTCTCCCGGGCCGACGGCACCACGGCGGTGTTCACCGTTGACCGCGGCGCCCAGTACAGCAAGAACGAGTTCCCCACCCTCGAGGTCTACGGCAACACCCCCGGAGGTGAGCTCCGGCTCATCACGTGCGACGGTTACGACCCCGCCACCGGCCTCTTCGATGACAACTACGTCATCTACGCCAAACTCAAAGTTTGAACCACGGAAGCCCGCTCCTACCGGAAGCGGCAAATGTCGCGAATGGACTAGACATGAAACACCCAAAGCACACCCTGGCTGCCCTGGCCGCCACGGCTCTGCTGCTCTCCGGCTGCGCAGCAGCCGCCGGGTCCGTCGGGCCGGGCAACTCCGCAGTCGTTCCCCCGTCATCCTCCGCCGCCGAATCAGGGCACGCCGGCGGGCACAGCCACGGCGCCTCCTCATCCCCGGGCGCGGCCCAGGCTCAAGGTCCCAGCGACGCTGCCCTGATGGTGTGCGGGGACCAGCCGATGGACCGGCTCACATCCATCCTGGATCTGGACTCGAAACCGCACACAGTCAATAACTGGGCCGACAGCACCTTTACCTGCACGTACCACCTCACCGAGGGTGCCGTGGAGATCTCCGTACGGGAAGCGAAGGATCAGGCGTCGGCACTTACGTACTTCGACGCGATGCAGGCCCTGGCGAAGGACGCCAAACCCATCGAAGGCCTCGCCAACCTCGGGTTCCCGGCCTACGAAACTGCTGACGGCTCAGCCGTGTTCCAGAAGGACAGCTTCGTCCTTCAGGTCGACGCCACCGACCTGCCATCGACTCTGGGACCGGAGAACATCAGCCGGAATGCCCTGGCCTACCAGCTTTCCACCACCATCCTGGCCTGCTGGATCAACCACCCGTGACACCCACCCCTGCTCACCAACAGGCGGAAGTTGGGGACGGGGAGTGTCAGTTTGCGGTGGATCTAACGTTGACATTTAGTTGATTCCTCCGTCGAAGCTGATGGCGAAGGCATTCAGAGCCGGCGTCCACCGTGTGGCCCGTGGTGCTTGCCTTTGCCCGTCGGGTCCAGTGCCCGGGTCGCCAGATACAAACATTTCAGCGCCGCCTGCTCGGTGGGAAATCCGGTCAGGAGCTGCATGGTCCATGACGGGGCGGCTGGCGGAAGGACGGGCAGGTCCGTCGCCGTCACGGTGATCGTTCCGTCCGTCCTGGTGAACTCAAGTGTCGGCACGGGGCCGGGGATGTCGATCCATGCCAGCCCCAGGTCAGCTGCTCGCGGGCCGTCAGAGCGTGCTTTTCCATCAACGCGTCATAGCGGTCGTTGCGGGTGGCGTGCGGTGTGACCGGCAGCGGGGATGTGGCGAGGGCGGCGATCTTCGCGCCCGCATTTCGGGCCAGTGAGTCGGCATAGGCCCGACCCGCAAGTATCTCGGCCGCGAGTCCGCTCAGGCTGTCATGCGGGTGAGTGATGATTTCGAGTTGTTCCTGCTGCAGCTCGGCAGCCAGCATCTGGAGAGGCGCCGGGTGGTTCACCGTCTGCTGCCCGGGCTCGTGCTGGCGCAGCATCTCCCCGGCCAGGGGCAGGGGGGCCGCTATCGGGATCCACGATCAGGAATTTCTTCCTCAACACCAAAAGTACGCACGTGCAAAGTGTGACCGACATAGGGGACAGGGACGACCACGAGTCAGTGTCCGCGCACAGGGGCGACGACAGGTCTCACGATGGGTCCTCCTGCACCGGCACAAGCGGAAGGAATCCAGGTGCACTAACCTCGGCGCGGCACCAGAAAACCCCAACCACGCAAGCGCACAGTAAGAGCATGAAATCACTACTAAGCGATGAAGTCGTCGCCGTACGTGGCGTCCTCACCGATACACACCCGGTCGACTTCCATGTTCTTGGGGTAGCCGGCGCAATTGACCGATTGACACTGCCCCTCCGCGAACGCGGAACCCTGGTGCACCTGGATGCACCACACCACGGCATGGAAGTAGACCGGCAATCCGCAACTCTTCTATACCGGGCGGCGCAGGAACTTCTCAGCAATGTCTACAAATTCGCTCAGGCATCAGCTGTGACGGTCCGGCTCGGCTGCGTCACCCAAGGCATGAGCCACGGCATTCAGCTCAAGGTGACCGACGACGGCGGAGGTTTCGACGTGCCGGCAGCCATGATTGGTCGGCACTCCGGCATGGGGCTGCGCCTCATGCGAATGGTCGTAGGCCTTGCTGGCGGAGAGATGAACATTGATTCGTCCGCCGCCGCAGGAACCTGTGTGTTGGTAACACTGCCCTTGGACTAGCACCGGCCGCACCGCCCGGCATGGCGCACTCGACCATCGCCGGGAACGACGCCCACAGCCCCGGGATGGCCACTCGCCTCTTCATGCCGTTCCAACGACCGGCCAACTTATGCCGTTCGAGTCGAACGCACGCGAACGAGGATGAACACCCATAATGGACCCCGCAGGGCGGTACCCGGTCTGCCGTAGAGAGCCGCTCCCCCACTCAACCGAATAGCTCTATCCGGGACCCCACACACCCGGAGAATCAGATCAGAGGCGAGAGTGTGGACGCTGTCCACACGAAGAAACACCAAAAAGCCCCTGACCTGCTGAAATACGTGCCGAGGTGGGACTCGGACAAGGTTCCAGGCCTTGAATATCCGCCACTCCCCCAAAAACATCCGCAGTCCGGCAGCCGTACGACCCAGTCCGACGGCCAAAGTGTGGACACTGTCCACACTCCCACCAAAGGCCTACCCCAAGCAGCCGAAGCTTGACCGAGCCACGGACGCGGATGGGCATGTGGACCAGATACTCCTTGCGCTCTGGATTCTCGTTCAAGACCAGTCTCACGGCAAGGGCGCCCATTTCCTTGTATGGGAAAGCAACGGTGGTCAATGTGGGATCGAGGTACACGGCGATGTCGTCGTCGTCGAATGAGACTATGGAGATGTCATCCGGAATGTGCAGGCCGGCTCCACTCAGGGCCCGGTACGCGCCTAGGCAATACGGTCGTTCAGGCAAATAAGCGCCCTTGGTCGGACGCCGGAGGCTAGTAGGTCATGCACTGCTCGATAGCCTGTCTGAAGCGACCACGGTTCGCATGGAATTTCTGCGATCGGTTCAACGTCGTGCTCATCCAAAGATGCTGAATTCCCTGCAGGGGACGGCGTATTGCCCCTGTCAACGATTCATCTTCGACTCGTGACACGGCTGCGCCGATATTTACTTGACAATGTTTCTGAGTGCACTCATAATTGAGTAGACTCATTTGTAGTCCCCCGCAGGTCATAGAGGGAGCAGCACGCCATGAGGGCATTCGTCGTCACCAAGTACAAGGAGCCGCTGCGCGAAGCGGACGTCGCTGAGCCGACCGTCGGCGACCGCGATGTGCTGGTCCAGGTCCAGGCAGCCGGCCTCAACCAATTGGACGAAAAGATCCGTCTCGGTGAGTTCAAGCAGATCCTCCCGTACAAGCTCCAGCTGATCCTCGGCAACGATGTCGCCGGCACAGTCATCCGTGTCGGGGCGAAAGTGCGCGGATTCAAGCCCGGTGACGAGGTCTACGCCCGCCCCGACAAAGACCGAATCGGCACGTTCGCCGAGCGCATCGCCATCACCGAGGCCGACCTGGCACTGAAACCTGCATCGATCAGCATGGAGGAGGCCGGCTCTTTACCGCTGGTTGCACTCACGGCGTGGCAGGCCCTCGTTGAGCAAGGCAACGTACGGCCGGGGCAGAAAGTTCTCATTCACGCCGGGGCCGGCGGGGTCGGGTCGATCGCGATCCAGCTCGCCAAGCACCTCGGCGCCACCGTCGCGACCACCGCAAGTGCCTCCAACGCCGACTTCGTGCGCGACCTCGGCGCGGACACAGTGATCGACTACCGTACGCAGGACTTCGAGCAGTTCCTCGCCGGGTACGATCTGGTGCTCGACAGCCTCGGCGGGGAGAACCTCGTGAAGTCACTGCGCATCCTGAAGCCCGGCGGGAAGGCGATCGGAATCGCCGGTCCGCCGGACCCGGCGTTCGCGCACAAAGCCGATCTGAACCCTGTGCTGCGCCTGGCCATCGCGGGGCTCAGCAGCAGGATCCGGCGGCAGGCGAAGAAGCTGGGCGTCAGCTATGAGTTCCTCTTCATGCGTGCCAGCGGCGACCAGTTGCGCCAGATCACCGCCCTGGTTGACGACGGCGTGCTGCGCCCGGTCGTGGGGCGGGTCTTCGACTTCGCCCAGACCCCACAGGCGCTCGAGTCGCTGGCCAAGGGCGGCCTCCGCGGCAAAGCCGTCGTCACCCTTCCCTCCTGATTCGCCGGCAGACGTTCACCTCACAGACCACTCAGGAGGACTACCAGCATGAGCAGCTTTGACACCCCGAACGGCCCTGTTGTCACTTCGTACGCGAAGGCGGCCACACGCACCATCACCGCTGGTGGCGTCACCTACGCCTACCGTGAGCTGGGGCCCAAGGCCGGCATCCCCGTCGTGTTCTTCGTGCACCTTGCCGCGACCCTGGACAACTGGGACCCGCGCATCATCGACCCCATCGCGAAGAACCGCCACGTCATCACCTTCAACCAGCGCGGTGTCGGAGCCTCCACCGGGCAGGTTCCAGACACCATCGAAGCGATGGCCGACGACGCCTATACCTTCATCAAGTCCCTCGGGTTCGACAGGATCGACATCTTCTCCTTCTCAATGGGCGGAATGATCGCCCAGGACCTGCTCCTCAAACATCCCGACCTCGTCCGCAAGGTCGTGCTGGCCGGAACCGGGCCGCGGGGCGGCGAGGACATGGACAAGGTCGTCAGCACCACCTACTGGGACATTCTCCGCGCGACCCTGACGCGCGCGGACCCGAAGGAGTTCCTGTTCTTTAACCGCAACGCGACCGGCAAGCCGGCCGCGAAGGCGTTCATCAAGCGCCTGCAGGAGCGCACGCTCGACCGCGACAAACCGATCAACACCAAAGCCTTCCAGACGCAGCTGAAGGCAATCCGGAAGTTCGGCCGCTCCGCGCCGTCGGACCTGTCGAAGCTCACTCACCCCACCCTTATCGCCAACGGCGACAACGACCGCATGGTGCCGTCGATCCTGTCCGAGGACCTACACCGGCGCATCAAGGGATCCGAGCTGATTATCTACCCCGACTCGGGCCACGGCGGCATCTTCCAGTT
This sequence comes from Pseudarthrobacter ribosi, assembly GCF_055412865.1. Classification (NCBI taxonomy): domain Bacteria; kingdom Bacillati; phylum Actinomycetota; class Actinomycetes; order Micrococcales; family Micrococcaceae; genus Pseudarthrobacter; species Pseudarthrobacter ribosi. Next base: position 47,425 of record NZ_JBVAYZ010000027.1, on the reverse strand, counting down.
CCACGACCGGTTCTCCCCCGTCTCCGTAGAATTCCTCGCCCACTGACCAGCCCTGGCTGGTGAATACCCCGGCGTGTAAGGCCAACCCCGCATCCACCGATATTCAGACACTCCCCACCCGTTCCGTCGTCACTTGGGCATCGTGGGCCTTTGGCAGGGGTCGTGCCACCGCGCTCACTTTTGGTGAACGCGGTGGCGCCGGTTGTTCGCTTATGCGTTCGTGTCCACCAACTGCGAGTAGACCGCTTCCAGGGGTGCGCTGAGTCCGGCCTTGAGCTGGACAGACGTGTCGTCGGCGAGGACCTCGTACTCCCCCGCCTCCATGGCCTCGAACACGGTGCGCACCAGCACGGTCGGGTCGAGCTTCGGGTCGGTGGCGTGCGCGGCCATCGCGGTGTCGACGTATGCGACGTGGACGCCGACGACGTGCACGCCGGCGGGGGCGAGTTCGAGGCGGAGGGAATTAGTCGCGGACCAGAGGGCGGCTTTGGTGGCGCTGTAGATGCCGGCGACGGCGTACCAGCTCAGGGCCGAGTGGATGTCGATGATCGTCGCTTCGTCCTTCGCCGACAGGACCGGAGCGAACGCGCGGGCGACGAAGAGAGGCCCGAGGAAGTTCGTCTCTACGTTCCTTCGGATCTCCTCGTCCGTGTGGGTGAGGATCCCGGCACTGGGAACCGACGCGCCGGCGTTGTTGATCAACACGGTCACATCCGGTGCCGCCTCGACCGCTGCCTGGATGGAGGCGGAGTCGGTGACGTCCACGGCGAGCGGAACGATGCGTTCGTCGTTCCAAGTGCGGGGGGTGCGGGCGGAGGCATAAACCTTTGCAGCTCCCCGGGCGAGGGCTTCGTGCACGAACTGCGTGCCGATTCCGCCGTTGGCTCCGGTGACGAGGACGACTGCTCCGTTGAGTGAGGGCATTAGAGTTTCTTCTTTCTGATCAGTACGGGGTATGTAAGGTCGGTGGTGGACGGCCCGCGGCAGACGATTAGGCGTGTGCCAGGGTGGGGTAGTCGGTGTACCCGGCCGCGCCGCCGCCGTACAGGGTTGCCGGGTCCAGCTCGTTCAGCGGCGCACCGGTGCGCAGGCGCTGAACAACGTCGGGGTTTGCTAGGGCGAACCGGCCGAGCGGCGCGATGTCCGCGAGCCCGGCGTCGATGTCGTCGGCGATCTGCTCGCGGTCGCGCCCATACCGGACGACGAGGATGGCAGCAGGCCACGTGTCGCGGAAGGACCGAAGCAGTTCGTCGTCACCGAGGTGGTGTACGTGCAGGTACGCAAGTTTCAGGGCGGCGAGTTCGCCGACCAGGTGGCGGTACTGTGTCCGGACGTCCGTGGGGTCCCCTTCGTTGATTCCGCCCAGCGGGAACGCCGGTGAAATGCGGATGCCGGTCCGATCTGCCCCGATCTCCTCGGCCACCGCGCGGGCGACCGCGACGACGAACCGGGACCGATTCTCCACCGATCCGCCGTACTCGTCCGTGCGGTGGTTCGAGTTCGGCGAGAGGAACTGGTGCAGCAGGTACCCGTTCGCACCGTGGATCTCGACGCCGTCCGCTCCCGCTGCAATAGCGGAGGCTGCGGCGTGGCGGAACCCTGCGATGGTGGCCTGGATGTCTTCGGCAGTCAGCTCACGCGGCACCGGCGTCTTCTGCGGGCCCGTCGGGGTGAATATGTCCTGATCAGCCGAGATCGCCGACGGGCCCACAGGCCGACGGCGGTGCGGGGTGTTATTCGGGTGCGACATACGGCCGACGTGCATCAGTTGGATGAACAGCGCTCCGCCGCCTGCATGCACCGTGTCGGCGATCTTTCGCCATCCCTCGATGTGTTCGGGAGTGTAGATGCCGGGGGTGTTCAGGTAGCCCTGGCCGTCCTCGGACGGCTGGGTGCCCTCGGTGATGATCAGCCCGAGCGTGGCGCGCTGGCCGTAGTACTCCGCGGCCAGTTCCCCGGGGGTACCGTCAGGGTTCGCACGGCTCCGGGTTAGCGGGGCCAAAGCAAGCCGGTGGGAAGCGCCACCCCACCGAGAGTGAATGGTTGCCAGAGCATGGATGGCGTGGTCATGAGTGCATAGTCCTTTGCATTGATGGGTAATCGGCCATCACCACCCGGGCGTACCGTTGTAGCCCGCCACCGGCGTGGGAGAATTAGCGAAGAGTTCAACCCGTTCCAGTAATGACGAGACTCATAACTGAGTGCAGTCAGAATATATCCCCGGAGGATCCATCATGTCTCTCGCCTCCCAGCCGGTCGGACGGCGTGAGCGGAACAAGCAACAAAAGCTGGACCGTATCACCGCGGCAGCCAGCGAGCTGTTCGCCGAGCACGGCATCGAGGATGTCACGACCCAGCAGATCGCCGACAAGGCGGACATCGGCACCGGGACCCTGTTTCTCTACGCCAAGTCCAAAGGTGAACTCCTGCTGCTCGTGCAGAACGCACACTACGCCGAAGCACTCCAGCGGGGTCGGGCGGATGCCGAAACTATCGCGGATGTCCTCGATGCGGTGATGGCCATCGTCCAGCCGATCGTGGAATGCAACCGCACCCAGGTCGACAACGGACGCACTTACCTGCGGGAGATGGTCTTCGGCGATCCCGAGGAGCCTCGACACAGCGAAGCTCTGTCCATCGTCGCGCAGACCGAGGAGGCCACCGCTGCCGTCCTGGGCAGGCACGAGCTGGCCGGTGCGGGTGATGCCGCACCGATGGCCCGCATCGTCACCGCGATCATGTTCCTCAGCATGGCGGCGAGCGTGAACGCCGCCTTGAGCATCGACGATATTGTGCGGGACATCCGCGCCCAGGTCGGCGTGCTGCTGTCTCGCTGACGCAATCAAGTGCTCGCACTGAGGCCCTGTGTCCACCAGCCGCCTGTGGTCGTGGATCGGCAGGCGCCATTCGATAACAACCTCATGGCCGAGGTAGGAGCCAGAGACCGCGCCCAGCTGGTCGCCTACATGTCTCGCCTTCCTGATCCATCTACTGCGAATGCGGTAAATGGATCAGTCCATGCGGACGATTCGAGCCGACCCCATTGACTGGACGATAAGAGGGTAAGCACCGCCAGCCGCGGGACCCCCATCGTCTAGGGATGCACGTGTCACAGCCTCCCGACGGCCCGTTCCGTGCGAGCCGGTACGAGCGCCGTCCGCTCCGTCGCCATAATGGGCGCCTCCGCCGCCGGGCTTGGCACGGCAGAGGCCCTCCGCCGGAAAGGCTTCGAGGGCGGGATGCCCTGATGCGTCGACCACAACCGCAGCAGCAGTCAGGCCAGACCTGTCCGGTATGCATAGACGACCAGCTGCGCGCGGTCCCTAGACGATGTTTGCCGTACATGTCTCCGAGCCTGCCGAGTTTCCCTCCGATATGAAGGCCTTCAGAACCCAAATTGCGTTGGCCAGTAGCCTGGTCCGAGGGTCATATACACAACTCACGCTCCGACAAACAGCGCGATGAGCGGTTCAGCGCTTCGCCGTCACTTTGTCCATCTCGGTCTTGTCCACTTCTTCCGCCGGGAATACGACGGTGATGGCGAGAGGCAGCGAGTCTACTGAGGAAAATTTCGGGGGCTGAAACGGAGGAAACGCCGGGAATGATCGCCCCAGAAGTGATTGCGTAGCCGGCGGCGAGGACTTCCTGGCGCTTCCGATTAACGTCGGCGTCCGAGAAAGCCTCGGCCTTGAGCCTTGCGTCGGCCGTGACCTGGTCAATGCATGCCGAGTCCGTCTGAGCGGCTCGAAGCGCGTCGGCGTGCTTGAAGGGTTCCGCCAGTGCTTCATCTGCCTGTTCGACGCGCGACCGGGTTCGATACACCCCGCCATCGAGCGGGTGGTTAGGCTGGGTGGATGGCGACAGTTATTCTCGTGCGGCACGGCCGCACCACAGCCAATGCCACTGGACTGCTGGCCGGCCGGGCCGTCGGCGTCAGCCTGGACCAGATCGGGCGCGACCAGGCGGCTCTGACCGGAGACCGGCTGGGGGCCGTGCCCGTAGTCGGGGTGGTGTCGAGCCCTCTTGAGCGTTGTCAGCAGACCGCCCAGCTCATCCTCGATCGCCAGGCTGGCACGCCGTACGCGCCGGTCGAGCCCGATCTCACCGAGTGCGATTACGGCCAGTGGCAGGGCCGCACGCTCAGTGATCTCGCAACCGAGGATTTGTGGCCGGTTGTGCAGTCGCAACCGTCCGCCGTCGTCTTTCCCGGGGGTGAATCCATGGCCGCGATGCAGGCTCGGTCAGTGGCAGCGATTCGACGCCACGATGCAGCCTTCGAAGCGGAGTACGGGCCAGGGGCCGTGTGGGTGGCGGTGAGTCACGGTGACATCATCAAGTCAATCCTCGCCGACGCGCTCGGCATGCACCTTGACCTGTTTCAGCGGATTAACGTGGGCCCCGCCTCCGTATCGATCGTGCGCTACGGCGCCAGTCGGCCGAGCGTCTACGCGACCAACACCGACGCGGGTGATCTGTCGTGGCTGTCGAACGGCATCCACTCTGGCGATGCGCCGGTGGGCGGCGGTGCAGGGCAAAATAAGGCGCCACGAACCTCATGTGCCTAAAATACTGACATGCCTACACGTGTTCACGAGTTTGCCTGGCCTGATCGGGTCGTCGTTGGCACCATTGGCCTTCCGGGGGCGCGTACGTTCTACCTGCAGGTGCGCGCAGGGACGCAGATCGTGAGTATTGCCCTGGAGAAGCAGCAGTCGGCTCAGCTCGCGGAGAAGATCGACGAAATTCTCGACCAGCTCATCACGGTCGAGGGCAACCCCTTCAGCGTTCCCACGGGTACTCCCATTGAACTTGTCGACAATGACCAGCTCGAGGCCGTTCAGGAGCAGTTTCGCACCGGCGCCATGAGCTTAGGTTGGGACCCAACCACGGCCCAGGTCGTAATAGAGGCCTACCCCATCACCGATGTCGATGCTGATGAGAACGACGAATCGCTTGATGAGGACGGCGCTAACGAGCCCGAAATGCTGCTGGTGCGAATGCCGGTCGGCACCGCCCGCGCATTCGCCAAACGCACCCGTGAGATCGTGGGCGCCGGGCGTCCGATGTGCTCGCTCTGCGGTTCCCCCATAGACGCCGACGGGCACATCTGCACCCTTCCCGAGATCTGATGCCAGCGCCGGACCTAGTAACCGCCGAGCTGACCCTCACCGGCCGCATCACGACGGCTTCAAACGCTACATTTCTGGGCAGCGTCGGCGACGTGGTGGTCGTCTATAAGCCGATAGCAGGCGAAAGTCCGCTGTGGGATTTTCCCGACGGCACCCTGGCTCACCGGGAGGTGGCCGCCTACCTGGTCTCGCAGGTCTTCGGCTGGGACGTCGTACCGCGCACCTGGCTGCGCGATGGTCCGATGGGCGAAGGAATGGTGCAGCTCTGGCAGGAGCGAGATCCCGCCCAAAGCGCCGTGAACCTGGTCGCGACGGACCACGTGCCGGAGACGGGCTGGAAACACGTTCTCGAGGGACGAGATGAGAACGGACGGATGGTCGCCCTCGTTCACGAAGACTCGCCGGCGCTCAGACGCATGGCGGTGTTCGACATGGTCGTCAACAACGCCGACCGCAAAGGCGACCACATTCTTGCCATGAGAGACGGACACCGGCACGGCGTGGACCATGGGCTCACCTTTCACCGTGACCACAAGCTGCGCACGGTGCTGTGGGGATGGCGGGGAGACGCTCTTACCGCCGAGGAACGAGACGGCATCGATCGTGTCAGCGAAGGACTGCACGGTGGGCTGGGCCGAAACCTGGCGGACTTGCTCAGCGCCGACGAAATCGCATCGCTAGCCGCGCGCTGCGCCCGGTTGCGCTTGGCAGGGCGGTTTCCGGCTCCGAGCGGTGAGATGTCGGCGGTGCCCTGGCCGCTGTTCTAAGGGAATTACGGCTACGGGCTTCGCAGGCTGCGTCACGTTGATGGCATGGATCCGAAGGTAGCGACGGAGCTCATCATTCCTGAGCGCGAGCTCGGCTGGCGATCTTCCTAGGCGCCAGGCCCCGGCGGGCAACCCTCTGTTCCGAAAAGTTTGGACGATGGGAGACATCGACTGTCACCGGGAAATTCGCTGCCCAAGCGCCGATAACAGCGCATCTGTCACGGTGAGTCGTCCTCTGCGGGCGCGCCCGCAGAGCGGATCTGACGCCAGGCAAAACGGTGCCTTGAGTCTTTTGACCGCCGTTGAATGCGGCCACGAGTTTTGACCAAGGAAGCCCGTGATCCCTAGGTGCGTCGGTTGTCAGTTTCCTGTGGAGTTGATCGCTTTGTGGCGGTGTTCTGTGATCGATTGGTGTCGTGACCGTTAGATAATGAGGCCTTGGGGCAGCCTTGACCACGTCGTCGGGTACCGTCACGAGCTGGTCGCCTTGGATGTCCTGGCACCTACCCGATGGTGGTGCTTACGTCCGTTCGATCCCCTCGAAGATGCGCAGCACGTTCAGAGCATGGGTGGTGGTTGGATCGGTCGGCTGATCACCGATACCGCGTGTGGTCGGTTGGGTGGTGACGGCGTCCCATAGTGATTTGGTGTTGCCTTCGGCGAGGGTGAGGAGGGTGTCGCAGACGAAGGTGTCGCAGGTGGCTTTGCTCTGCGCTTTGGTCTGGGCGTTGTTGTCCGACGAGGCCGTACATCTCGGTGCCGTGCACCGCGTGGGCGCCTTCGGCCGAACCGATGCTGAGTTGGTATGCGGTGCCGCCGGCTGCTGCGTGTGCGAGCGCCGCCCGGTTGGCTGGCAGGGTGAAGGAGTAGTCGGTGTACAGCGCCCCGCGCACCTGAGCCGGGGTGCGTCCGTCGGTGTCGTATTCAGCGACGATGGCACGGGCGCGACTGCGTGGGATGCGGCCTTTCGACGCGAACACGTCGACGATGGTGTCGACGCTGCCGGGATCGAACCCGGGGTCGTTGATGACGTACCAGTCCACTTCGTGTGTGGTGCTGCTGAAGATGACGTCGATATCGGTGCGCCTCCCGGCCTCGATGGCACGCATGGGGTGTGCGGTGAGGACGCCGCCGGGCTGGGTATGGTCGTCGACGATGTTGGTCGTGGTGCTGTCAATGCTTTGCCGCTTCCCGAACTCGCGCGGGCTCACCTTGATGAAGGTGTCAGCGAGATGCTGGGCGTCGAGAGTGAGGATCTGTTCGGGGTCGTCCTGAATTCCGAGTTCGGCGAGGAACGCGAGGGCGAGTTCTTCTGCCCACCAGGCTGGGACGATGCGGGATGCTCCACCGGAGAATGCAGCGATGTGGTGGTAAAGGCCGTCCGCTGCGGGGGCTGCAAGGAGCGCGGTCGCCGAGTACGCGCCGGCGCTGTGCCCCGTGACGGTGACATTGTTCGGGTCGCCGCCGAAGCGGGCGATGTTCTCTCTCACCCACCGGAGGGCGGTGATGATGTCCTGGATGGCGAGGTTCGTGGCGTCTTCGAGTGCTCCGCCATAGTGGGAGAGGGACAGCCAGCCGAAGGGGCCGAGTCGGTAGTTCAGCGAGACGCCGACGGCACGGCCGGTCGCGGCGAGGCCGGAGGCGTTTGAGGTGGTGTTCGCTCCCATCTCGAATCCGCCGCCGTAGATGTAGACGACGACGGGGAGCGGTTCGTCGGCAGCGTCTTCGGGTGCCCACACGTTGAGGTTGAGGCAGTCTTCGCTGAATCCGTTGTCGGCCTCGAGCCGCGTGGGGGCGCCTGCCTGGAGGGGTGCGGGTCCCTTCTGGTCGTATGGCGCGTCAGGGTTGAAGGGCAGCAAGACGGGGCTGTGGAAGCGTTCTGCGGTCGCGAAGGGGACGCCGAGCCAGGAGCGGATGGGGTGTGATTTGGACATATGGTGAGCCTGTCGAGCGGTGGTCAGTTGTCTTCGGGCGGTGTCGTCGCGGCACCGGGTTGGTCGTTGCGCAGCTGTGACCAGTGGCGAAGTCGTTCGCTGATGGCGCGTTCGTAGCCGCTAGTGGTGGGTTCGTAGAACGTTTCCCGGGAGAGGCCGTCGGGGAAGTAGTTGGCGCCGGAGAACCCGGTGTCGGTGTCGGGGTCGTATTGGTAGTCCTTGCCGTAGCCGAGGTTCTTCGTCAGGCGGGTGGGCGCGTTGAGGATATGGGCGGGTGGCATCAGCGATCCGGTGCGTCTCGCGGCAGCCGACGCCTTATTGAACCCGCGGTAGACGCCGATCGATTTGGGTGCGGTGGCGAGGTAGAGCACGGCCTGTGCGATCGCGAGTTCGCCTTCGGGTGAGCCGAGGCGTTCGTAGACATCCCATGCGGCGAGGGCCTGCTGCACGGCGTTCGGATCGGCGAGGCCGATGTCTTCGTTCGCGAACCGGGTCATCCGGCGCGCGACGAACAAGGGATCTTCTCCACCGTCAAGCATCCGCGCCAGCCAATACAGGGCGGCGTCGGGGTCAGAGCCCCGCATGGATTTGTGGAGCGCGGAGATGAGGTTGTAATGGCCTTCTTGCGACTTGTCGTAGAGCGGTGCCCGCTTCTGTACCGCGGCGGCGAGCACGGCCGGGTCGACCGGCGCAGGGAGGGACTGCACCTGTTCGATCATGTTCAGCAGGTACCGACCATCCCCGTCAGCCATCGCGATCAACGCGCGGCGCGCATCGTCATCAAGCCGCAGCCGCCCGTCGAGCAACTGCTCCGCCCGAGTGACGAGTGCGCTGAGGGCCGTGTCGTCGAGGCGCTTCAGGACGAACACCTGGCAGCGCGACAACAACGCACCGTTGAGTTCGAAACTGGGGTTCTCGGTGGTGGCCCCGACGAGCACGATGGTGCCATCCTCCACATAGGGGAGAAAAGAGTCTTGTTGCGCGCGGTTGAAGCGGTGGATCTCGTCAACGAACAGCAAAGTTCCTTGCCCGAGCTCTCGCCGGCGCTGCGCGGTCTGGAAGACCCGGCGGAGGTCAGCGACTCCGGAGAAGGTGGCCGAGAGCGGTTCGAAGGCGAGGTTGGTCTGCTCGGCGAGGAGCCTGGCGATCGTGGTCTTGCCGCATCCAGGCGGCCCCCACAGCACCATCGATACAAAATGGTGCGCGCCGACCATCCGCCCGACGGGTGCCTCCGCTGCGAGCAGGTGATGCTGCCCGACGACATCGGACAGGGTGTGAGGTCGCAGACGGTCCGCCAGCGGCCGGGAGGTGTCGTCGACGTCGAACAGGGATGGTGGTTGCTCGGTCATGGGTGACGTCTCGTGAGGGTTTGGCTGGCCAGGTCGTGGGAATCGTGCACCAGGTTTTCGATCAGTGAGGCGGTGATACCCGCGCTTGGTCCAATAGAAATCCAGTGCTGCTTGTTGAGGTAGTGGCCGGCGGTGATCGCGTCGAGGTCGCGGCGCAACGCGTCGCCGTAATGCGGGTCGACCTTCACGGTGATGATCTGCAAGTCAGGATCGTCGTCGGTGACGATGAGGAACACCTTTTCGTGCACCTTCCACACGTCAAGGTGCGGGGCGAACGGATGCCCGTGGCTCACGTCGTCGAGTGACGCCGCTGTGTCACGAGCGATCTGCTGCAGCCGCGCTCCGGAAAGCGTCACCGGTTCTTCCGCCCGAACGTGGCAGGGTCGACCGGCCGCTTCGCGTGCGGGAGGCGGGAACGCGCCCCATGTGGCACGAAACCTGGCTTAAGCGTTCCGGGGGACCCCTGGTCGGTGCGGCCTTTGTTTTCCTGGCGGCCTACTCCATCCTGATCATTGTCGAACCACCGGACCCCTACCCCACCTTCTTGACGCTCGTCATCTGGTTAACGTGGGTCGCTTTTGGTGCCGACTACATCATCAAGTTGCTCCTGGAGCCGCAGCGAGGCCGGTGGTCTGTCCGCCACCCCAGGACCTGCTCGTGGTGATATTCCCGGTGGCGCGGCCATTGCCGCTCCTGCGCCCATTCACGCTGCGTCAAGTCATGGAACGGGCACCCGGCACGCCATCAGAACGCGCGTCATGGCCTACGTCATTGCGTCCGCTCTCCTGCTCGTCTCCACGGTGGCCTTGAGCGTCCTCCATTCCGAAAGGGGCGCCCCGAACGCGAATATCACCACCATGGGCGACTCCCTGTGGTGGGCGATCGTCACCATCACAACGATCGGCTACGAAGACTATTACCCGTCACTGTTCCCGGCCGGTGGGCTGCGGCCGCGCTGATGGCCGGCGGCATTGCAACCCTGGCATGGTCACCGCGGCAGTGTCGTCCTGGCTCATTGCAAGCGTGACAGCCGCAGCCGATGCCCGGACCAAAGCGGCCGAAACTTCAAAGGACGAGGAACTTGCCCGCCTCACGGCCCAGATCAACAGGCTTCATGACCAACTGGCCCTGCGCCTAGACGAACCCGGGAATGACTCGGCCAAAGGCAAAGCACACAAGGAACCAAGTTCAGGGAAACAACGCCGTCGATAAGCGCAGCATCTTGTCGGCCCTTCGTTCTATGCATGGCCAGTTGTCCACGACGCCAAGGCCGCCGTTGGCAAGGTGGTGTTGACGGGCATGACTCACAGAACGACGGGACTGCCAGCCCCGGCGTTGACGCGGATCGCCGCCGAAGAATCCGAAGGCCTCGGCCCCCTGGAGGGGCGCATGCGTGACTACCTTGACGACCTTGAACGACCCAACGGGACCGCATTCCTGGAACTCGTGGCCATCGCCCTCGCCCGTGTGCACGTCAAGTCCCTTGACGCCCTGGCCCGGGCCACCGGGACAGACGCTACGGGGCTTCTCGACGCCGCGGACTAGAGGCGCTGGAGGGCTTCTAAGGTTCCACCAGGCATAAAGGTTCAAGTGGGGCCCTCACGACAAGCATTCCGGAGGCAGCGACGAGCGGCCGGCCGTAAGGGTAGCCCACGCAAGCTCCCGCACAGGAGAAGGATGCACCGACCGTTCCAGACCGCTGACGGGGCATTAGCCGCCGGCGATGTCCCGGAGCGTCTGCAGGTGTCCTGCCCAGGCTTCGTGCCCGATCGCGGTCAGACTGGCTGATGTTCTGGGCATCTTTCCTGCGAAACTCTTCTTGATCTTCACAAAGCCGGCCTGTTCCAATGCGGACAATTGCTTCCTGAGGACGGAATCGCTGACCTGGATCGCATCGCGGAGATCCTTGAAGTCCAGTGATTCCGCGCGAGCCAGCGCGGCCATGATGGAAAAGCGGACGGGCGAGTGGATAAGTTCATTGAGCTTGTGACGGGGATGATCCGCGGGAGTGCTCATGCGCGCAGTTCACGGAACGCTGCGGCCAGGCCGACTCCGCCCAATCCGAGGGCGGCCGGTACGTAGAACCAGAGGTTCCCGTCGCGGAAAAGACTCACCCCCACACCCAACGCAACCCCGTATAGAGCGAAGTAGGCGATCAGGGACGTTAGGAACCACTTCGTGTACCCAACCTTGGTCGACGTCTGTAACATCGGCCAAATCGTTGCTGTCGCGGCGGCCCAAACACCCACCGACGCGGCCAGCAGCGGCGCACCGTATCCGGTGTGGGACACAATCTGCATGCCGATCATCAGCATCGATCCCAGGATCGCCAGGCTAGTGAAAATCATGGCCACGGGCCAGGTGACACCAACTTTGCGCAGGGCATGCCCGGACGTATCAAGCAACCGCGCCTCCTGACCCTTGGTGAGCGAAGTAGCGCGAGGACCCAAGCGAGGCTGAAACCAGCGCGGTTCAGTTGGCCAGTGAGCGCACTACTCGTGCAGGGGAGCCCACAACAATCGACTTTTCGGGTACGTCCTTCGTGACCACGGACGCAGCCGCCACGACGGCATCATCACCAATAGTCACGCCCGGCAGAATGATGGCGTTAGCTCCGATCCAAACATTCCGGCCGATGACGACAGGGGCCGGGTGCATGTCCGCGCGTCGGCTCGGTGCAAGGTCGTGGTTGAGTGTGGCAATCACCGTGTTGTGCCCGATCAGACAGTCGTCCCCAATGACGACACCGCCCTGGTCCTGAAACTTGCACCCGGAATTGATGAAGATCCGCTCCCCGAGGGTGATGTTCTTCCCGAAGTCGGAGTAGAAGGGCGGGAAAACCGTCACGGATTCGTCAACCGGTTTGCCGGTCAACTGAGCTAACAGCACCCGTATACGCGCTGGTTCCTGATATCCGCCGTTGAGTTCGCCGGTAATGCGCAGGGCATCCTGGCTGACCCGGTGCATGACCTCATGCAAGGGCGAGTCCCCGGCGATGGTATCGCCGGCGTTCAGTGCGTCAAGGAGATCGTCGAGTTCCATGGTGTCCTTTCTATCAAGCTGGGATAGGTTTTGGGCACAAGACGGGGTCTTTAGTTACAAGGCCTTCTGTGCGCCTCGATGATTGTGCTCGTGGAACAGCGGATGCACTAGCGATGGCTGCCGTTGCCGGATTCCTACAACATCCCCTGGAAGGTTCACATCCTTGGAACCGGGACGCTAAGAGTGGGACACTCGCCAGCTCTGATGTCATTTTCAGTAGTTCCCTGCACGACTCGTAGCTCTCGCTCAATACTCTTATGCACCCTGATTCTCAGGGGCGTATTGGTTCGGCCGCCCTGCGTTGCCCGCGTTCAATTGCCCGGTAGACAGTGGAGCGACCGACGTTAAACAACTCGGCCAGCTCTGCCTTGCTGTGTTCCCCCGCGGCGTGTAGTTCGAGGTCGCGCGCCGTCATTGACATGGCGGTCGGGGCGATCATGGCGCATCTGGCTTTTTCCGCGCGTATGGTGCCTCTCCTGGTTATGAGTTCCGGAATGGGCATGGTCGTTTCAGTCCGGGGCCGGGAGTCGTTCGGTGGTGGGGCCCTGGACAACGACCCCGACGGGGGTGAAGGGGGAACCGTGCAGCGGGCAGTCCCAGGTTTAAGTTCTGAACGGCAGCCGTGGCCTCAGCGATCGCCGACGTCGTCGCCTCGGCCGCGTAGATGACCCGGAGATTGCGGCCGGAGGCGTCGGTTGCGCTCGTAGGGCGCGTCTGAGCGGCCTTCGATGAAAGGCCGCTCCGACGCGCCCTACGTCTGGTCTTCAGTATTCGCCGCTGCCCCCTGGCGACCTCTAGTGCGCGGCGAAGTGCTAAGTTCCGGTGTTCTCCGGGGCCACCGGCAGCCAGCCTCATGCCCCATCCGAGGCTGCGCCTTCGTGTGAAGCCGCATCAACAGGTGGCTCGCTATTTTCATGCTTGGTCCCGCGGGCGTTCGAAGGGGTTGCCGCGGACGATCCGAGTCCGACTCCTTCCACGGCAGCCTGCTCGGCATCCGTGCCCCGCGCGAAGCCCAACGTCTCATCAACGACCGTTCGTGAGACTGTCCTGATGTGGTCAGCCTTCGGCCGAGACAGCGCCCCCGCCGTTGCGGATGCGTTGCACGACGGCCGTCGTGGATAAGTCGGACACGTAGTCCAGGATGGCCACCGTGCCCCCGTAACGTTCGACGGCTCGGGTTTCGACGAGCATCTCAGGAGTGTAGTCACCGCCCTTTGCGTAGATCTCGGGCCTGAGCTCCTCGATGAGTGCGACCGGGGTGGGTGAGTCGAACACGGTGACGTAGTCAACGCAGCTTAGCGCGGCGATAACGGCGGCCCGGTCTGTGACGGTGTTGATGGGGCGCTCAGGCCCCTTCAGCTGCCGGACGGAGTCATCGCTGTTCAACGCCACCACCAGGATGTCCCCCAGCTGCTTGGCCTGGGTGAGGTACCGGGTGTGGCCGCGGTGGAGGACGTCGAAGCAGCCGTTGGTGAGGACAATTCTCTGTCCCTCGACCCGGTGGCGGCTGATATGCCGGGCGAGTTCCCCGGGGTCGACGGCAGTGTCCGCGAAGCTGGCCAGGTGGCGGCCGAGGTCCTCGGTGCTGCACACGGACGTTCCGGCTCGGCGGACCACAACGTCGGCCGCCGCTTGGGCGAGGTCCACGCTCGTTGTCAGCGGCAGCGAGGCGGCCCGGGCCAGTGTCAGCATGGCGACGAAGGTGTCCCCTGCCCCGGAAGCCTGCTTCTCCGCGACCGGCTTGGCCCATGTTCGATGGACGTCTCCGGCCGCGGGCAGCAGCATTGCACCATCGCGGTCCAGGGTCACCACCACGGCTGCTGCCCCGGTGGCATTGAGCAACTCCTGGCGGTGGTCAACAACGGCGGCGGGACGCCCGGCGCTGCCCGCAAACTTGAGTCCGAGCAGTCCGGCGGCCTCCTGTGCATTGGGCGTGGCCAGGTCGGGCCGGAGCACGGCCCAGGGACGGGGATCGTGGGCATCGACGACGGCCAGCAAGGACGCCGGGCGCGCCGCCAGGGCTGCAACCAAGGCGCCCTTCACCTTCCCGCCAAGGGCCCCGGCGCCGTAATCGCAGATCACCGCTGCATCCTGCTCCCGGAGAGCCTCCGGGAGGGACAATGCGAGAGTGGTGAGGGCGGCCGAGGGAACCTTGGGGGCCACGTCGTCGAAGCGCAGCAGTAACTGGCCGCCGCTGCTTATCCGAGTCTTCGTGGTGGTTCTCAGACCCGGGACCCGTCCGACGAATGCAGTGTCGACCCCGGCCGTCTCCAGCAGTCGCAGCAGTTCCATCCCTGCTTCGTCGCAGCCCACGACGCCGACGAGGCGCACCTTCGCCCCGAGCGCGGCAAGGTTGACGGCCGTGTTCGCCGCGCCGCCCGGGGCGAAACTGCGCTCGGTGATGTCGACCACCGGGGCCGGCGCCTCGCGGCAGAATCTTTCGGTCGTGCCGCTCCACCAGCCGTCGAGCATCGCGTCGCCGATGACGGTGATGGCTGGCCCAATCTCAGCAAGCCGTCCGGGAAGCCAATCCTCCAGGCCACGCTGCCCTGAAAGATCCCCGCCATACGGAGTGTCCTCCCCGCCTGGGGGCGCGGTCATGGCTGCCGGCTTCCGCCGAGGGCCCAGACGTGGTTGAGGATCGCAGGCATGGGTCTCCTTCCGTGGCGCGTGCGGGAGCCCCAAACAGCTGACGGCTCGATCATGAGCCTATTCACGGGACCTCCCTTGACCCTCACGTACCCCGGTGGGGCCAGCTTTACACCTTCGGCTGCGGCCGGCGTCCTTCCTGCCGTCGCCGGGATCACTATGGGTGGACGGTAGCCAGCTGGCCCTGACGGGAACTATGGTGGCGGCACGGCTGGCCGACCGGCCGGCGGACCGGTGGCTCGTCGCGACGACGCCGGGCGGAGGCACTGACACCGGAGGACGTGATGGCGGAAACCGGCAACGCAAGCGCACACCGGTGGGGTGTCGGACCGGTCCTGGACAAGTTTGGTCATGTCTCACGGATCGCGGTGCTGCGCGGAGGCGGGCTGGGCGACCTGCTGTTTGCGCTGCCTGCCGTCGCGTCGCTCCGAGCGGCCTACCCGGACGCTGCCATCACGATCCTGGGAACGCCCATCCACCGGGACCTCGTGTGCAGCACTTCGGGCCCGGCACAGGATGTCCGCATCCTGCCCTTCGCGGAGGGTGTCCGGCCGGGGCCTGAAGATCCTGTGGCTCTTGAGGCCTTTTTCGCCGAGATGAGACGGGAAAAACTAGACCTGGCAGTTCAGCTGCACGGCGGGGGTCGCTTCTCCAATCCCTTCCTCCTGCGCCTGGGCGCACGGCATTCCGTGGGCGCCCGGACCCCTGATGCCGCCCGTCTGGAACGGAGCTTGCCCTATGCCTACTACCAGCACGAACCGCTGCGCGCCCTCGAAGTCGCGGGACTGGCCGGGGCTCCCCCGGTCGGGCTGGAGGCTCGACTCCTGCCTTTGGACCGCTACGCCGCAGCGGTGGAACCGCTTTTGGGAGGCGGGTCCGCCGTCGTGATTATCCACCCAGGGGCGAGCGATCCGCGGCGCCGCTGGCCGGAGCGGAGTTTTGGCGAGGTGGCGCCGGCCTGCGCGGCGGAAGGCTCCCGGGTGCTGGTAGTCGGCACCCGGGACGAAGAGAAGCTGGCAGCGGCGGTAGTGGAGGCAGCCTCCTCGGAGCGGGTCATCTCGCTGGCCGGTGAACTGGAGCTCGGAGCCCTGGCGGCACTGCTGGCGGCGGCGTCGGTCCTGGTGGGCAACGACAGCGGTCCCCGGCACTTGGCCCAGGCACTGGGCACTCCGACGGTGGGCCTGTATTGGGTCGGGAACGTGATTAACGCCGGCCCGCTGAGCCGTAGCCTGCACCGGGTGCACCTGTCCTGGCTGACACACTGCCCCGAGTGCGGCGCCGACATCACCCAGATCGGTTGGACCGCTCCGCGTTGCCCGCATGAGAGCACCTTGTTGGCCGACATCTCCGCCGAGGACGTGTCTCAGGACGTGCGGATGTTTACGGCCAGGAGCCCTCTTCCGCGGGGCAGATAAGCAACTCCCGGACTTCACATCCCGGCGGTTGGGAGAGCACAAAGAGGACGGCCCGGGCCACATTGGCAGGATCGTTGAGTTTGGAATCATCCTGTGGCTTGTACTGCTCGGGCCGGTCGTCGAAGAACCTGGTCCTCATCCCGCCTGGAATCAGCGCGGTCACACCGATTTCCCCGCCGGTTTCGGCCGCCAGGGCGTGGCTGAACCCCACCACGCCGAACTTGGAAGCGCAGTACGCGGATGCCTCCGGCAGTGCCCTCTTCCCGAGGGTGGAGGCCACCGTGACGACGCGCCCGTGTGAGGCTTTGAGATAGGGCAGGGCAGCACGGACCACGGACACAGTGCCGAAAAGATTGACGAAGATGACCTGCTCCCAGTCTTCGGCCGGGACGTCCTCCAATTTGCCGCACCGGTCAATGCCGGCGGCGGTGACTACCGCGTCCAGCCCGCCCAGGGTTTCGGCCGCCTGGGTGACGGCCTCGCTGACGGCCGTCCTGTCCGCGACGTCCACCTCGATGGCCTTCGCCGCGGAGACGTTGCGAATGTCGCGGTCCAGGACGATGGGTGTTCCGCCAGCCTTCAGCACAGCGTCGACGACGGCCGCACCGAGTCCGGAGGCGCCTCCGGTCACCAATACCCTGCCGGGTTGCGTCTCGTATCTCATGGTGTTCCTTTCGATTCTGCGGCCGGTTATGAGGTTCTCCGGCCGGGGGTATAGCTGTGGTCTCGTGGATCAGCCGACGCGCGCCAGGGCATCGGCGAGGTGCGTCGTGGAGCGCGCCGGATGGTAGGGGACGGTGAGGCAACGGCCGCCCCAGCTCTCCACCAGCGGGGTCTCCGGCAGCGCGCGGACGTCGTAGTCTCCTCCCTTCACCCAAATGTCCGGGCGTAGCATGTTCAGGCATTCCTCCGGAGTGTCCTCGTCGAAGACGAGCACGGCGTCGACGCATCCCAGAGCAAGGAGCAGCTCCGTCCGGTCCTGTTGGTTGATGATGGGACGGGTAGGTCCTTTGACACGCCGTACAGAGGAGTCCGAATTCAGGCAGACGATCAGGCAATCACCCAGTCCCCTGGCGGCGGCAAGGGAACGTGCGTGGCCGGCGTGCAAGAGATCGAAGCAACCTCCGGTCGCCACCACGGTGCCGCCCGTGCGCCGCACTCGGCGGGCCAGTTCTATCGCCGCGTCGTTGCCGGACCCGCCGGGCTGCGGGCCGGCGCTCTGCCGGGAGACCGGCAACTGCGGTCGCGGTCTCTTCAGCTCCGCGACGCCGCCGGCGGCAAGAAAGGACGCGGCTTCCCTGACGGCCAGGGGTGCCGATTCCGTCAGGTCCCGGCCTGCCGCAAGCTGGGCTGCGAGGCTGGCAGCGAACCTGTCGCCGGCGCCACAGGGGTCGGTGACCCGGGTCTTCGGGGCTGCAATGTGGAACGGGGTTGGGGCGGAGGTCCGCACGAGGGTAACTCCGTCCTCGCCCTGGGTCACCAGTACAGCGCCGCTACGCCAGTGCTTCATCAGTGTCCGGGCCAGCTCCCCCGGGGTGCCGGCGGATGACGTTGCCGGGGACATGCCCGCCGCTGCCGCGCGGGCCTCGGACAGGTTGGGCGTCACGACGTCGACGCCCGGGACAGGCGGTTCCCCCGCCGGATGCGGATCCCAGATGATGGGAATGCGACCAATGAGTCGCGTCAGCGCCCCGCGCAGGGACGGGTTCGCCGTCAGTCCTCGGCCGTAGTCCGCCACCACGATCGCGGCCGCGCCGTCCAGCGCCTGCAGCATCGCCGGGGTCACGCTGGGGACAGCCGGGCGTTGACAGCCTTCATCGAACCGGACGAGCGGGTGCCCGCCGGCGCGGACCCTGGTCTTGACGGGTGTGGGCGCCCCCGAGGGGCCAGCGACGACTGTCACGCCAGCCAGTTGCCCTTCAACCTTGTCGGCGGCATGGTCCGCCCCGAGCACTGTCACCAGGACCACGTGGTGGCCGTCATCAGCGAGCATTGTGGCGACCAGCCCGGCCCCGCCCGCGCGGTGGCGGGTGCCGGCTACATCCACCACCGGTACGGGAGCATCCGGGCAAAGCCGCGTTGCCTGCCCGTCGAGGTCGACGTCCAGCAGGATGTCGCCAACAACGACGATGTTCATGGTGCAGCCCCCGGTGGGGCTTCCAACGGCCCGCGCCGCTGGATCTCGGCGTCGAAGGCACGGCAGATGGCATGCAATGCAATCAGATGGCACTCCTGGGCACTGGCCGCGGGACTGTCGATCGATACGGCTTCATCGCAGTTGAGGGCCAGTGGATTGGGGCCGGGGCCGGTCAGCGCCCAGGTCGTGACGCCCATCTTCCTTGCCGTCTCAACCGCCCGGAGCAGGTTGGGGCTCCTCCCGCTGGTGGAGAGCAGCATCAGGACGTCCCCGGCGCGGGCGTGGGCCCGCACCTGGCGGGCGAAGAGCTCCTCAAAGCCGTAGTCATTGGCGATAGCGGTCACGGCCGAGGTCTCTGCGTGAAGCGAGATCGCCGAGAACGGCACGCGCTCGCCGTCGAACCGTCCTACCAGCTCCGCTGTCAGATGCTGGGCCTCCGCGGCGGAACCGCCGTTGCCGGCCGCGAGCAACCTCGCTCCGCGCGGCAGCCGGCGCGCCAGTTCCTCGCCCCAGGCCGCCAGCCGAAAGGACTGTGTCCGCAGCGACTCAAGTGCCGGGACGACGCTGTCCAGGTGCGAGCGGACGGCTGCCTCGGACTCGGGCCGGGTTACGGGAGCAGCCGAACGGCCGGTGCGGTCACCTTGGTCGGGCAGGAGCAGCAGAGGACGAGCGGCCCGGCCCCGGGACCACTGCGCGGTCACAGCGCTGCTCCTTCCACAGAATCCAGCCGCCGGGAATCATCGCTCGCGGCCAGGGTGTGCAGGTACGCCCTTTCGGTTTCGGCCGCCACGCGGTCCCACGAATAGCGGGACCACGCGCGCTGCTGGCCGGCGCGGCCCAGGTCGCGGCGCAGCCCGGCGTCACCCAGCAAAGTGGCGAGAGCTGCGGCGAGGGCGGCCGGGTCCTTCGGCGGCACGTGCAGGCCGGTACCGTGATCCACCACGGTGTCCGTTAGTCCGCCTACCGCTGCAACCACCACCGGGATGCCACACGCCATGGCCTCCAGCGGCACGATCCCGAAGGGTTCGTACCAGGGGGTGCACACCACGGCGTCGGCGCTCCGGAAAATGCCGGGCATGGCACCGCGGGGCACCTGCCCACGGAACGTGACCTGGTCCCGGACTCCGAGGTCCGTGGCAATGGCAATCAGCCTGCGTGCCTCGGCGTCGTCCGCAAGGTCCGCAGCGTCGCCACCGCCGCCGACTATGAGCAGTTCGACGTCGTGGAAGCCCGCTTCCCGAAGCAGGGGCAGAGCGCTGATGGCCAGATCGACGCCTTTGCGTGGAACCAGCCGCGCCACCGACAGGATGCGGTGGGCGCTGCTGCGGGGCTCGGGTGGCCCGTCGCCGGTGAACAGCTCCACATCCACGCCGCACGGAGCGATGGAAATGCTGGTGGTGTCGATCCCCATGGCCCTGAGCTCGAAGACCTCGTCAGAGCAGGTTGCGATGATGCGGTCCACGGACCGTCCCACGGATGGCTCAAGCCACTGTCTTTCCAGCGGGCTGGTGTCATCGGTTCCCTGATAGCGGCGTTTGACGGTGCCCAGCGCGTGGAAGGTCTGGACGACCGGCACGTGAGCGCCTCCCCGGCGCGCTGCGTCGAGCGCGGCCAGCCCGGACATCCAGAAATGCCCGTGGACCAGGTCCGGCGGGCGTCGGCCCCAGTCACGGGAAATGCCGTCGGCCAGCTGGCCCATGAACGGTAGGAGCTTGTCCTTGGCCAGGTGATGAGCGGGCCCTGCGTCGACGTGGACGACCTCCAGATTCGGCAGGATCCGGACGCGGTCGGGCAGACCGGCCGAATCCCGTCGGGTGTACACCGTGACGTGGTGCCCGCGGCGGGCCAGGGACTCTGACAGTGCGGCCACATGGACGTTTTGGCCGCCGGCATCCACCCCGCCGAGTGCTGCCAGCGGACTGGCGTGTTCCGAAACCATAGAGATTTTCACTGGCCCTTCCCTTCTTGCATTGGAATCAGAATCCGACCCGTCCGGAAGCGCGGCGAGATCAGGTCGTTGAGCAGCTCGTCCCAGGCGCGGAGAAAGGCCCCAAGACCGTAGCGCTCCAGCGCCACCTCCCGGGCTATGTTTCCCCGTTGCCGGGCTTCCGCGGGGTCCCGGACGAGCTGGTCGGCGACTCGCACGAGGTGATCGACATTCGTCGAGATTGCCCCGGCCTCCGCCGGAACGGCGCGCGCGGCTTCGGTCGTTCCCAACACGACGACCGGTATCCCGAGGTGCATAGCTTCCAGCAGGGCGAGGCCCAGGGAGGTCCACCGAACCGGGTGGAGATAGACCCGGCAGCGTGCGAGCTCGCGGTGCAGGCGCGCGGTTGGCAGGTCGCCGCAGACCGACAGTTTCGTCGGCGCCAGCCCGGTAGCCGCCGGCAGCCCGGCTCCACCCATCCCGAAGACCCGCAGTGGCGCTGCGGCGGCGAATCGGGCCAAGAGGTCGGTGCCGGTGACCCGGCCCCGCCGCACGGGTTCGTTGACCACGGCGGCAAGCTCCGGGATTTCGCCGCTGTAGAGGTGCCCCGGATCCGGGATGCCGTGTTCGATGACGACGGTTGGGGCCGATCCGTTGTCCCAGAAGAGCTGGTTGAAGTACGTGACGTGGACCAGCGGGATGGCATGCTGATCAGCGAACGGATGCACGGAGTCTGGCACTTGGCCCTTCGGGGTATTGTGTTCCAGATACACGGCAGGGAGGTCCTTCCCGGGCACCCGGTGCAGTGCGCGCTCCACCGCCGCCACCTCCTCCGGCCGTTGCAGGATGACTGCGTCCACACTGCCGGGGTCCAAGGCGTCGAGTGCAACTTCCCGGACTGATTCCGGCCAGTCCCGGCCCGCGCGGCCCAGCCCCCACGCCCCGCGGTCCGGAAGCACCGGCAGGAGGTACTCGTGCGTCCCGCGGACGAACGCATCTGTCCAGCCCCCGTGCACGTGCCAGAGGAGAACTCTCATGGGTGCCGCACCTTCCGACGCGTGGACAATGACGGCACTCCGCCGAGGAGACGTTCCACCGCCTGCAGGAGCTGCTCGGGTGATACCGACGCCAAGCAGGGATGGCCCGGCACTGGGCACTCAGTGGCCCGGCTCAACCTGCAGGGCGCGTCCTGGTCGCCCAGGATCTCCAGCGGAACGCCGTACGGTGCCCAGCGGATGGCCGGAACGACAGGAGAGAACAGGCACGCTACCGGCGTCCCGAGTGCTGCCGCCAGATGCGCCGGACCCGTGTTGCCGGTGACCAGCACGCTGGCGCCGGCCAGGACGCCGGCCAGGGTCTTCAGGTCGGTCCGCCCGCCCAGATCCACCGCGGAAGGCCCCGCGACTGTTGCCGTTAGCTTCGTTTCGTCGGGGCCGCCGGTCACCACTACCCGGCACCCGGCACCCTCGAGGAGTTCCACCGCAGCCGCATGGTGCAGTGCCGGCCAGGCCCGGGCGGGGGCCGAGGCCCCGGGATGGACCACGACGTAGGGTTCCTCCCCCACCAGGTCGCGCACATCCGGATACCCTTCAATGCGGAGCCTGCCGTCGTCCCCCGCCGGAAGGGTGAAGCCGGCGGCGCGTGCGATCCCGAGGGCCCGTTCCGCTTCTGGCTGGTCTTCAGGAAAATCCTCGCCGGGCCGCAGCCGGACGTCCAGCAGGCTGCCCGCGTAGTCCGTGGAAGCTCCGGCAATACGGCCGACCCCGGCGAGCCGCAGGAGGAGGGCCAGCGGCAGCGGGGACTGGTGGAAGGATGTCAGGACGACCGCTTCTGTGATCCTCGAGTCAGCTATGAACGCCGACAACGCGTCCACCTGACGTCTTTCCACCCGGGGGGCCGGCTTCGCAATCCAGGGACAGCTCCAGCTGTAGACCTCGGTAACGCCTGGGAGAAGAGATGCAGCGGGTTCCCCTTGCGGCCCGCAGAGCACAACGACGTCGTTGGGGTCACGGCCGTCGGGCCGGCCGCCATGGGCAACAGCCCGAATCGCCGGACCCGCCAGCAGAACGTCGCCGACGCTGTCCAGCCGGGCCACGAGGACCCGCGTCATGACCGCGCCCTCCCGGAGTCCACCTTCAGCAGCAGGTCCACTGCGGCTCCCAGGTCCCCCGCCACTTCCGCGGCCGCTTCCACTTCTGCCGCCCGCGTCACCGCCGTGGGGACAAGGATGCCCCGGGCACCCGAGGCTCGCGCCGCGTCCATGTCACTTCCAATGTCGCCGACTAACGCGGTCTGTGACGGCGAAACGCCCAGCTGGCTGCAGGCTTGCAGCACCATGCCCGGCGCCGGCTTCCGGCACGGACAGAGGTCCGCAGGAACGTGTGGGCAGATGACCCAGATGTCGAAGGGGCCCAACAGCTGAACGATCCGGGCGTTGACGCCGTCGACGGCGGCCGCGGTGAGGATCCCCCGGCCTATCCCCGACTGGTTGCTCACAACCCCTAACGCGATTCCGCATCTTCTCAAGCGCTGCAGCGACTCACGGGCGCGAGGCATCGCACGCACCCGGGCCGGATCCCCGTTGTAGGGCACGTCTTGAATCAGCGTTCCGTCCCGGTCAAACAGGACGGCCCGTAGCGGCGCCGCAACCGTACTTCCCATACCCACCCCGTTCCCCGTTCGTCCCCCGGCTAAACGCACGCCTTCGGGGCTACACTCCTGGGAAAGGAGATGAAGCGATGCCAGGAAATGCTGCGGCCGCCCCGGCGGAAGCCGGGACGGACGGCCGACCCTTGCTGCTGGTGTTGCGCGCGCTTCAGCTCGGCGATCTGCTCGTCGCAGTTCCCGCGCTGCACGCGCTGCGCCGCGCATATCCGGGCCACCGCCTGGTCTACGCGGGCCCGGCGTGGCTGCGGGAAGCGGTCGCCCTCGTGGGCGGCTATGACCTCCTGCCAACGACAGGGCTGTTGGAGCCGTTGGCCGTGGAACAGGGCGCGGTGGACGTCGCGGTGAACCTGCACGGCCGCGGGCCTGAGAGTCAGTTGTTGATCGACGCCGTCGGTGCCCGGCAGCTGATCTCGCATGCCGCAGGCGGCCGGGACGGTCCCGCCTGGGTGGAGGACATCCACGAGCGGCGGCGCTGGACGCGGATGCTGCAGTGGCACGGCATCACCGCTGATCCCGACGACGTCGGGCTGAAGCCGACTCCCCTGCGCACCCAATGCCCGGACGCCACCGTCGTCCATGTGGGCGCCGCGTTCGGCAGCAGGCTCTGGCCGGAAAGCCGGTTCGCCGAAGTGGGGTCGCGCCTGGCGGAATCGGGGCACCGCGTAGTCCTCACCGGCAGCGCCGCTGAACGCGCGCGCGCCCAGGCCGTTGCTGCGCAGGCCGGCCTGTCGGAGGAGGCGGTTCTGGCCGGCAGGCTGTCACTCGGAGAGTTTATTGCCCTGGTGGCAGGGGCCCGGCTTGTGGTATCAGCGGATACCGGGGCGGCCCATCTGGCCACGGCTTACCGCCGCCCCTCCGTGGTGCTCTTTGGGCCGGCCCCTCCCGAGCGCTGGGACCCTCCGCCGGGCCCGCACGTGGTGCTGACCAAGCGGGAGCTGCGCCGTGGCGACCCGTTTGCCGCGGACCCGGATCCCGCCCTGCTGGGGGTTCGGATTCAAGAAGTCCTGGATGCGGTCCGCGGCCTCGGTTTGCTCTGAAACTCGGCTCCAGCGAGCTGCTCCTGCAGCCTCATCAGCACCTTGGATAGCCGGCGTGAGATCTGCATCTGTGAGACCCCAAAGCGCCGCCCAAGTTCGGCCTGGCTTTCTTCACAAAAGTAACGGTGGTACAGCAGCTCCCGTTCCTGTTCGGACAGCTCACGGATGGCTTTGTTGAGGCACATGAGTTCTTCCAGCCGTTCCAGCGGCAGGTCCTGCGAGGCCAGTGCATCGGCCAGCGCCGGCACGCCGCCGTGATCGCCGCCGACGTCGAGCGAATCCGGGCGCATGCTCGACGAAGCGGCCATCGCCTCAAGCACGGCCGACTCGGGGACTCCCAGTTGCTGCGCCAGTTGACCGGGGCTGGGCCGGTGCCCCAAGGCCTGGGTCAGCTCCGGCTCGGATCGTAGGATTTCCGTTCGCAGGTCCTGGATCCTCCGCGGCGGCCTCACGACCCAGCAACGGTCGCGCAAATACCGCTTCAGCTCCCCCACGACCGTGGGGGCAGCAAAGGCGGCGAAGTTCGCCCCCTTGGCAGGGTCAAAGCCCTTCGCTGCTTTGACGAGACCGAGATACGCAACTTGGTTCAAGTCATCGCGTTCCCGTCCGCGCCCTGTGAAGCGGAAGGCCAGGGCTTCCGCCAGTTCCAGATGGTCGAGGACCAGCCGGGTCTCAAACGTCTGCCGGATAAGGCCCGCTGGACCCCGTCCGGTGACAGGTTGCACGGACGCTGGCGGGACCAGTGGCATCAATGATTGCGACGGCTGGGGTTCTGCCATAGTCGTTAGTTCCTCTGAACCGATGTCGTTCAAAGCCCGTGGCAAGACTTAGCAGTAGAGAACCATAAGCTTGCTTATTAAACAATGGCTGTCGACTTCTACTGCGACAACGGATGTCAGTGTCAGGGAACGGACGAACAGTCTAAGACGCCCTCTAAAGTTGGCGGGCCTAACCGGCCAGCAGAAGATGCCGCGGCACCTGCCGTCATCACGCTGATGGTCACCGGACAGGCAACGCGGCACATTCTGGCAATCGACTAGCGGCTTTGCAATTCAGTGCCTGACGGGGATGCGCACATCTCCCTGAACGGCCTATGAGTCTCGTAATCGCGGCCCGGATGCGGAACTTGGATGCCATCCTGCGATGTGCACAGCCGGCAGCAAAGGCATGGGCCACGCTGCCTTCCGCGCCTAAGCCGCCAGCGCAACGCAACGATCGGCCCAACGTCCAGCTCCGGCTGCCGTTGACGTCAGTCCGGTATTTCCATCTGGAATCCACAGCCACAGCGAAGGACCCTGGTGCGCAGATACACCTCAAGGGGCCCGTCTCCAGACTGTTCGGTTGTCGCCGGAGCGTAGATGCTGCGGAGTTCCGGGCCGCCCATCGTCATCGGTTCCCCGCAGTGCAGGTACACCCCGCCGAACTGCAGCACGCCGGCCCGTTGCCTGGGCCGATTCGCGATCTCAGCAACCCGCACCACAGCGGCCGGGTGGGCATAGAAAAAGCCGCATCCAACGCAAGTGTATGCGGCATCCACCAGCCCGGTTCGCGGTGGTTGAAGCACCTGGATCGACTCGATGACCAGGTGCTCGTCCGTGGCACATTCGTTGCACCAGGGCCTGCGCCCGCGGACACGTGCCCCCTTGCCGTGGTGCGAGACAGTCGACATAGTCAAACTCCTTTGCCCGGAGCACCCCGTCCGGGATCCTCCGGCCGTGGCACTACCCTCATGCCCTCCCCCGGCCTCAGGGTAGCTCTGCACCGGGATGCTGACAAGGACACGGCCCGCGCGTAGACCGGAGGTGACGGTCGTCGTACCTTCCGGGGACGCCGTTGCCTTCGCCCGGGAGCCAACAGCGCAGGAACTCAACAGCCATGAGACGGCAACCTGGCGCAAGAGCATTCGGCCCGGCGACTAACGCTGTTTGATCTGTTCGCCGGACTGAAACATGGAGTCGAGTTCCTCCCAGAATCTGGCCCACGCCCGACGGACGTGGGGGAAATCCACTGCGATCAACTCGAACGTTTTGCCTCAGGGCCGGGCCTCCGTGGAGCCGACGTGCAAGTCGGGATCTACGCCGCTGGTGCGCTGGACATCGGACGCCACCGGCTCGTCATCCATCCGGCGAAAGAGCCAGGCCGCGACTCCCGCTGTCACCGTGACAGCTGCCACCCCGGCGAGCAGCCATGCTTTCCCGGACGCCGTCCGCCGCGACGTAGTCCGGGCGGGTGCCGTAACCGGCGGGACAACTTTCGGTGCCACCCGATGCAGGCCCTCTTTGACACGGGGAGCCAACGTTTCCACTCCACCGGCGAGCTCATCGGCGAGCCGCCGTAGACCAGTCTGGATCCTCGGGGACGCTGATTCAATCCCGGCATCGAGCCCCGCCACCACTCTTTTCAATGACGCCTCGACCCCGGGAGTGGCCCACTCCCTCCCTTGGGTGAGCTGGGAGATGAGATTCTCCGAAAGATAGCGGACCTGATCGGACTGAGACGTGGTTGTTGCCGTGCGCATGAGTGCCTCCTCGATGTGATGGATCTAGACAGCCTACGGCGGCGGGCGCCATCGAAACAGGCCCGGGCCGCAGCCAACAAGAACGCCGGGCTTCCTCGGGGCTCCCGCTATGCGGGGACCCTGTAAACCATCGGTACTTGAGAAATTCATATCCACGGAGGCGCCGAACTGTTGCCGAATCCGGGCAACGAAACCCTGACAAGTCATGTAGCCCCGCTCCGACCCCGCCATGAAGTAGCAAGAACATGCAACACCCCGCCCTGCCCTGCCAAGGAAGGTGCCACCCGGCCACAGCAACGGCCGTCAGCAGTTTGTCCCAAGGACTGTGGGACAAACGCCGTTCGGCTGGCATCTCCGCCAGCCTGAAGCAGCCAAGCGGGGCAGCATTTCGCCGGGTAATTACGGCGGCGCGACGGTCGCCGCGCCCATCAGGCGAGGGAGAGGACGAAACCCGCGGCGGTGCTCAGCGCTACGGCGGGGCCACGTCGCTGTGGGCATGATCATGGCCCAAAACCGATGCAGCCAAGAGGCGGCCATGGCCATGATGAAAGCAGCTTCCAGTCACCGGAACATGAAACTCCGGGATATTGCACAGGGCATCGTGAATTCGGTGTGCCCCGAGCGGAGCGTATCCACCTCCTTCGACACCTAAGAACCGCAGGTATCCAGCTGCCCGACGATCGGCGGTCAGAATCCGTCTCAGCTCCAAGGTTCTATGGGGGTCCGACCGCCTGGAGTGGCACAAGCTGGATCGCTTGCTTGGTGGACGACGGGTCCTCTCCGGGTACCGGCCAAGTGCTCGTCGTTGTGACGACCACTTCGATTGAGGGATCCGGCAGAATGAGCCCATGAAACTCTTCGAGTCCGAACTCCGAGTCATCGCCGCCGCAGAAGGTCTGGCTACGACACTCGGAAACGACCCTAATCACACGGTCGCCGCGGCGGCCATGGATGCCTCCGGGAGAATCCACACCGCAGTGAACGTCTACCACTTCACCGGCGGCCCCTGCGCGGAACTCGTCGTAATGGGAGCAGCGGCCTCGACCGGCTCAGGGCCGCTCCTGACGATTGCCGCCGCCGGTGATCAGGGACGCGGGCTCATCCCGCCGTGCGGAAGATGCCGGCAGGCCCTGCTCGACCTTCACCCGGACGTCCTGGTGGCCGTCCCGGGCGACGATGGTCCGCAGCTGCGGCCGATCCGCAAGCTGCTTCCCGACACGTACTTCTTCCCGGATGCCAACGCGAGGCGGATAGTGCGGTTCAACAAACGCTATTACGACGCAGTTGCCAGCGGCACCAAGACGACCACTATCCGCCATGACGACCCGGTTGCCCCCGGGCCCGCTCTGTTCGTGTTCGAAGACGACTCTGAGCACCGCACATTGAATGGTTCGGTGACCGGAGTCGAACGTCACCGGCTTGACCGCATGACGGCCGAACAGGCACGACTCACCCCAGGCACGCCAATCGACGAGCTAGGTCATGGATTACGGAGTCACTACCCCGGCCTGCCCGAGGATGCTGAGGTCGACGTCGTCGCCTTCAACCTGACGCCACCTACCCACGCCTAATGCGAGAGCAGCGAAGCAGATCGGTCCACGGCATCAGCGGTGCAGACGACTTCCGACAATCCAGGGGGTCGACTGGGTGCCATGCCTGAATTGATCGCACCGACACGCCGCCTGCGTACCGCGTGGCTGGAAGCCCACGCCGAGTGGGGCCCCGGTGTCCATGAGGATGGTTTCGGGCTGCTGCAGACTGACAACGTCGATTCGCCGGCGGGTTCGAGGCCTGGGTGGCACGGCTTGCCGAAGAGTCAGGCCGTTGCACGTACCGATGGATCATCGACGGCGGCCACGTCACGGGCGGGATCGCGCTGCGGCACGAGACCCACGACCTTGTGGCACGGACCGGGCATATCGGCTTCGGGATCAGGCCTTCAGCACGCCGGCGCGGACTCGCAGCGTGGGCGTTGGGCCGGATACTCCACGAAGCTAAAGTGCTGGGAATGGGCCAAGTTCTCGTCATGTGCGAGGCCGGAAACGTTGCCTCCGCGAAGACGATCGAGAGCCAGGGCGGCGCCCGGGCCGACCTCGGGGAGCTCGCGGACGACGCCGCCTGGCGCTATTGGATCCGGCTCTAAGCGCGCCCAGAGGCGACGTCCGGACGAGAGAGTTTGGTGAGGTACAGTCCGGGCTATGGAACCAATTGTCAGGGGCGCACCCGAGTCAGGACTGCCGCCAGCGACCTCGATGCTCTGATTCACTATCTTCCTTCAGCGGTCCCCCAGCCGGGACTGGTCCTGGTGGACGGCTCCGGAGACGGCACCGCGGATGGCTGGGGTGCTGCGGTTGATCTGTTTGTCTCATGCGGCGCCGTGGTCCTCACCCACGACAAGCCAGGCTGCGGAGCCTCCCCCGGTGACTGGAAGACTCAATCCCTGGCTGACCGCGCGGAAGAATCCCTTGCGGCGGCGCTGCTGAGATCACACCCAGCCGTAGCAGGAAGGGGAATGCGGCTTGTACGGCGTGAGTCAGGGCGGATGGGTGGCCTTGATGGCATCGACCGTCGATGCCCGGATCCGCTTCGTCATCTCCAACTCAGGGCCGGGAGTATCGCCGGCGTCCCAGGACCGGTTCAGGATCCTGAACGACCTGCGGCAGGACGGCCAGGATGACCCCGCTTTAACGGAAGCTGGAAGGTGGCTCGATGACCGTGCAGACCGGCTCCTCTCCGGGCAGGCTCTCGAGGAAGTCCTGACACGTCAAGAAACCTTTCCCGGCAGAACGTGGTAGGAAATTACGACGCGCTACTTCGACACCGTCGAGATGCTGGGATTCCTGCGGCGAGTTCTCGAATTTGACCCCACAGTGATCCTGCCCAAGGTCCAGTGCCCGGTTCTGGCCTTGCTGGGAGCATCGGACGCGCTGGTTCCAGTCCCCGAGTGCCTGGCAGCCTGCTCGTCACTTCTCCCGCCATTACCCGGAAATCCACACGGCATAGCCGTGTTCCCTGGCGCCGGACACGGCCTGTTCATGGAAGCCCCCGATCCGGCCATCGACAGAGCTTCGCAACTGGCACCGGGCTTCATTCCTATGGTCCAGTCCTTCATTCACAAAATACGTCCGTCACGCTCAACTGACGCGCACGCAGTCGGGACGGCAGCCGACGGGTGTAATCACCCGGACCACACCGGTGGCCCACGTCGGAGTGGCGCCCGAGGACGCTTGACCTGCACGAACGAGGTCTGTTCCTTCGGGGAGTCCCGGCGGACCCCACGAGACCCTTGGAACTGAGACGCCACACTTTCATCCGCTGGGCCAACCGCCTCAGGCACCCCTCTAGCGGGGTTCCTACGGGCGGGCAACGGACAACTTCCAGCACTGGGAGCCGTGGCGAAGGCTCGATGTCGAAACCGCTCGGCGGGTGCTCAAGTACACCGGCGGCACACTCGTGATGCCGATGACTGTCTTGGTCGAGAGCTACTGGCGGGAGATCAGCGATGGCCTCACCGTGCACGGCATACCGATCCGGCATTTCGTGCTCCACGCCGACCAGGCCACGCTCCGCGACCGTGTACAGAACGACAAAGTCCTCGGCCCCTCGACGTTCCGCTTCGCGTACTTGGAGCCATACGCCGAGGCAGTTCATACCTGGCTGCACAATGAAGCCGAGGTCATCGACACACACATCACAGCGGACCAAGCCGCGCAGCGGATCGCGGATTCGGTGCTTGGTCGCTGAGAGCGCGGAACGCCCGGCATGCTTGTGTCCGCTGAAGGATGCTCTTAGGAATCTGGTTGCAGAGGTTGCCTTGCGGAACTTGTACGTCCTGAGGCAGACCGGCAACTGGCCCCCGCACCGGTCGGCTCACCCTTCGGCCCTTTTCAGGCCCCAGCTGATGCCAGGCCGCCTCGACGACTTCCGCTTTTGAAGCCAACTGTTGCCCCTGCCAACGATCGCCCATAGGCTCATCCATGTGAGTGGCGGGGACGGTATTCCGAGAAGCGGAACCGCCCAGCGACCCGTGAAGGAAATCAAGCATGGCAACAGGTACTGTCAAGTGGTTTAACTCCGAAAAGGGCTTCGGTTTCATTGCCCCTGACGACGGAAGCGCTGACGTGTTCGCACACTATTCGGCAATCGCATCCAGCGGTTACAAGTCCCTGGACGAGAACCAGAAGGTGCAGTTCGACATCACCCAGGGCCCCAAGGGCCCCCAGGCTGAGAACATCCAGCCGCTCTAGCAGTCCCTAAGAGACTGGTCAGCCGTTGCGGCCGGCCAGTCTCTCGCTGTGTCCGGGGGCGAGAGTAAACACGTGGCACGATGACGTAATATCAGCCGTCGTTTTGACCGAAGGTCGCCTGCACCAGGCGTCATGTTATGCCGTCCCTGAGTGTCTACATCGGAACGCTCCCGTCGTTCGCGCCATCTTGCCCGTAAGCCGGTCCCCCATCAGGACAGCGTCGTCACCCGCCAGCTTCTGCGCAGACTCGGCGCCAAGGCCCTCACCCTGGAGGAGAACGGGTTCAGCTACGGAGGGCTGCACGCGCTGGAACAAACCGCTGCACTCGAGGCAGAGAACCGCTTCCACCGCGAATGGAAGAAATTCCCCGCAATCCCGCTCTGAGCATGTGGTGGGTATGTTGACCGCCCCTTCCCGGGGTCGCGTGTGGGAACCCGGATGTTGTCACACCCGGATCACCTGCCGCGTCCGGCGCTCTCGCATGGCGTCCAGGCAAGGGCCATCTCAACCTGTCATAGTCAGGCAAGGGTCATAGTCGGGCACAAAGCCCCTCGTGAACCAGGCTGAGTGCGCATAACTTTAGTAATGTCCGGCCCGGGGCACCGCGGAAGCGAGCCCGGTCGATCATTGAAAGGCAGGATGCCTTATGGTCAGCGCAAGCGGTCCTAGCGATGCGCGCGGACTCGACGCAGACCGTGACGGCACTCCGGAACCCCTGAATCAAACGGAAACCCGCGCTTCTGACCACAGTGCTGACGACCGCCGCTACCAAGAGACTGACGGTGTTCTCCCCTACGGCGAGAACGACGGGTACTTCGATGACACAGACGGCCCGGTCGACGATATTTTGCCCGGAGACCAGACCGCCGCTATCCGCGAAACCGTGGTTGCCCGCGAAGAGGAGCGGTTCGGCGGCATCAAGATCGGCTCGGCTTTCTTCGGCTGGCTGGTCTCGACCGCAATGACTGTTTTGCTGGTTGCTCTGGTGGCGGCGGCCGCCAGTGCCGGCATTCTGCCCGGCACGGACCCGCTCCCCCGAGCTGGCCAGGAATCATCAGGGGGCACGACCGGCATGATCGTGCTCCTGTCGCTCCAGCTCCTCGCCTATTTTTCGGGTGGCTACGTGGCAGGGCGGATGGCGCGTTTCAACGGCGTCGGCCAGGGACTCATGGTGTGGCTGTGGGGCGTCATCGGAGCCGCAGCGATGGCACTGCTCGCGATCAATGGGCAACACAACGTCCTGACCACCCTCAACACTTTCCTTCGCCTTCCACTGCTCGATGGGCAACTGAGTATAAGCGGCATCATTGCGGCCATCGCGGTGGCCACCACAGCCCTGATAGGCGCCGTGCTGGGCGGGCTCACCGGAGTTCACTACCACCGGAAAGTGGACCGTGCGGGCTTTACTCCGACAGAGGAGTACTACCAGCCCTAGGAGCGCACCCCGTTTCTCATGCCTCACCAAGGCCACCGGCGAGTTTGAGCAGTAGTTGCGGGCTCCCGCTCTGAGCCTGACCCACCGGAGCCGCACTCCTCCCCTTCGATCCACTATCTGGCCATGTCGGTGCCGGTGTCGTTTTTTGAACTCAGCTGCACGTATTGTTCAAATTCGTCTGCACGGCGGCCGTGCCCGCCAGGGGAACCTTGGGCGGGCGCCTTTGCCGGCGGATCCAACGCGCCAAGACGCGACAATTCTCTGGAATGGTTGCTGACGATTTCAGAAGTCCCGGGCATTCACTGTCAGAAGTCGCATGCACCGGCCTTAGGCGCTGGGCACGACCAGAAAATCGTTCGCGTCAGCGGAGCCTTTAGCCGGCGGAAGCCCGAACCCTTGGAACGAACGTCTTTTGTCCGTCACCGTCATGCATCGCTTGTTATTTAGGCCCGCGCCTCGTGATAGAGATGGAAGCGCACTAATTGCGGCGTCGGTGATTCCAGGTGACGGACCGGAAACCCGCTCCGCGTTCCCGGATGTCTTCGATGTTGTCCAGGACGTGCCGGGTGTCGCGCCCCAGGCGGTCCAGCTTCCACACAGTGAGTACGTCGCCGGTCTCCAACCGGTCCAGGGCTCTGGAGAGCGGAGGGCGCTCGACCGTGGATCCGCTGACGCCGTTGTCGGCGAAGGTCCGGGCTGCGCCGGCGGTCTGGAGTGCCGTGAGCTGCAGATCAAGGTTCGGTTCAGCGGTGGAAACCCTCGCGTAGGATGTCCCCACATTCTCTTAAAGCCGAGCAATCTGCCGTGAGACTGTCCGTTGCTGGACGGGTTTTGAGACATCGATGGTCCGTGTCGAACCGCAGGATCCTCGACATTTCTCGCACGACCTCAAAAGTGGTCGGCCGTCTCAGTAATGGATCGTCTTTGAGATGCATGGGGTTCTGCCCTCACGCGTCCCGTCTACCAACGCTGGTCTCGACACGTAATAAACGGACACGGATCGTGAGCCAGAAATGCCGGATCTGGGATGCGCCGTCCGTGCCGTCTCGGGAACGGTCGCCTATAGCCGGGGTCGCCCACCCGCCAGCTGGCGGCGACGACCCATCTTCCGGTATGGCCCTAGGCGCTTTCGTCTTGATTGGACCAAACTCGAAGTGCAAAGTGCACTCTTAGTGCACTATGATGCACTCATGGATAAGAGTACATCTGCCCTCGCGGTAGCAATTGGCGCCCGGGTGCGGCAGGAACGGCAGTCGCGGGGATGGACGCTTGATCAATTGGCAGAGGCCACAGGTGTGAGCCGCCGCATGCTGGTCAACGTCGAGCAGGGCGCCACGAATCCCAGTGTCGGGACGCTCCTGAGAATCAGTGACGCTCTTGGGATTGGACTGCCCTCGTTGGTTGAACTCCCGCGCCCCAGGCCAGTGACGGTCACCCGCAGGGGTGAGGGTGCCGCCTTGTGGAGTTCGGATGCCGGCGGCCGTGGCGTGCTGGTGGCCGGGACAGAGACGCCCGATGTGGTGGAACTCTGGGACTGGACGATGGTCCCCGGGGATACCCACGGGAGCGAAGCGCACTCACCGGGGACCAAGGAGCTGCTGCAGGTCCAGGAGGGATCCATCTCCGTCGTGGTTGCCGGTGAGGCGTTCATCCTCGAGGCCGGAGACGCTGTGTCCTTTCCCGGCGACGTGGAGCACTCGTATGGCGCCGTGGGCAAGGAACCTGCCCGTTTCTCCCTGGCGGTCTTTGAACCGGGCGTGGGATCAGGACACCGGCCGGAGGCGACCGATGCGTGATCTGGAAACGCTTCAGGAGTTTCTGAACGGCGCCGGGGTCGATGCCGCAGTGTTCTCGGTGCGGCCGGACTACCGGGCCGTCCTGCTGGCTGTCGACGGGCTCGTCCCGGGGCCGAGCGATCAGGCCAGTGACACGCTGCTCCAAGCAGCGGAGGCCTCAGCCCGCGCAGCGCTGAGCGGACGGCTTGTGGAGGATCTGCCGCACGTGGCTGCGTGGCGCGAGGCTTACAAGGCGTTCGGCGCCAAGCCGCAGCGCACCCGCAACAGCCTGGAGGCCCTGCTGCGCCGCGCGGCGTCCGGTCTGCCCCGGGTGAACCGGCTTACCGACCTCTACAACGCCCTCTCGGTGCTGCACCAGATCCCCTTGGGCGGTGAGGACCTCACCGGCTATATCGGGGCCCCCCGGCTTCTCCGGGCCGCCGGCACGGAGGCCTTTGACACCCTCGCGGGGGGCATTGAGGTAATCGAGACTCCAGATCCGGGCGAAGTGGTGTGGTGCGATGACGCGGGTGTGATCTGCCGGCGCTGGAACTGGCGCCAGGGCCGGAGAACCCAACTCCGAGAAGACACCACAGCGGCGCTGTTCATCCTCGATGCCCTCCAGCCCATGACCGATGAGGCACTCGACGGCGCCGCCGACGACCTGGCCGACCGGCTGGCGGGGCTCGGTCCGGACGTCAGGACCGTCCGCCGTCGGATAGCCGTGCCCCCTTCAAGCCATGAAGGGAACTGACATGCACCTGCGAAACGCTTCGAACGTCCCAGTCCCGCCCTGGGGGCTGGCCGTGACGGCGATCCTGTCAATCCAGCTGGGCTCGGCCCTGTCAGTGGATCTGATCGACGAAGTAGGACCTGCCGGAACAGGATGGCTTCGGTTAAGCATGGGAGCGATCATTCTCCTGGCGATTGCCCGCCCGCCGCTACGCTCCGTCCGCCGAGCAGACGTACTGCCATTGCTCGGACTCGGGGTCGCGACTGGCATGATGACGATCGGGTTCCTCGCCGCGATTGAGCACATACCGCTCGGCACCGCCGTCGCGATTGAGTTCCTGGGACCCCTGACGGTGGC
This sequence comes from Pseudarthrobacter ribosi, assembly GCF_055412865.1. Classification (NCBI taxonomy): domain Bacteria; kingdom Bacillati; phylum Actinomycetota; class Actinomycetes; order Micrococcales; family Micrococcaceae; genus Pseudarthrobacter; species Pseudarthrobacter ribosi. Next base: position 12,307 of record NZ_JBVAYZ010000027.1, on the reverse strand, counting down.
CGCTGTGCGCAGCCACAACCGGAATGCGCTCCTCTGGCCGGCACTGGCGCTGCTCGGCGTCGTCTTGCTAACCGAACCCTGGCAGGGTGACTTCAACCTGACGGGTGTAGCCTTCGCCGCCCTGGCAGGCTCCGCCTGGGGTCTATACATCCTGCTCACACAGCGGGTCGGGGACCGGTTCACCGGAATTGGGGCTCTCTCAATGACGGTACCGATCGCTGCGGCCACGGCAGCCATCGTCGGAATTCCGCAGGCCGCCGGGCACCTTGCTTTCGGGATCCTGGCCGCTGCGGCCGGGCTCGCAATCCTCCTGCCTGTGCTGCCGTTCGCACTCGAAATGCTCGCCCTGCGCAGGATGACGCCCACCGCATTCGGCACACTGATGGCCCTCGAACCCGCCGTCGGGGTCCTCTTGGGACTGCTCATCCTGCACCAGCAGCCCTCTGTGGTCCAGGGCTTGGGCATCCTGCTCGTCGTCCTCGCCGGCGCCGCGGCGCAGCGGGGCGGACGACGGCTCCCGGCACCCCAGGAGCAGAACCCCAGCCCGGCGGATCTCGACATCGTCGGCTAACGTCCTCGAACGACGTGCCGGTTCCGGCACCCGCCGGCGCACGCTCACAGCCGGCGTGGCCACACTCTGCTTTCATTCGGAATCTAATAAAGGAGTTAGACGATGTTCACTGGCTTGAGCGCTTTTCCCATCACCCCGCTGGCACACGATGCGCTAGATGAGACCTCGTTTATCCGCTTGATACAAAGGCTCAGCGAGGCCAAGGTCGACTCCATCACGGCGCTAGGCTCCACCGGTTCCTACGCCTACCTGAGCAGTGACGAGCGAAGCCGTGTGGCCCACCTGGCTGTCGAGAACGCCGGCGAAACACCGGTGTTTATCGGGATCGGGGCACTGCGGACCTCACACGTCCTGACGAACGCCGAAAACGCACAGCGGGCCGGGGCTTCTGGTCTGCTGCTGGCGCCGATGACCTATCAGCCCCTCACTGAGGATGATGTGTTCGAACTTTTCCGGACGGTCACGGCCCACTCGTCACTGCCCGTCGTCGTCTACGACAATCCGGGCACCACACACTTCACCTTCAGCACCGGGCTTTACGGACGCATCGCCGAACTGCCAGGCATCGCTTCCATCAAAATCCCGGGGGTACCGGCGGACCCGCGGCTGGCTAAGGCCCGGGTCGAAGAAATCCGGGCGGTTATTCCCCAACACGTGACCATCGGCGTCTCCGGAGACGCCCAGGCCGCCGCCGGCCTGGCTGCCGGGTGCGATGCCTGGTACTCGGTCATCGGCGGCACCCTACCCGCATTTGCAATGCGGATCACCCGAGCCGCCATGGAAGGGCGAATCCCGGATGCGTTGGCCGAATCCGAACGGCTTGCACCGTTGTGGCAGTTGTTCGCCGAGTTCGGCGGGAGTATCCGGGTCGTCGCGGCCATCGCCGAGCACCTGGGACTGGCATCAAAATCGTGTCTGCCGCTTCCCCTCCAGGGATTGACCGAGGACCAGCGGGCCCACGTGGGCAGGATTGTCGATGAGCTCGGGCTCAACCGGTAGCGCCGGCCTCGGCGTTCCCTGCAGGGAGGACCGCCGGGCCGGGCCGCTGGCGCGCTACGTCGCCGCCGCGACCCTGGTTCGCAGCGCAGACGGCGGCGCAGTGGTCGCCATTGTGCTGCTCGCCCACGCCTGCGGGATGCCGGGCTGGTTGGCCGGGCTCCTGGGAGCATCAATCACCGCACCCCACCTGCTCGGGCCGTTCATCGCACGACGCCTCGATACAGCAAGTGACGGACGAAGGGTGATCGCGTGCTCCGCTGTCTTCCACGGGGTGCTGCTCGCTGCTGCTGCACTGCTCCTGCCCGTCGCGTGGGCGGTGTGGCCGGTCATGCTGCTCTTCGCCTCGGGCATCTTCGGGCCGATGCTAACCGGCGGGGTCAGCAGCCGTCTGCCCTCCATCGCCGGCCCCGAGCAGCGCAGCCAACGCAGAGCCCAAAGCTGGGACGTTGCAAGCTACGGGGTGAGCGGCACCCTCGGCCCCGCAGCAGTCGCGTGGATCGCGGCAGCATCTGACGCACTCACCGCGACACTGGTCCTGGCCGGAGCCGCCGTCGTCGGGGCGGGAGCCGTCCTCGCACTCCCCAAGCAAGAACCACCCGACAAGGCCGTTGACGTCCCATCGCCCCGGCGAACGCTTAGCCTGATTTGGGAACGTGGTCCGCTCCGCCGCACACTCGGGCTCACCGTTACCGTTGCCTTCTCTGTCGCCGCGTTACCGATCTACGCGGTTGCAACAGCTCCCGCGTTCGGCGGGGCCGCAGCTGCCGGAACACTGGTCGCAGCCTACGGGATCGGGAATCTTCTCGGATCAGCAGGGCTCATGCTCCGGCCCCTTCGCCGCGACGCAGACCCGCTCATGAGCTCCCTCGCCGCACTCGTGGCGGCAACGCTGATACTGGTGATGCTTACTCCGACCCTCCCCACAGCCTTCATAGCCTTCTGCCTGGCAGGAATCGCTAACGCGATGTTCTTCGCGGCCACACTCGCCGCCCGAAGTGAATACGCACCCATCGAAGCTCGCAGCCAAGTCTTCATCTGGGTAGGCGCACTCAAGATCGCTGCAGGATCAGCCGGAACAGCAGCCGCTGGGGCAACCATCACACAAACGGTCTGGGCACCACTTCTACTGGCGATTGCACTCACAGCAGCTGCGGCGACCACCAGCATCACCAAGCGATCCCATCAACCTCGGTCCAAGCACTAGCCCGCCAGAATTGAACAACACCCTCGCCCAGACATCCCCCGCCACGTCGGGGCGCCCGCCAAAAAGCGCTGCCAAACCACGCCAAATAGCCCTGCGATTCTTCGCCTTCCCGGCGCCACCTCAAAAGCGGCCCAACCATCTCAGTACTAGATCGTATTTGAGGCACCAGGTTTCCGGAGACGATGCAGCAGGTGAAGCCGTGGAATTCGACAGACCGGAGCAGTTCGATCATGGGCTGGAAGATGGTCTCCGGATAGGCCCGGTTCCCTCCAAAGGGTGCTGTCGCCCTGATGCCCGGCCCCTTTCCCCGGGGCCGGAGCACAGCTTCCAGCCCGCGGCGCCTCGCGCGCGGCCCTTGCCATCCCCGCGGCCGTTCGGGATGATGCCTAGGCGCGGTGCTTTAGTGACTAAGCCGAAAGGGGCGCCGATGCTGCAGGCATTTGGCTGGGGTCTGCTTGCCGGGTCCTCGTACTTCCTGGGTGGACTGCTCGCCCTGCGATGGCGCGTTGGCAACAGCGTCCTGCTCGGCATCCTGACCGGGCTCGGTGCCGGCGCCCTGCTCTCGGCCGTCGCCTACAAGCTCGTCGCCGAGGCCGGCCGGCTGGCCGGCGGAAGCGGTTATGTCGGGGTGGGACTAATCGGCGGGGCCGTGGCGACGGCGTGGGTGGTAACGGGTGCCGTGCGCGGCCGGCGGCTGTCCGAACCTCCCGTCCACGAGCCCAGGTTCCTTGTGATCGGGCTGTCCGTGGTCGCCGAAGCCGTTGTTATCACCGGGGCACTACTCAGCGGCTACGGCATCAGTGCCGCGGTGCTTGCCGCTGTCTTCCTCTGCGGCGTGCCCGAGGCCATGGCCGACACCGGACCGCTGCGCAAGTCAGGCATGACCACCCGCCACGTCATGTCCGCCTGGCTGGCCATGACGTTCTTGTGCGCCGCGTCGGTGGCCGTCTTCATGGTGCTGCTGCGGGCAGCCCCGCCCGAGGTGGTGGCCTTCGCGCTGGCCTTCGCCGGCGGCGGCATCCTGACGAACGTAACGACCCGCATGGTGCCGGAGGGGCTCCGTGACGCCGGCGCCGCCACCGGCATCGCGATCGCCGTCGGATTCGGCCTCTCGTTCGCCCTTGTGGAAATCCTCGGCGGGCACTGAGGCCGCAGCCGGTTTCATCCGTCGGCTTTCCCGGGACCGGCATGACGCAGAAGACATCATGGCCGCGGCCTTGCCTCGAGCTTTGGAGGCGCCGCAACACGGTGCGGGTCATTGAGGGGTCTGTCCTTCCCTGGCTGCCCGTCACGACAACGAATGCGGCACGCAACAGTGGTCGGGCATCACTGCGCTATCGAAAGCTCCTCAGCTCACTTCAGCGGAGCGGGCAGGCGACCGCCACGGGTAGAGATTCCCAAGTCCAGGACGCTATGGATGACGCCGCGACTCTGGCGCCACGCACGCTCGGCTCGAAGGACTTGCAGCTGGTGACCTTGGTCGTACGCGAAGTTCGCCGCACCGGCTGCCAGCCGGTGCACAATACGCGTCATAGACCGTCGCCCAGACCCCGAGTCGCTTCAACCTAGCGGCGACTTAGAACACAAGGCGCCTTGATCTCGACTTCGATCTAAATGAGAACGGCTGACGGACGAACGTGGAATCGGCCTTGGCCCCGGTCTGGAAATCACCAGGTGCGGGAGCGCCGGGCCGACATTCCAAGCGTTCCAACCCTGCCCATTCCGTGGCCAGTCGGACTTGCCCATGGCCAAGACAATGCCGATTAGCACCAGTGAAACCACGGCAACGGTGGAGAGGTCCACTGCCAGCACCAGCGGAACCTTTGAGGGCACCTGCGCCCCGCCAGGTCGCGCAGCTCGTCTCCTCGTTCGGGACGGATCCACCTCGCTTGTGCCTTCAGACGGCGCCATACCCTCGGGCTCCCCCTGTTTTTCCTTTGATTCCCCGTGCGTTTTGTCTGCGTCTTTCTTGCGTTTAGCCCCTCTGGCTACGCTGGCGGCATGCCATCGTTTATGCTGGACGGCGAAACGTACGAGTACCTCATAGCGGACCCCGAACGCGATTCCGAGGACGCGCGGTCGAGAGACTAACCTCGCCTGACGCGACCGATTGTGCAAGATAGACAGCACGATCACGTGCAATCTTCGCTGCATCTCGACAGCTGGCCCGCCCGGAGAGCCGTTCACTGTATTCGATCTCGCGGGCCGAAGTGACCCAGGCCGCGCGCCGCGGGTCAACCGAATTGGCGTTTCAATCCTTCTTCGAAGCGGACACGTCGATGCATACGATTCCCTTGTTGCCGTCCTGGTCGGCGATCACAGTGAGCGAGGGCGCGTTGCTGTCATCGATGACGGTCCCGCCCGCGGCGAGGGCGGCGGCGATCCGTTGCTCGGCCACCTCGGGCGCCACATAGACCTCGATGTGGAACCGCTGACGCGAGGTCTCGTGCTCGTCGACGTCCCCGAACCACAGGTTCGGTACCCGTCCCGTGGCGTCCCGGATTTCGTCGCTGGGGGACCCGCGGCCCTGGGCCTCGGCGCTCCCGGTCAGCAGGGCGGCCCACACCGGGGCGATGGTCGCGGAGCGCGCCGTGTCGAGGCCGAGCTCGATGTCGCTGACCGAGGCCGGGTCGGCGTCGACCTTGTGGTCGGCGGCGATCTCGGTGATTCGTCGCGCCAGGTCGACGTCCTGCTGGGTCACCCATTCAACGATGTGTTCGGTGCCCTCGCCGTCGCGGTAGATGGCGTCGTCTGTGATCAGCTTGAGGTCGACGTACCCCTTGCCGATCGACACGCGCGGGTGGTGTCCGAGCGGGTCGCCCGCCTCGCCCACCGCGGCGACGAACCGTGCGCCGGTGCCGAAGTCGTCGACCAGGTAGCGGGCATGCAGTCCTTGGGCCAGTTTGCGCCAGTCGGTCAAGTTGGCCTCGGCGATCTGTTCGCCCTTCAGCATGTCCATAGACGGGGAGCCTACCAAGGTCAGTTCAAAGTTGATACGGCTGTGACTGGTGTAACTCGCTTGTGATCCAAGGGTCGAGCAACGCGGTGACTCGACGGTCCGGAGCACGGGTGGCGGCGATCCCGGTGCTGGCCGTGCCCGCCGGCGTCTACACGATCACCGGCGTGGCACCCGGCAGCCAAGCCGTAACGACGACTTTTGAACAGGCTCTGGGACCCTACCCCTGCTTCAGCCCGCAGCGCTGGCGCAACGAACAACCGGATCTCCCCACACAAACCCCTCTTAGGGCGCCAGCCAACGGCTCAGCGAAGCCTGCCGCCCCCAGAAACCATGTCATGTACGTTCGGCTTTGCGATCGGCGTCCCCTGTCCCGCTAAGTCCGATAGCTTCTGCAGCGCATGTGGCCGCGTGCCATGAACGCTCAACCATGCGACGACTGCGGCAGCCCTGACGGGCAGCACTCGGTACGCCCGCTGCGATCGCATCGCGAGCGGCCGCATTGGCTTCGAAGGCAGCGGAACGACAACCAGTCATTGGAGTCGCGTCACGTTCCCAAGCCCGCACGGATTCCATTGCGGCGCGCGGCCGATCGTCGTTCGGCCGTTGATTTTCGTATACGGGCAAGGCGCGTTCTGCGCACAGCGCCTGGGGCGGAAATCCGCAGCTGCTGACGGTCCGCCCATCAGGAGCGGCCGTAGACGCCCTCGTTTGTTTGACCCGGATGGAAAAGGAGGCAGAGACACCGGCCGCGAGGATCTCGCCGGCACACGATCAGTGGTTCATCGTCCATAATCAGGGGTTGAAATACCCGTGCATAGATGCTTAACCGTTTCATTATTGTCTTCGAATCTTGCTCGTTTGCCGTCGTCTGGGAGAACAAACTGAACGCATCACACCGCACCGCGAACGGGAGCGGGCGTGCCATCCCACTACATGGCAATAAGGCCATCACGTCCAGTGGACGTCTTCACTCGCAATCCCTTGAGCAAGCAGGATGTAAATGAGCATCAACTTCCGGGCACCGTGGGAACGGCTGCCCAAGCATTCCGGACCCGGAAACGGGCCCCTCGCCCGCGGGACCATGTCCCAAACGCTGCCGAATACCGCAAAACGGAAACGCCGGCCGATCACGACGAAATTGCATGCGGTCCTGGCGGTCCTGGCGGTCCTGGCGCTGACCGCAGGACTGGGACTCGTTGTGCCCGGCACCGCCTCGACGGCCCCCTTCTGCGGAATCACCTGGGGTTCGCTGGCCAAGTCGACCGCCACGCTGGCGTTGGGTCCAGGCCAGGATCCGATCACCAATATCCGCTCCGGGCGCCTCGCCTGCTTCGACCGCCTGGTGTTGGACGCTAACGGCGAGGTCCCCAGATACACCGTGCGCTATGTCAGGGCCGTGACGCAGGGCGGGTCCGGCTTTACGGTTCCGCTGCGGGGCGGCGCGTTCCTCGGAGTGACTGTCATGGCACCGGCCCATGACCAGAACTACAATCCGACCTACACCCCGGCGAACCGGGACGAAGCGGTGAACGTTGCCGGCTTCCCGACCTTCCGCCAGGTGGCCTTCGCCGGCACCTTCGAGGCGGTGACTCAGATCGGGCTGGGCGTCCGCGCACGGCTGCCGTTCCGGGTATTCACGCTGGCCGGACCGGACAACGTGTCTCGGCTGGTGATCGATGTAGCGCACCGCTGGTGACGTGTGGGACCAGCCAGCCGGGGTGCTGAAGAACGACGGCGGCGCACGGGTTCCGCATGAAGGCGATGCCGTTAGGGCGCGCACCAGGCAGTAGTTTTTGAGGGTGGGGGTTGCGGGATCCGCAGCCCCTACTTTCCTGTGTGACCCTAGGGGCGGCTACTCCCGATCTAAAGAGAAATCGGCAAGTAATGTTGTACGCGGCTCTAGCCACCATGAAGTAGTGGAGGCCTTGACCGGCAATTGACCGCGGTTCAATATTAGAAATTCGTACTCGGGAACTCGAACCGGTGGACCTTCAGGGGCGACACTAGGACCGTCGCTCGGCAAATATCCGCTGGACAGGCTCTTCCCGAGCTCATCGTTAGGAACCCCAATGGCTATCATTCAGGCAATTGAGTCCGTCGGCGACGTCGCTGCTGCTGTCGGAGAAACCGCAAGGAAGGTTGCTTCGGCCGCGCAGGAAGTCGAAAAATCACTGAAGGCTGTTTATGACGCGATCGACACCGATCACACTGTCGCAATCCTCATAGCTAACCTGACAGAACACTCATTCGAGCTGACCAAGGAAGCGCACAAGCGTGGCAGTTGGGTCGATGATCCCGCCCTCGGGTACAACGTTCTACCGCCGGCACAAATGGGCTCCTGGCAGCTTGCAGGGTGCCTGACCAAGGATTCTGGCGATTTGACCGGCACAAAGGGAAAACTCCACTTCACGACTCAAGTGGGTGGCGATAAGCATTACGGGGTTTTTCGCTGGGATAACCCGGGACCGCTCTCGCTCCAACCAAATGATGCGTGGGCTGTATCTGGCAAGTTGGATTTCGAGAACGGGCAACTCGTTATCGCCTGGCCGCCGTCGATGGACTCCGACGTCATCCAGGTGAAAGCCTTCATCTCCTCAGGCGATAAAGCACTAGCCCTCTACGTGATCCTTGGGGCAAACCTATCAGCCGAGGCCGAGGAGATTCTTGCCTCCAAGCTTCAATTGATGGTGAACTAATCGCCCGTGACGGCCGCTTTGGAGTACGCCTATAAGGCAAAAGTCCGCGTCCGTACAGGATTGAGCGCATGGCTTGTTTGCCTGAGTTCTCTCCATTAGTTTGCTCTTCAGATTTCCGCAAGTCCGTGGCATAGGTGGCTGGAAACGAATCCGTAGAGCAGGCGTGCTTGAGAGCTTCGATTCGACCCCTGCTGGGGACGAAAATAGAACGCCGACAACGGATCTTATGTAAAGCTGGTTGCCTGAGGCAACTTATAGGTGCCGAAATCGGACTCCTCGCCGCGGCACGTGGGTGCCAATCTCGGAGGTCAAAACTGAATCTGATGCGTGTCTTACCGCCAGAGTGTCACGACGCTAGTTACGTCGACTCACGGACATTAGAGTTCGCAGCACGGACACGTCGAACTTCATCAATCTCTGGGCCTTGAATAATCCACCGTACTCGAGGAGAGCATCATGACGGCTACCTACACCTTCGACGTCTTTTCCAGCCTCGACGGCTTCGGCGCCGCCAGCGGCAACTGGACCGGATACTGGGGCAAGCAAGGTCCCGAGCTGCTCGATCACCGCCTCGCCTTGTACAGCGAGGAACAGCGGATGGTCTTCGGGGCCAATACTTACCGGGCGTTCGCGCGGATGCTGGCCTCGAGCACCGAGGAGCCCGAGGTGCGTGACCCGTGGGTCACCCGGATGATAAACCTGCCGGCAACGGTGGTGTCGACCACACTCGAAGGACCCCTCAACTGGCCGAACGCGACCGTCGTGAGCGGTGACGCCGTCGACGTCGTCGCCCGACTCAAGGAGGAGTCCACGGTGCCGTTGCGCTCGCACGGCAGCCTGTCGATGAACCGGGCGCTGATGGCCGCCGGTCTCGTCGACCGCGTCCAGGTGACGCTCTTCCCTGTGATCACCGGACAGACCGGACTGGACCCGATCTTCCAGGGTGCGGCCGACTTCGACCTCGAATTGATCGAGAACCGGACCCTCGACGGCAACATCCAAGAGCTCATCTACCGGCCCAGCCTGCATGTCTGAGTCCGTCCAAGCACCCCCACCCCGTCCAGCCATATGGTCAGGGGCGGTCGTGCGGCGCAGGGCGGCTCGTCAGATGTGGCCCGCCCCCGGTAGTTTCTGTTCTCAATTGACTTGGTGCGGCTGTGCAGGCAGGTCGTGCACTATCTCCGCCGGACGCTGAGTAAGGGACCTGAAACCGCGGTCTGTCAAGGATTGCGGACTGCCGCGCTAAGACTAGAAAGTCCGTCACTACCGGAGTCTGTGACTCTGCTCCTGCGGCCGATAGCGAACGTTATGACAGCCTGAACTACTGGTTCTTGCGTGTCTGCTCCGCCCGCCCACTCGGTGCTCGTATCGTCAAGACATGGCAAGGGGACGAGCGGAGAAGAAGCCGGGCGCTGGTCACCTCTTGGCAGGTCAAACGTCGATCGATGACGTTCTCAAGGAGAAGTACGACCTGACTCCCCAACTCCCTCTGCATTGGGCCGCTTTTGAGACCACTCCCCCGGGCCGGCGCCGTGACGCCGTCGGCACAGCCCCCACGCCTCCAGCCCGTCCGGCTGCTGGCCGCTAGAAGTCACACGGCTGCGGCAGTTTGTCCCACAGGCTGTGGGACAAACGCGGGTCGTACGGCTACCCCGCTGGGCTCAGGCAGCCCAAGGGGGCGCCCCGATCTGGGTTATCGTGGCCGGCCTCGGCCAACGCACGTATTCCTTTGCCCTGTTGAAGATCAACAAACGCACCCGCACGACAGTCGGCTCCGGTGCCCTGTCCGGATTCGCCCAAGGCGTCGGCTAATCGCTGGCCTGCGTGGGACCGCTCCTGTTCGGCCTGCTGCATGACGTCAGTGGGGCTGGTTTGCATCCTTCGCCCTGCTCGGCGGATGGCTATTGGCCCTCACCGCGGGACTGCTCATGATCAACAGGCCCCGCATGCTCGAAGACGGTCCATCGCCCTCATAAATGGGGCACCGGCAAACTGAAATTGCTCCAACGAGCCCTATCCGGTTCCCATCCACTCGAGACACAGACCTGCCGGGGAAACCCGTGCGAGAGACGGGTGACGCGGCACCAGCCTCTTGGGAACCACAACAGCCAAGCCAGCACAGGAACGGAGTAATTCATGAACACAATCAAACTAAAACGCGGACCATTCGATGCCAGGGGCGCCCTGATCATGCATCCACAGTGCTGCGTTCTGTATGCCTGTGGGTCTCTTGCGGTTCGCCGTTTTGTCGCGCTGCTTCTTTGCGGACGTGACAGAGATGGCCGAGACGATAAGGAGGCAGATGACGATGGAGTCGCTGGATTGAGTGGCGGCGAACAGCGCCGTGGCGATGGTGGGTGCGAAGACGGATCCCCAGACCTGGGAGATGGTGCACGCCACCGATGCTCCGGTGTAGCGCACCTCCGGGGAGAAAACCATGAAGCTCGCCGGGCAGGGCGGCGATGGCCATGGCAGGTGAAGGCCCAGGCGGTACAGCCCCGGTTGTTGATGCAGAGCCGGTCACGGTCCGTTGCCCCTCGGTTATGGCGGGGTCGTTGAACACCTGCTCAACGGGCGCCTCGCCTGTCTTGGCCCGTTCCGGGTGCGAGTGATGCCCTGCGCCTTGGTGCCCGGCTCCGCGACGTCGACGGCCTCTCCCACTTCTGCACCGCTGCGGGAGTCATCGGCCTGGGCGTCCGTGCCGCAGGCGAAGCGCCGGGCCTGAGAGGTAGCGCCTTGGGCTTTCCACCGGTGCCTGTCCGCCGGTACTTCAGAGTCGCTGCGGTCTGTCATGATCCTGCCCTTCCGAGACGAATTCATGCGTCAACTCCGGCGCGCTTCCAGTTTAGTTTCCGGGCCATGCGCAGCGTCCAGGGGACGATGAACGTTCCCGGGAGAGGACCACATATATCGCTGTCTGTTTTCTGTTGTCTTCGGTTCCGGCTGCCATCCATAATGTCGATGTGGGGATGGCGCTGCTCTTCGGTGTATTGACTTCCAGTGCTTTGCTGCTGGGGGCCTTCGTGGGTGTGCGTTTCGAGTTGCCCAAGCGTGTCCTGGCCATGATTCTCTCGTTCGCAGCTGGTGCGTTGATTACCGCCCTGACTTTCGAGTTGTTCCAGGATGCCTTCGAGCGCGGCGGAATTTGGCTCGCGGCCACCGGTCTGTTCATCGGTGCCGTGGTGTTCACGGTCCTGAGCGCGCTACTCGACCGGTGGGCCCAGGCAGGTTCGCACCCGATTCCCGCGGATGAATACCGGGGCAGTCCCAAGCTCGACACTGACGCCGCCGCCACGGGGCGGGCGCCGTCAGCGGCCTCCACCAGGGGCGCAGCGGGTCTGGCTCTGCTGGCCGCCGCCACACTTGATGGAGTGCCGGAGAATCTCGCGCTCGGTGTCTCGCTGGGCGACGGTACAGGCGGACTGGCGCTGCTGGCAGCGATCTTCGTCTCCAACCTGCCAGAGGCCCTCGTCGGATCCGCCTCCATGCGCAGCCAAGGCATGTCCGCCTCCGCCATCATCAGGCTCTGGGGTCTGTGCTCGGTAGTGCTGGTCATCGCCGTCGTGATAGGTGCCGGCCCGCTCTCCGGCAGCAGCCCCGAGACGATCTCGTTGCCGCTTGCCTTCGCGGCCGGAGCGGTGATCGCAGCGTTGGCCGACACTCTCATGCCGGAGGCTTTCGAGCACGGAGGACCGGCAGTTGCTTTGAGCACCGCGGCCGGGTTCGTGCTCTCATTTGTGTTGTCCCTGGCATGAGGCCGTTATGCCCGGCGCCGGAGCGCGGGACGTAGAATTTCGGTATGTCCGCGACACGCGTTGTTGAGATCGAACGGAAGTTTGATGTCGAGGAGGAGGCCCTTCTTCCTTCGCCTCAGGATT
>NZ_JBVAYZ010000026.1:0-64753 GCF_055412865.1 Pseudarthrobacter ribosi | reverse complement strand
CCCGGTGGAGCTTGCGGAACCGGGGCTAGACGGGGTGGAGCGGACGCCTAGAATCCGAAGGACAGCAACCAAAAGACGTCGAAGACGTAAGTCAGGGCCAGGGCGGGCCGGAGCTCTGCGACGGCGCACCCTGGACCCCACAGCCGGCCGCGCCAGCGGACGCCCGAATGGGTGCGAGCCCTGCGAGCATGCCCTTCCTGAGTAGGGTGAGGGCATGACTGAGCCGGCTGCGTGTGATAGCCGCCCGGGCCGTGCGGGGCGCGGTGTTGGGCTGGATTCTCCGCGGGTCCTCCGGGTCCTGGCCGTGGTGTTCACAGTTGCCGCAGCGGGGGCGCTGGCGCTGGTAGTCCTCGATCTTGTGGTTGCCCGGCCGGCAGCGGGCGATGTCTTCATTACCGCCCTGAATGCCCTGGCGGCGTTCCTGTTGTGGCGCCGGGTGTTGGAACAGTCCCGGGCATGAGGAAAGGCCGGCACCAAGGTGCCGGCCTTTCCGGGTTTTCCCTCTGCAAAGGAAATTTGGGTGGGCAGCGTCTCGCTGCCTGGTGGTTAGAGGTTGTGGTGTTCCTGGGCCCAGCCGATGTTCGCGGGCCCGGTTGGTTCGCCGGCGGTGAGCAGGCGAATTTCGATGACGTCTTCGGCCAGGCAGGGCTCGGCCGCCGGCCTGTCGTCGTCGGTCAGGATGTATTCGGTTCCCATGCTCACGCTTTCCTGGTCGGTGCAGTGTTCCTTGGGTTCACTGTAGCCGTGGTTTCTACACGCTAGCTGGGTTCCCGAGCTGCGCCCGCGCGAGCGTCAGGCGGCCGGCGGAGCGAAGCGGGGGAGGCCGCCCCGCCACCGGCAAAAAGGCCGGGCCGGGATCTCATGATGATCCCGGCCCGGCCCTGTCCTTTAGTTGTTGTTGTGCCGCTGGTAGGAGGTTTCCGGGTCGCGGGCGACGTCTGCGACTGAGCCGCGGTTGATCAGTTCCTGCAGCAGCCCTGCCAGCCGGAACCCGGGCGCGTCCGTGTCCGCGTGCTTGAGGTACCGGCTGCCCTGGGTGCCGTTTCCTTTGAGCCATTCCAGCCAGCCCATCAGGGTCAGCATCGGTGCGCGCTGGCCTGCCGGGACTGCCTTCATCAGCTCGAACGCGATGGACTGGGCCCGGTCCACCCGGGTCCAGTCCGGTCGTCCGCTGAAGGTCCCAAGGATGACGTCGGCGAAGTTGCCGTTCTGGGTGGTAATGGTCTCGCGGAACAGGAAGTCCCGGACCATTTTGTGCTGGAACGCTCCCGCGATGCTCCGGGCCGTGTCGCTGTCCGGGGTCCCGGTGCTGTCCAGCACGGCCGCCCACGCCGCGCATGCTTCCTCAATGTCCGCTTCGCTGCCTTCGGGTGCTTGTACCGGCATGGCCCAGGCGCCCAGCAGGGCGGGGTTATAGACGTCGATGTCCGTCGCGCTGCCGAAGAAGGTAAACGCCGCGTTGGCCTGGCTGTCAGTGATCTGCTCCAGCGGGTGCTCCTCTTCCGTGCCGAACTCCGTCCAGTGAGTGGAGGTCACGAGCCAGACGTTCCGCACCGGCATCCGGGCGGCGGCCAGCTCGGACACCAGCGCGGCAACGTGCGCGGCGTAGGGGCAGCTGTCCTGATCCTCGTCGGTGTAAACGACAACGTAGGACGCCGTAGCCTTGTCATCGTTGGCGGCGTGGCTGGTCAGCGTCTGCGCGTAGTTGCCCGGCTCGACGTGTTCGGGAGCATCCACCCGCAGCGTCGCCCCGAGGGCACCGGCCTGGGCGGTGAGGACCACGAACGATTCCGAGGGCGTGATCCCCAGCAGGTGCGGGATGGTCGCCAGCAGGTCCGCGGGACCGGTGAGGTTGATCTTTTCAATCATGGTGTTGCTCCTTTTGCAGAGGATTTCGGTGGGTGGGGCGGCTTAGGTGACCGGCCAGCTTCCCCTCTCCCCCCGTTGTTTTTTGGTTGCTGGCAAGCTCGCTTGCTCGGCGGCCGACGGAGCCCTGTCTACCCGCAGGGCAAGGGGCGGGAAATTCCTGGAGGGAATCAGCGACGCAGGAGCGCCGGAGGGACATTTCCTGCACCGCAGGCCCCGGTGGAGCTTGCGGAACCGGGGCTAGACGGGGTGGAGCGGACGCCTAGAATCCGAAGGACAGCAACCAAAAAACGTCGAAGACGTAGACACGGGCCAGGGCGGGCCGGAGCCCTGCGACAGACAGCACTGGACCCCACAGCCGGCCGCGCCAGCGGACGCCCGAAAGCAGTGTCGTTGAACCCGCGGTGCCCGCGGGCCGGGCCGGAGTTTCCCGTTCTGCCTTCGGGCCCGGGACTTGTGAGCGGGCGGGTCCTTCACTTCGTTGTCACCGGCGGCTGTTAGGGTCCGGGCATGGATGAACTGTTGCTGGGACCGGGCCCTGCTGCTGGACGCGATCTGTCGGACCGGGCCGGTTTCGACGCCGGCTTCCTCGGTGTGCCGGTGCCTGTTCCGACCCTGGCCGGGGTCGAGACGGTCCTTCTGCCCTACACGCATTTCTCGGTGCTCATGCGGCTGGACAAACGCCTGGCCGCGGTGGCGGCTCTGGGGATTGACGGGGCGAAGCTGATCGAGCTGGACCGTTCCGGCATCCGCTGGCGGCTCGATCCCCGGCTGGGCGAAGACCAGCAGACGGGCGAGCGGGTTTACGCCCGCAACGACATCGACCGCGGCCACCTGGTCCGCCGGGCCTCAGCCGTCTGGGGCGAGACCCGGGACGAGGCAGCCCGCGCCAACGAGGACACCTTCCACTACACGAACGCCGCGCCCCAGGCGGCAACGTTCAACCAGGGCCTGGGCCTCTGGCTCGGCCTGGAAAGCTATCTGCAGGAGAACGCAGCCGACAACGGCCGGAGGCTCGTCGTTTTCACGGGCCCGATCTTCAGTGTCACCGACCCGGCCTACCGCGGTGTGAACATTCCGCTGCGGTACTTCAAGGTCGCCGTCTTCCTCCACCACGGCGACCTCGCCGCAACCGGCTATATTGTGGACCAGACACCCGAGCTCGCGAACCTGCCCGACGTCCCGCGGCCCGGCGCCATCGACGAAGCTCCCCCGCTCGGCCCGTTCCGCACCTTCCAGGTCCCCGTCCGAGACATTGCCGCACTGACAGGGCTGACCTTGGATCAGCTCGTGGCCGCAGACCGGATGCCGATCGCCCGGGCGCTGACCAGCGCCCCGGTCACCTCCACCTGGCGACGGCTGACCTCGCCGCTGGACCTCGACCTGGACTTCGACCTCATCGGCACGGACTGACATCCCCGACCTGACCTGACCCGGCCCCGGGAGCCACCCCGGAAAGGCAGGCTCCGACGGTGGCAAAAGCAGCAGTCTGGGCACGGCAAAGCCCTGCCACGGCCCCCACCTGACCTGGCCGCCGGGCCGCAGCAGCGGACGGCCATAAGCACTGTCCTTGGTCCCTGGGGTTCCCGCCCCGTCTCGTGGGCAGGGCCGTGGCAGGATGGGGTCCATCATGGACAGGCGGTTGCGGCGCGCTCCCGACGCGGAATGGGTGTTGATGTACCGGCTCGGGCTGAGCCGGAAACGCATCGCTGAGCTCGTGCGCGTTCATCCCGCCGTCGTCGGGTACCACCTGGTCATCGCCCGCCGCCGGGATCTGGAGCTTGAGACCGAACACCAGGCCGCTGCCGGCGCCAAACGCGGTCCCTCCCCCAGGAAGCTTGCCCGGATGGAGGAGGTCATCGCCTGGATTACGGCCGAGGGCCGGCTCCCCCGTGGCCACTCGGAGGACAGGGGTGAACGGTCGATGGCCCGGTGGCTCTCTGATCGTCGGCGCGAAGCAGCCGAAGGCACCCTTGATCCGGCATACCGTGACGGACTCGCACGGGTTCCGGAATGGGTAGGGAACCACCGGGCGGCTGCGGACGAAGCCAGGTGGCACGACCGTTTGGGCGAGCTCGTGGATTTCCGTCAGGAAGGCCACGGCTGGCCACGCCACCACGACTATGACTCAGAGCGTGAACACACCCTCGGGGTGTGGATCCACGCCCAGCGGTACAAACGGCGCCGCGGCGACCTCGACCCCGTGAAGGTCAAGCTCCTGGACGATGCCGTTCCCGGATGGCAGACGGGGAGAACCCGTGGCCGTCCTCCCCTCCGGTAAGCGGGAGGGCGCGCCTCCCGCCGGCCAGCGGTCATGACGTCAGGACTGCTAGTAGACTCAGGTCGGCTCTCCAGTCCCCCCAGCTTGGAGAGCCGGGAGCCTCCGCGTTTGAGTCCTGGACTCGCGCGGAGGCTTTTCTCATCTACCGGCAGAAGAAGCCCGGGCTGCTGCCAGTTGGCGCTGAAACCGGACGCGACCCCGGAGAGGGAGCGTCGATGACCGGGCCGGGGCCCGTCAGGCGGCCGGCGCGACGCCCCGGATTGCCCCGGTCGGGCGGCCGGGAAGGGGCGCGATGCGTTCAGGGACGGGGTGTGGAGTCGGTTGAGGACGTCCGGCAGGGGGTTCCAGCTCGGCGAGCGGGAGTTCTCGGTGGATGAGGTAATCGCACGCTGCGGGGCCGGTCATCCTCAGATCCGGGCAGCGTCGTCCACGGTTTTCTATGGGGACATTGGCTGCGTGTAATCCGGCTCTGAACGCCCTGCCACTCACGGGTGCGAACCCTTCGAGCCCGCACCAGCTCAGGTACAAGCCGTACAGTTCCTCCACGCTGAGGCCGTCCCCGCCAGGATCTGCGGCGACGCATTCAGTGAGGAAATCTTCCAGTGGTGTCTTCGTCATCGTGGCCTCCTGCATCCTGGCGGCATTGCCGCTCAAATGAAACAGCAACAGCGTGAATGTGAAGCATGACCAGCCCAGAAACGGACGTAGAACACTAAGAATCTAGGAGCGCTCTTTTCCCCTGTCAACCAGATTTTCCGCAGCAAACCCGGTGGACCACGGGTGCCCTGGTTCTCACAAGGTGTGGGGCGCGCCGGCCGTCGACGAGCGTGAAGCAGGGCCGCTGCGAGGGTCCCGCCAGGTTGTGCCCACTGGGGTCAGGCGGAGCCCTCCGCACAGCTCAGGCTGTCCCCATTGGCGTACAACCTGTCCCCTCTTTGATCGCCTGAACCTTCGATAGTTCCTTTGTCGGGGCCACGATGTAGGCTTAAGAAAATCGAACATATATTCGAATAAAAGGTGTGTTGTGGGCGTTATTGTCGGTCCCCGTGTGATAGATGCGGGCGCGTCGTTGTTGTCGGTGCTGATCTCTCCGGTCGCTGTGGCGGCCGGGTATCCCTCGCCGGCGCAGGACTACTTTGATGGCCGGATCGACCTGAACGAGCACCTGATCAAGGACATCACCAGCACCTATGTCGTGCGGGTGTCGGGGGAGTCGATGGTCGGCGCCGGGATCAGCGACGGCGACGAACTGATCGTCAACCGGGCCCTGGAACCGGTGGACGGGTCCGTGGTCGTCGCGGTCCTGGACGGGGAGCTGACCATCAAGCGGCTGCGGATCACCGGAACCGGGGTCGTGCTGCAGGCGGAGAACCCGGCCTACCCGGATATCCGGGTGCCGTCCTTATCCGATCTCGTCGTCTGGGGCGTCGCGACCCGGTGCCTTCACCATGTTTAAGGCGCGCTATTGCGTTAAACTGGAACGTTGCCGGCACGGGGCAAGCAATGTCTAAGCCGGCCCTGATGCGGCATCTGCCGCAGATCGCGCATGTGGATGTGAACTGTTTCTATGCCTCGGCCGAGCGGGCGTTCGACCCGTCCCTGGAGGGCCGGCCTGTGATCGTGCTGTCGAACAACGATGGCTGTGCCGTCACCCGCTCCCCCGAGGCCAAAGCCCTGGGTATTGCCATGGGTGAGCCGTGGTTCAAACTCGCCCCGCGGGCCAAGGAATGGGGACTCGTGGCCCTCTCGAGTAATTACGAGCTCTACGGGGACATCAGCGCCCGGGTGATGGAACTCCTCGGCCGGTACTCGGCCTGGCTCGAGGTCTACAGCATCGACGAGGCGTTCCTCGGCGTCAAAGGAACCCCGGACGAACTCGTGGGCCTGGGCCGGGACATGAAAGCCGCCGTGCGGCGCAACGTCGGGGTGCCGGTCTGCGTGGGGATCGCACCCACGAAGACCCTGGCGAAGCTGGCGAACAAGTGGGCAAAGAACAACCCGGCCTTCGGCGGGGTCTGCCACTGGGACTCCGTGCCCGCCGCGGATAGGGAAGGACTGATGCGCCGCCTGTCGGTGATCGAGATCTGGGGTGTCGCCACCCGGCTGACCAAACGCCTCAACGCCCTCGGGATCCACTCGATCCTGGATCTGTCGCGGGCGGATCCGGTGATGATCCGGGACCGGTTCTCCGTGGTCATGATGCGCACCGTCCTGGAACTGCAGGGAACCCCCTGCATCCCGATGGAGGAAGAACGCATCGGGCGGGACCAGCTCATCTTCTCCCGCTCCTTCGCCACCCCGATCACCACGGCGGCCGGGATCCGGCAGGTCATGAGCGTCTACGGCCAGCAGGCCTCGGCGCGGCTGGCCAAACACGGGCTCCAGGCCAAGGTCCTCACCGCGTTCGCGGGCACCTCACACTTCAACCCGAAAGACACCTCCTACCCCTCGGTCTGCGTGCCGCTGCCGATGCCGACCGCGGACCCGGTGATCCTGACCAGGGCCGCCCACGCCCTGCTGCCCCGCATCTGCGAGGGCATCCGGTACGCCAGGGCCGGGATCATGGTCACCGACCTGCGCCCCACGGGCAACCAGGCACCCCTGGCCCTGTTCGAGAACCCGCACGAGGAACGCCACGTCGGCACCCTCCTGGAAGACATCACCCGCCGGTACGGGCGCGGCTCCATTGGCCTGGGCCATGGCGGCATCCGCGGCGGGCCGGACTGGATCATGAAACGGGACATGCTCTCCCCCCGGTACACCACCCATTGGGACGAACTCCCCCTCGTCAAAGCCGCCTAACCAAACTTCCCCCGCACGACCGCACCACGAAAGAACGCACCCCCATGACCAGCACCATCGAAGCCCCAGCCCAGACCAACGAGCTTCAGGTCCGGACCGACCCGGCCGGCAAACCCCTCGCCATCCGCCACGACGGCCGGATCTGGCTGGTCGATCCCGACACGGACTCCCAGCACTGGTTCGGACGCGACGCCTGGTGGGACAGCCGGCGCACAGCAGCCGTCGGCAGCGGCGACCTGGTCAGCATCGAATATTGGCGGGTCCAGGTCCGTCCCGACACTCATTCCTCCCTCCGGACCGCCACGCTCCGCCGGGAACCGCTCTCCACCCAGTGGCTCCTGGAAAGCATCAGCGACGCCGACGAAACAACCGAAGAAGAGTGAACGGCCAACCCATCAACGATCAAACGTGGGCAGCGATCCGGGCGGAATTCACGCTGCCGGCCCTCGAGCAAGTGCACCGCCGGCTCTCCGAGCTCATGGAAAACCCCGAACCGGTGATGCGCCAGCTCATTCGCGTCTTCCTTGCCGACGGGACCTTCTGCCCGGGATTCCAGTTCCTCCCCGGCGGGCAGCTCCAGCCAACCGTCACGGCACTCTTTCAGCGGGCGATGGAGCTGGAGCTCCCTCACAACTACTTCGCCGTCTGGATGATCACCCCGTCCAAGGCCCTTGCCGGAACCCGTCCCGTAGACCACCTGAAAGGTGGCCCCGATCCCCTGCTGCGGGCGCTGGAATCCTACCGCTGGCGGTAGCGCAAACCGGACTTGCGGCTAACGCGGCTGGCCACGTCTTTGCCAAGTCCGGTGCGGGAGGTTCCGGCATCCCTGAATGATCCCTGGCGACAGGGCCCTCCCCTGGCCGCTATTGGTCTCCACCGGCGCCCGGGCGGCGTTCTGCATTCTTCGCGTCGCGGGCCTGGGTGAGTTCGGCGCGCAACTGGTCGATTTGGCGGCTGTAGGTCTCGTGAAGGTCCTTGACGCGCTGATCGCCATGGATGCGCTCCCGCTCGACGTCTGCCCGTGCTGCTTCACGCTCCGCCGTCAGCGTTGCCACGGTGCTGCGCATATCGGACACCGCCTCGCGGGCGGCCTCAAGGTCGGCACGGACACCCGCCAGCTGACCCCGTACCTCTTCGGCCGCGGACTCCTCGCGGTCAGCGCGCGCAGTTTCCGCCTCAACCCGGCTCTCGGCCGCTCCCGTGCGCCGCTCCGCCGCCACCCGAGCCTGTTCCTCTGTCCCGGCCCGTTCGGCGGCGGCGTCACGTTCGCGTTCGGTCAGTGTCAGTTGCGCACGTACCCCTTCAAGGTCGGCCCGCAGGCCGGCACTCTCGGCTTGCGCCAGCTCCCGTTCGGTAGCGGCCGAGGAATTGGCCTGCTCAAGTTCCATGGTGAGCCGCTCCCCCTCGGCCCGTGCCGCATCCAGCTCCTCCTGGATGCCTGATAGGTTCCGGGCAAGTTCTTCACTCGTTCGCGTTGCTTCTTCAGCTGCCGCGTCGGCCTCAGCCTTCTCGGCCTCAGCCCGGCGCTGGGCCTGCTCGGCGCGGCTTGCCCGCGCGTTCGCACCCGCGACCTGCTCGGCCGCCTCGCTGGCTACCGATTCAATTTGAGCTTCTGCCGCTTCGGGATCACCCACCGTGCGCAGTTCCTCAACCAGGACCGCCAGCTGCTGACCCAGGTGCTCAATCATCCCGCTCACCTGGCCGCTGATCTCACTGGCCCGCTGACGTGCGGAATCCACCGGCCGGGCCTCCGCAACCCGGGCAGCGTTCTCGCTGGTGCGCTGGCGTGCCCGCCACGCCGACGCGCGTGTATGGGCCGGGTCGTCACAGTACTCCGGAGGCCGGCCGGTGCCGGCCTCGGCGGCCATCGCCGGGCGCTGACAGCCCGGGAACCTGCACGTACGCTCATCAACCTCAACGGTGTTCTCGCTCATAGAGTCATCATAGCGTCTTTCGTGTAATAACGAAAGACGTAACGGAATACGTAACGAAATACGGAACTTTTCGGACAAAAAGACGAATCTACTCCCCCCGCTGCGGGCGTTGGAATCCTGCCGGTGGCCGCTAGCGGCTGCTCTTGACCGCGCCAGCGGGGTGCGTAGCGTTGATCCATGGGACTCATCTACGACAACCCGGAGCTGGCAGCCCTGACACTGACGCGGCTCGCCGCGGAAGAATCCGAAGGCCCCGGCGCGCTGGAAGGGCGCATGCTCGACTATCTGAATGGCCTGGGACAGCGCAACGGCACCGCCTACCTCGAGCTGGTGGCCATCACCCTCGCCCGGGTCCACTTCAAATCCCTGGACGACCTGGCCCGGGCCACCGGCGCCGATTCTCATGCGTTGTTGGATGCCGCCGAGGTAGAGGCGCTGGAAGGCCTCGATGGCCGGTGCTAGAACGCCGCCCGGATCGGGGCTGCCGGCGGGCCTTGTCCCGCCGCTGAAGGTGGCGCTGGCCCGGGTCGTCACGAGGCTGCCACGGGCTGGTGCGTTGCCCGGGAGTCTGGTCTATGAGCCCAAGTGGGATGGATACCGCTGCGTCGTGGTCCATGACGATGCCGGGGTGAGCCTGTGGTCCCGGCAGGGCAAGGAGCTCACCGGGTACTTCCCCGAACTCACGGCAGCCCTCGCATCAGAGGTGCCGCCCGGGTGCGTGGTCGACGGCGAAGCCGTGATCTGGGCCGGGGGCAGGCTGGACTTCTCCGCCTTGCAGCAACGCCTGGGCGCCGGCCCGAAGACTCTCCCCGGAATTGTTCGGCAGGCGCCGGCCAGTTACGTCGCCTTCGATGTTCTGGCCGTGGCCGGACAAGATGCAAGGGCACTGCCGCTCAGTCAGCGGCGGGCGCTCCTGGAAGAACTGGCCCGCGGGTGGGCGCCGCCGCTCTCCCTCTCCCCCGCCACCACCGATCCGGACGAGGCAGCCAGGTGGTTTGAAGAGCTGCCCCACACCGGGATCGAGGGACTGGTCATCAAAGGCACCGACCAGCCCTACACCCCAGGTGCCCGTTCCTGGCTGAAACTCAAGCACCGCGAAACCGTGGAAATCATCTGCGGAGCAGTCATCGGCCCGATCACCGAACCCCGAGAGGTCGTGGCCGGGCTGGTTCTGGACGGGGAGCTGCGGATCGTCGGCAGATCCACACCCTTGAAGACGACAGCCGCGCGGGAACTGGCGCGGTGGCTGCAACCGCCCCGCGGCGCCCACCCCTGGCCGGCGACGGTGAAGGGCACCACCCTGGACCGGTTCAACCGCGACAAGGACCCCGTTGCCCTGACGCTGGTCGAACCTGTGGCGGTGGAAGTCTCCGCTGACACGGCCTGGTCCGGCAGGTCCTTCCGTCACCCGCTCCGCGTCCTCCGAGCCAGGCCGGAACTGTCCCCCGCGGACATCACCCTGCCCGACATGCTGCGCCCGGTTGGCCGGGCGCCGGCGAACACAGAAAAGCCGTGATCAGGGGGCCGGCTCGATGAGTTCCGGGCCGTTGTTGCGCACGCTGTTGACCCGGTCGGTGACCACCCTGGGTGTCAGGACCGGTTCAGGAATGGCGTCGAGCATCTCCTGCACCTTTTCCCTGTCCGTGGTGTCCGGGTCCAACCACCGGGCGTACATGCCGGGCGGAATGATGACCGGAGCCCGGTCATGGACGTGGCCCAGGGAATCGTGCGCCGTCGTCGTCAGCACGGTGCAGCTGAGCAGCCACCGGTGGGGGTCATCCTCGGGCAGAGTCGGGTCCGGCCACCACTCGTACAGCCCGGCGAAGGCCAGCACATCATCCATTTCGGAGTAGAGGTAATTCGGGATCTTCTTCCCGTCCTCGGTCTTCTGCCACTCGTAATAACCCTCCGCCGGGACCAGCGCCCGGCGTTTGAAAGCGGCCCTGCGGAACGAGGGCTTGTCCAGGATCGACTCGCTGCGGGCGTTGATCAGCCTCGAACCGATCTTGATGTCCTTGGCCCAGGACGGAACCAGGCCCCACCGGGCAATCAATAGCCGCCGGTCCACTGAGTCCTCGTCCAGGCGCTCCGCGATGATGGGCACGTCCTGGGTCGGAGCGACGTTCCAGCTGGGCGGCGGCGGGCTGCCCTCGACTTCTCTGGCCTCGAACTGGCTGAGGAGATCCCCGGTGGCCTTGGACATCACGTATCTGCCGCACATGGCTTTATTGTGCCCCACGTCGCCTTCACCGGAGGGCGAAACCGGGGGCGGCAAGACACGCTGCACCTCTACTGGACGATCCGCGGATCATTTATTACAGTCTTGCGGTATCGAATGCAGACAGACGGACACGACGTCCGGGAAGGGGGCGCACATCACCGCTGACCAACACCACCGACCCACTGTTTCATCCGCGAAAGCCCCTCTCCCGAGGGGCTTTCCTATGTGCCCGGAGTCCCGCGGCCGGGGCGGCGTGCACAGGCCACCTGACGATGGGTCCCGCGACCCTGGACCAGGGTGATCCAATCACACTGGGGTTCCCCGACCAGGGCCCGGTCCAACTCCGCAAAGGCGCGATGACCGAGGCATCAAGTTCGCCAGCGGAGAACACTGAACTCCTGGAATTCGCCAGCCTTCGTCAACAACGAACTGGCATCCGACACGAGTACGAAAGCCCTAAGCTTTTCTTATGGCACAAAGAGTAGTAACCCTTTTAGAAGATGACTTCGACGGCTCCAAGGCAAGCGAAACACTTTCGTTTGCCCTTGACGGCGTCGAATATGCAATCGATCTCAATGCTGCTCACGCACAAGAAATGCGTGAAGTATTCAGCTACTACACCAAAGCAGCCCGTAAGACCGGCGGGCGAGCTCGGACAGCTCGTCCAGCTCCCTCCAATGCCCGCGAAGTCCGGCTGTGGGCGGCCGACCAAGGCTTGCCAGTCAATACCCGCGGCCGTATCCAGGCTGACATCATGGAAAAGTACGAAGCCGCGCACTAAGGGAAGTACTTTCCAGATTTTAAGTTCAGCCAGCTGATATCGGCTGGGCAAACGCGGAAACCACCATCTGAGCATCGCTCAGGATACGTATCCGAGGCCAGAACTTATTCAAGTTCTGGCCTCGGATTGTTGCTTCAGCTGTCTTTGAGCCGCCGGCCCCCGGGAAGATTTTCACCCCAGGACGGGTACATGGAACCCTCATTGTGTTCGACTTCGCGTCGGGCCGTCTCGGCTTCGATGGCTTTCGCCACGAAGTGACTCCAGGTGATATCCCCTTCGATGTAGCTGGTCGCCCGGTAGGCCGCCCGCGCACGGTTCCGCAGCGCGGCGGGGATACTCACCGTCATATTCGCTGTTTCGGCTTCTTTGGGTTCCGCCTTCTTTGGCGTCTCCGGGCGGTGTCCGGGAAGCATCCGTGCCAGCGGCGCTTCTGCGGCCGGCGCTGCCGTGCGCCGCGGGGGCAATCCAAGTGCGGGGCGACTGCTGGGTGTAGGTTCGGCGCTCACGCGTTGACCTCCAGGGATTCTGCGACGGCAATACGACGTGTCACTTCCATGGCGACCGCGTGGAGGTCTTCAGCCACGCTCGAAGCCGATTTTGGCCCGGCGTTGCCGGCCTTCGCTTCACCGCGCAGGACCTCCCACCATTTCGGCCCCTTGCTGAGCTCCCGCTCAAGCTCGTGGGCCAGCAAACCACGCTCACGACATGCCTGGGCCGTGGCCTCCGCGTGGCGAATGCTCATCGGAAACAACACTTCGTCTGTGCCGAAATCAGCGGTGAGGTGGTCGCGGGTGACCTTGTGAACCTGCTTGGAGTTCGTACCGGTTCCTACGAGTACAACGCCCAGCAGATCCAGCGAGGGGTTGAGACCGACGACGCTGTCCATGCGTGCCGCGACCGCGGCGACACCCTTCCGGCTGGACATGTCGGTCTTCAGAGGCACCAGTGCGTAGCGGGCGGCAGCTACCGCGGCGGCCTGCAGGGGTTCATTTCCGGGCGGGCAGTCCAGCAGGACCAGATCGTACTCCCCCGCAACGCTGGCAAGCAGTTTGGCCAGGGCCAACTGCGCAGCGTCACGGTCCTTCTGGGCCTTGGCTCCAAGGAATGCCGCGGCATCGTCGAGATGGGGTCCGCCGGCAATGACATCTAGGTTGGCTCGGACGCCTGTCAGCAGGTCGGGTTCTCCCCCGAAACACAGCGAAGCCGCCAGACTCCTGCCACCGTCGCCCTGGTCGGCATAGCCGAGATCCTCGGCGAGGTTTCCTTGAGGGTCGAGATCCACGAGGAGCACACGCGATCCGCCTTCGGCGAGGAGTCCGCCTACGTTGGCCACCAGGCTGGTCTTAAATACCCCGCCTTTGCCATTGATTACCGCGATGACGCGGCTTAGGGCACCGCGGTCCAGATCGTGTTTCATCGAATCCCCTTCCAGAGTGATCCAAGCGTAACCAGTAACACTGGTTTTACTTGTGAAGCTTGTTTCCGTGTCTTCGCTTTTTTCACTTGTAAAACCGGCGAAACAAGCAGAACCTTTTTCACATGGTTTCCCGGGTTCACCGGTTTTTCCGTATACGCTTTTTTCACTTGTGAAACCAGCGAAGCAAGCAGAAACTTACTCACTTGATCTGTTGGAGCCATCGTCTACCAACGACGGGGCGCTTTAAGCAGCTCGCCACAGCGTCCCGATCAAGTCCACTTCGGTTTCCGAGGGTGGGATCCAGTAGAGATCAGAGTCAGGTTCGTCCACTTCGTGTTCCGCGAGTTCGGGCGCGAGGTTCCTGTCCAGCCATGCGTGCCAGGCTGCGCGTTGCTTTCGGTGGGTGCTGATCTGCTCAGCGGCATCGTCAAGTGCACCGAGCCGCCGGGCCAGGGCTGTCAGGCTGGTCCCGGCCGTGATGCTCCAGTGCCCGTGCCGGCGTCCGATCATGTTGTAGCTGCTCATGGCGGCCAGCGCCGTTTCAACGGCTGTGCGGCTGAGTCCTGTGGACCGGACAATTGCTGCTGTGGTGGGGGAGAGGCGTCCGCGTTCGATGGATTCGTAAACGAGGGCAGCGACGTCGCCCAGGACCCGGAATACAGGGCGGATGCCGTGGATCTTTCCACTGCGCCAGGACAGTTCCCGGGCAAGTTGTTCAAAGTGCTGGGGGAGTTGGATCACGTACGTGTCAGCATTGCGGCCGCGGGCATCGGCAATTTTGATCAGGATGCCGTCTGAGGCTCGTTCAAGCGTTGGGAGCAACCTGGAGATGGTGCCATGGTGCTTGCCCAGTGCAGTAGCGAAGGTACGGCAGCCTACGTCCAGCACGTCGGTTTCCATGGTTCGCATGTAGCCGAGTACTGCGCGCAGCAGCAGGCGCAGGCTGAGGCCTTCACGGCCGCGTTCTTTGAGTCTGTGATCCAAGACTGCGTAGAGGACATTTTCAAGATCGTTTACGAGCTGGTGTGCACCAGCTTTGCTGCTGGTTCTGCTGGCCCCCCCTGTGGGTATTGGGGGGCTTGTGTCGTTAATACGGGCATTCCTTTGGCCCGTTGCCGGGGTTCCCGGTTTTTGGATCCAGCGGCAGGCCTCGGCCCACTCTTTATCAAGGAGGCGTTCCTGCCGGTCGGTGTTGGTGTAGAGGGCTGCGAGGCCGGGGAACTGGCCGCCCAGCTCGAGGCGGACCTGATCCAGAGTCCAGCCACAGGCCGCGAAGTGGTTCAGTACCGCCATGCGGGCCTCCGACGGGCTGGCGTACCTGGCCGTGTCGTACAGGCCGGTTCGGGCCGCCAGGCGCAGGGGGGACTGGCTCCCGCCAAAGGGAACCGGACTAACACCAGTCGCCGTCGCCTGTACTGCCATCTTGGCGGCGCGGGCCTTTAGCTCGCGTTCACGTTTGAGCTCCGGTGCCAGAGCTCGTCGAAGGGACGCCACAACCTGGACAGGGTTACGGCGGCGCAGCACGTCGTATGCCTCGTTCAGGGGCGTGACGAGTGTCTGGTGGCCACCGCGTTTGTGGGCACTTCCCGGGACCCGAATACAGCCGTCCGTGACGTTCTGGTGCGGGCTGGGGTCAAGGCTGGCTGCTATCCGTGCGAGGGCTTCGACCAGCTCACGAGCCGCTGGTGCTTCCATGCGCTCGGCCAGGGGAATGTAGAGGTGGCGTCCGCCACTGGGGGAGTAGTCCTCGATGTAGCGGACACCGCAGCTTTCCAGAAGGACTCCGAGGCGTCGGGCATCGTCATCGACGACGCCTTGCAGCGCCTTGGACGTGTCAAGGTCAAGGCAGAGAGTCGCCACGGAGCCATCTGCTCCGTGAATGGGAACGGCCGCCGGCTGCCTTGGCACGGAAGCGGTGATCCGGGGCGGGTTTAGCGGCCGGGGGTACTGAAACCGACCTTTTATCCAACGTCCCATGCGATACGTCGGGGCGCCTGCGATCAGCGGGGCCAGGTTCCACGCCATGGACGGCGTGACTTGACACGCGGATGGGGGTGCGTCAGTTATTGACGGCACGGCCGCGACAGGTACCATAGACAACAGCTAGTCCTCTCGGGGTATAGCGAATGGAGCGCCCCTCGCGGGGAGCTTGGATAAGTTCAGATCGCTGATCCGCCAAGAAGAGGATCTGAACGCATACTTTTTGAAGGCCCGCCTAGTGCGGGCCTTCAGTCCTTAACTGGCCTTTGGTATAGGCAAAATCTCCTGGTTGCGCAGTTCATCAAGGTTGATGGAATCTATGTGGGCGGCAACCAGCGGAGTCAGGTAGTCGACTGCGTTCGTACCAAGAATCTCCATGATTGCTCGCAGTTTCTCGGCCCGTGCAAGATCGGGCTTCACCACGAACGTGTGCCGCGGTCCCTTTGACGGGCGGCCCCCTTGAGCAAGCTTCTGAATTGCCATAGTGCCATCTAAGCGGTTTTGATAAACGAAACCGCGCAGGTCATCGCGGCGTGTCGCTCTTTGGCTTTTTGGTGTCCTAAGACTCTTCAATTGCCGATGCCCCCTCGTTGCATCCCATCAAGCTTGTTGGGACGCCCTTCCGCGCGGTCTATCAAAGCGCCCACATACTCACCGAAGGACATGTTGTACCGCTGCATCGCCTTCCAGGCGGTGTAATGCTGATCTGGGAGCACAAGGCAGTTCAGGGGTGCCTTCTTACCGATCAGTTTGGGTGGGCGGTATTCCTCCATGTCGTCACCCTCACTTCGGGTTAAGAGAACCTGTAGGTCTACAGGTCCTGTCGCGGTGGCGCCTAGTGCTCCTTCAAAAAGACCAAGCCAACGAAACACTACATACATGCTCCGCACATGCACAACTCACTGCCTGCACCCTGCGGTAGGCATCGGGTAATATCTCTTGTGTCAGCTGCCCGCCCGCCCTGTGTGGCCGGCCTACACAAGTGGCTGAGCTTGGCTAAGGAGCTGTATAGATGGCAAATGGGGGCCGCAGCGTGTTTCTTACGCAGCAACAGAAGAAAGAGCGGCTAGCGGATCGCATGGGCATCCTGGTGGATATCTGGGAGGCAGATAACAACACTGCGCTCACTTACCCTCATGTCGAAGAAGCACTTTCCGCCCACGGAATCCACCTGTCGCGGACACGGTGGTCCTACTTGATCAATGGCACTGGCAGCCTGGTGACGGATCAGGAACTGCTGAAGGGCATAGCAGAGTTCGTTTTTGCCGTACCACCCAGTTATCTGTGTGATCTCAACAGCGAGACTCCTCCCGAGGTAGAAGCGCGCATGGAATTCCTTGTGCAGATGCGGAAGCTCAAGGTGAAGAACTTTGCCGCGAGAAACCTGGGGGCCACCTCGCCAGAAACACTGAGGACGATCACCAGGATCATAGATGCATCGATGAAAGACGACGAGAAAGACGACAAGTGAATGGCTCTCCCGCCGGTCCCGGAAAAGGTTCGGGAGTTATGCGGAGACGGCACGACATCGATGAAGGAAGTTGTCGACCGCTTGACCGTGATCTGTGAGAAGCCGATCAATCTGATCGAGTACAAGGAGTCCTGGGGTGCGCTGACGGCCTTCAAAGCCGAATTTGAAGATCGCATCAACGTCTATTTCCCCCCGCAGAAGTCGCGGCAATACAAACTTCACTGCATCTATCACGAGCTCGGACACATCTACTTGGAGAGCTTTCGGATTTCCTTGGCTCTGCCGGATCTCTCTGAAGAGATGCTGAGGGAAACCGCGGACGCGATTAGCGTTACCTGCCGGTCCGTTCCGAATCATCCTGTCGAACGGTGGGTGGAGGATTTCGCTTTCGAGATGTCGAAGAAGACCCGTGGACGCGGCTCGTCCGATCCTGATCCTTTCCTCAGCTAGACCATGAAACTTCTGCTCTTTGCGCTCCTGAGTGCCCTGTGCCTCCTTCGGATCCCCTCGGTGGTGAAGGTGGCGGAATCCCGGGCGTCGTGGCTGGCATCGATGTTCGGTCTGACGGCGCTCTATGTCCTGGGGACGGTTACACCGCTAGAGGTCATCGACAGCTACCTCGGTGGCATCAACGTGACGAACCTGCTTCAAGCCATCTTCGCGCTGCTGGCGATCTTCTTCTTCAACGACAGCGTGCGGCGTTTAGCGAACGTACCCATTGTCAGATGGACCTACTACGCCCCGTTGCTGAGTATTCCCATCATGGTTGTCAGCTTCGCCCTGATTAAGGACAAAGCTCCAACATCTGCGGACTTCATTGATACCCGCATGGACCAGCTCGCAACTGCCACGTACAGCGGCACGTACATGCTCGCGTTGTTGTTCACCGTGCTCAGGATCATCTACATGCTTCGGCACAAGGCGCGGGGCCCGTATGCAACATTCTCAGCGGGCCTGCTCGTGGTTGCGGCGGCTTGTTCGTGCCACATTATGTACGTGGTGCTGTTCCATTTCTCGCCCTGGGATGCCTTCGCCCAAGCGATCGGATCCTGGTTTGACCGCCTTTTCTATGTAGGACTCTCGGTGACGGCGGCGGGGTGGCTGATTCTATTCCTGTCCAAGCAGCTCCCGAAATTGCGACTCTGGATGATCGATGCACTCTGGCTTACGGCGTTGAGGATCCGGGTAAATGCAGATCAATCCCGAGTCAGTCCGGCGTGGGACCTTTTCAATGAAACGCTCGAAAACGGGGTCTACAAAAGCCTCATCGTTCTGCACAACTACCAGCGGGGGAACATGACGATGTTCCCGGAGTCTGTTGAGGGCAGAATCAGCAAAATTGAGGCCAAGCTAGACGCACAGACCTAGCCCTGCTCAGCCAAGATCGTCTTGCTGACCCAAGCCGTCAGTTCGTTGGAGAAGGTACAAGGCGAGGCATTCCACTCCTGGGTATGATGCGCCTCAGGTAGGGGAATCAGGGTGACGGTGTCAGGATTCGCGCGTTGGAACGCCGCTGAGATCTCCCAGGGAACCTCTTGATCTGTGTAGGAGTGCAGGACCAGCGTCGGGACTGCCACCCGGTTAGGTACATCGACCCATTCAAGTGCATCGAAATCGATCGGTTCCTCCAACCCGAGCATCCTCGCGAACGGGGGAGCCTGCAACAGGCACATGACAAGGCCGGCACCAATCGCCGGCACGCCAGCCCGCACCGCCCCCGCCGTGATGGTCTTGCGCCAGCTCGTGACCGGCCCTACCAGGACGACTCCGACGATCCGGTCCCGATGGGCGCTGCGCTCCGCTGTCAGCAGCGCAATGGTCCCACCCATTGACCAGCCGGAGAGGATGATGCGTCTGGCTCCACGAGCGACGGCGTAGGACACAGCGCTTTCCACATCACGCCACTCCGTTTGCCCAAGGTGGCTCGATTCGGCCTGTGGTGGGCTGACCTCCGGGTCGCTGCGAAATGTGGGGACCAAGGAGGTGAATCCTAAAGAACTGAATGCGTGGACGTCCCGGAACATGATCGAGCGGTCGGTCCAGCTGCCATGGATATGGATCACCCATACGTCCGTGTTCTCAGCTTCAAATAGCCATGCAGGCGCCGCACCGTACGCGGTGGGGACGTCCACCTCTTCGAACCGTCCGCCGACAGCAGAGGGCTCGAAAAACACGTCCGGAGTCCAATCGACGATTGGCCCCAGACGTCCCGGCGCGGACCCAAGAGGATCAATCCGCCGTTCTACGTACTTTTGATCCTCATTGATCAGCGTGACCTCGCCGACTCTCGTGTACTTCTCTGTCGCGGGGTCGAACACGCCAAAGTCGCCCGGGGCTTTGGTGTAGTCGTCCAAGTCGATGCGGACTCTACGGCCATCATCTGTCAGTTCGGCACGACGGTAGTCCTTTGGTCCCCGTTTAACGATCTTGCGGGCCATGACAACCGCGAATCCAGATAGTGCGGCCGCCGGTACAAGGAACGCGAGGCAGGCCAGGCCGCGCCGTGTCGTCAGCATTAGGTCTCACCCTCCAGCGCCGAACCAGGAAGAGGAACGGCACTCAATCATCGTAACGTCGCCTGAATCCCTCATATCTGAACAATTCATGCCCACTACAGGCGTTGTACATGTTCACTACAGGCGTGTAATCTTTTGGTTGAGCCAGTCGACGTCCAAGGGGGAGGGGCGAATCTAATGCAG
Organism: Pseudarthrobacter ribosi; assembly: GCF_055412865.1. NCBI lineage: Bacteria > Bacillati > Actinomycetota > Actinomycetes > Micrococcales > Micrococcaceae > Pseudarthrobacter > Pseudarthrobacter ribosi. Next base: position 45,301 of record NZ_JBVAYZ010000026.1, on the reverse strand, counting down.
CGCACATCGCTTGGTCTAGTGGCCATCATTGCCATCCCCGGGCTGTTCTTCGGACTGATCTTCTCCATGCTTCTGCTTCTCGCCCCCGCGAAGCCAGCTGCCGCCACCTGCGGTCCGGCCGTCTCTGTTGTCATCGATGATGACGCCAAGGTCGAGGGCTACACCGAGGAGCAGTTGAAGAACGCCGCGGCGATCATGGGTGCCGGTAAGGCACTGGACCTGTCCGTGAAAGGGCAGATGATCAGCGTCATGGTTTCCCTGGGGGAGTCGGGGTTGCGGGTCCTGGATACCGGCGACGGCGCCGGCCCGGACTCGCGGGGGTTGTTCCAGCAGCGCGACAACGGCGCGTGGGGTTCCTACGCAGACCGCATGAACCCCACCACGAGCGCAACCAACTTCATCAAAGCCCTGAAAGGCGTGGCCGGCTGGGAGCTGTTGGAACCGACCATTGCCGGCAACAGGGTCCAGCGCAACGCGGACCCGTACCACTACCAGAGGTACTGGCCCGAGGCAGTGAAGCTCGTCCAGGCGCTCTCGAACTCGAAGTTCTCCCTGCAGGGCAGCGACTGCGCCATCCCGGGACAGTCGGGCGCGGGGAATGACTACCCGTGGAAGAACTCCCCGACCTGGTTGCAGGTCGGCGCAAACTCGGCTAGCACCTCACCTCTCGGCATGTACTACCGCGAGTGCGTGGACTTCGCCCTGTGGCGGGTGAACCAGCAGATGGGTTCGACCAGCACACCGTTCAAGTTCCTCAACGGCACCTTCCGTCCCGACGGGCAGGGCCTCGGCTCGGCCCTGACGTGGAAGGCCGGCTGGGATGCCAAGGGCTGGGACTCCGGCAACACACCCCGGGTCGGCGCCGTTGTCTGGTACGCGCCCGGCGCCGGGGGAGCGGACCCGAGCTTCGGCCACGTCGCCGTGGTCAAAGAGGTCAAGGACAACGGGACCTACGTCGAAGAGGGCTACAACGGCAACCCGGCACCGGCGGACCACAGCTACTACACCCGGACAGTGGCCAACACTGTCCCCTCAGCTTTCCTGTACCTGCCCACCCAAGAGGAGAAGAAGTGAAAAAGCCCCTGACCCTGCTCGCCGTGGCACTGTTCTGCGTTTCCTGCGCACCGGTGGCGAACACGACGCCGGCACCGACGGCATCAACCGGCCAGCCCACAGCATCAGCACCCGTCTCACTGAGCGCCAACAGCGGACCCCAGGCGCCAGGGGGAACTGTCCCGGCCACGATCGGCATCACCTGGGATCAGGCCAGCAAGGACAACGCCGTGGAAGTCGCCGGGAAGGCAATGGCGGACTTCGCCCGCCCCACGGTGGAGGAAAAGCAGTGGGCCAATGACCTGGCCCGCTGGCTGACCCCGCAGGCCACAGCCGACTACTCGGCAGTGGACCCGGCCAACATCCCGGCAAGCCGCGTAACCGGCCCCGCCACCCTCAGCGTCGATGAAGCCAACGGCTTCGGCGTCATGGCAGCGGTCCCCACCAACGCCGGGACCTACACGGTGCAGCTGCTCCGCACGGGCAAGGACGCCCCGTGGAAGGTCAACCGGCTCACCCCGCCCTCGTCCTAAGCGCCGCACCCCTCCATCCCACACACGTAAGGAAGAAGCTCATGGGTACTACACCAACCGAAGTCATGGCCTTTCCCAACATCAGGGCCATCGTCCGCGACAACGGCACCGCCGAGGTCGTCGTCGCGGGCAACTCCCGCATCGTCCCTGCCGGAGACTCCGTGCAGGAACTGCGCAACAACGCTCTGGCCCTCATCGTGGGCGAGGCACAGACCCTCCAGCGCCCCGTCCGGGTCCAGATCGAAGACCCCGAAGGCCACGGCGAACTCATCGTCCACCCGGACAACAAGATCGAATCCGTTTCCTATGACCCCCGGCAGACCCGCCGCCGGGCAGAAGCCCTCGAAGCCACACCCAAGACAGTCGCCCCGGCGATCATTGAGACCGTCCCCGCACCCGCACCGGAGCCCTTGGCCACTCCGGCAGAATCCGCTCCAGCTCCTGCCCCTGCAGCACCCGTGGACGCCCAGCCATGGCCACCCGCCACAGTCGCAGCCGATACCGTTCCGGTGCCGGCCACCCCGGAACCGCAGACGGCCGTCGTTGCCGGGGAAGCTGCGCCGACCCGGCGCAGCCTGAAGGAAACTTCGTTCCTGGTCAGCGCCCCGGTGCTGGAACCGGCCACCCAGGGCTGGCGCGGAACCCTCACGCGCCTGGGACTCCGGATGGACCCCTCCGAGGAAGAACTCACCGAACGCGAGGATATCCGCACGGTTAGCCAGCACTGGCCCGGCCCCCGGACCATTGCGGTAGTGAATCGCAAGGGCGGGGCCAACAAGACCCCCACCGTGGTCATGCTCTCGGCCATCCTTGCCCGTTACAGCGGCGCGGCCACGGTCGCGTGGGACAACAACGAGTCCCAGGGCACTCTCGGGTGGCGGACGGAAAAGGGCTCCCACGACCGGAGCGTCCTGGATTTGATCGACGCCTCCACGGAACTGCTGTCCCCGTCAACGAACGCGGCCGAAATCGCGAAGTTCGTTCATCACCAGACCGGCGACAAGTTCGATGTCCTGCGTTCGGATGAAAACGAGGAAGGCGATCACGAAGTCACCGCTGAGGAAGTCGACATCGCCCACCAGGTGCTCACCCGCTATTACCGTCTCGTGGTCATGGACTCCGGCAACACCGCCCGGGCCGCGAACTGGCGCCGGATGATCGACCACACCAACCAGCTCGTCGTCCCGGTCACGGCCATCGAGGACCGCGCCGAAGCTGCACGGCTGACGCTGCAGACCCTGGAGTCCCGGGGCGGCCACGACGCGGAGCTGGCCCGCAACGCCGTCGTGATCGTCTCTGAGTCCACGGACGCCAAGCGCAGCATGAGCGGGGATGCCCTGAAGCGGGCCAAGGACGAGGCCCAGCGGATCGCTGACGGCTTCGCACCCTTCGTCCGCGCGGTCGTCCGGATTCCTTACGACCCTGCCCTGGTCAACGGCCCCATCCGATATGAAGCCCTCCAGCCCGCCACCCAGCGGGCATGGCTGGCAGCCGCGGCCGCCGTCGCTGCCGGCTTCTAAACCACCCACCAAAGGACTCTGAGAGGAGGAACCATGCAGCAGTCCCTGAACCCCTGGATCACCCGCCCGGCCACCGCCGACGGCGCGGAGACAGCAACCCCGGAGGCGCACGTGCCGGCGGGGGCCGTTATTAGTGAGCCGCTGAGGGGAATGGTTGAACCGGACGCCGCAGACCGTCTGGCCAGCCGCACCGTCTCCGGCTCCGCAGCGCTGTGGGTCACCGGTGCTCATGGGGGATCCGGTGAAAGCCGCATCGCTGATCTGATCGACGGGGCACGCATCGCCGATCACTGCTGGCCCGTCCTCCAGGACGGCAGCAAGCCCCGGGTGCTGCTGGTCTGCCGCGCAGACATGCGCGGTCTGACAGCTGCACAGAGCGCACTGACCCAGTGGGCATCAGGCGCGGCACCCGCGGTTGATCTGCTCGGCCTGGCTGTCCTCGCGGACGCACCGGGGAAGACTCCCAAAGCCCTTCGTGATTTCGGCGCCATCGTCGGCGGGGGAGCGCCCCGCTTCTGGACTCTGCCCTGGGTCGAGGCCTGGCGGCACGGGGATTCCACCACCGCGCCGTCGGCCCGTGAATTTCAACGCTTCATCACTGACTTGGCCGTCCTGGCTACCACCACCTCACCCAGCACCACGAACTGAAAGGTCTCATCATGAACTCGTTCTCCGCACTTGCAGCAAGCGTCATCCCCAACCCCACCCCGGTTGTCCCGGCACAGGCAGGTGGCCTGCTCACGATCCTGAACTGGGCCTCCGGCATCGGCCTGGTCCTTGGCGTCCTGGGCGTCATCATCGTCGGCATTGGTATGGTCATCCAGCTCCAGCGCGGCGAGGGCGCCCAAGCAATCGGCAAGCTCGGCTGGGTCCTGATGGGCTGCATCATCATCACGGGTGCCGCCGGCATCGTCCGCGCCTTCGTCTAAACCAGCACCAACAAAAACGGGAGGTTCACCATGAGCCAGTCAACAGAGAGCACCACCGAAAGCAATCCGTTCACCAAACCCGGTTTCATCATTGCTGCCGCGCTGGTGGTCGCGCTGATTGCAGCAGCCGTCGTCATTTTCCTGCTCCCCAAAGGACAGGACACCGCCCAGCCAGCGACGGGAACCGCAGTATCAGCCAACCCGGCCACAGCCAGCCCCAGTGCCACGGCAGGTGCAGGCAAGAGCGTCTGCGGACTGCCTGGGAGCCAAGAAACTGCACTCGGAGCAGCGCCTAAATCCAAATGGGACTTGCTCGGATCCATGGCCGTTCCCAACGATCCATCGACGGCCGGCCCCGGCACTGTAGGAAAAGACGGTTTGAGGTCGTGCTTTGCTCAATCCCCCACCGGCGCCCTGTACGCAACGGCAAATATCTGGGCAGCGTCGTTTAACGGCTATGCAAAACAGGTTTACCTGGAGCTTGCAGCTGATAGCCCTTCGCGGGACAAGGCCGTACAGGCCATAAAGGAAGGGAAAGAAGTCGGCAGTGCAACCTCACCGAAGGTTCAGATCGCCGGCTTCATCATTCATTCGTACACGCCCGGAACGGCCGTCGTAGAACTGGCCATCAAGAGCGCCGACGGAGGATACGGTGCCTTTTCAACGTCGCTGCTCTGGGAGGACGGCGACTGGAAACTGGATATGCCGGCCGCTGGCGGAGGCGCAGTGCGCCAGATCAGTGACCTGAGTTCATTCATCCCCTGGGCCGGCGTCTGACATGGCAGATAAGGCATGTGAAGTCTGGGACGGGGCCTGCTGGGCCGCAGCAGGTGCCAGCAATATCGCGGCGGGAATTGCAGACGACGCCATCCATAATCTCGCCAAGGCCATCATGGAGGGCATGAGCCAGATGGTGACGACGCTGTCGACCTTTTGGGTGTCCATGCCCACGGTGAACCTGGCCAGCTCCGACGGCGCAACGCCAAGTCCCATCGTCTCCATGGTGAACAGCGAATTGATGCTCTGGACTCTGACGCTGGCTGTCCTCGCGGTCATTCTCGGTGGCATCCGAATGATCTGGGAACAACGCGGAGCACCACTAAAGGATCTACTCCGGTCCCTCATTACGCTGGCCCTGGTCTCGGGCCTTGGTCTGGGCGTCATCTCGATCCTGGTGATCGCTGCTGATGCTTTCTCGGCCGCCATCATCGACCGATCCACGGACGGTAAGGGCTTTGCCGAGTCGATGAGCCTCCTGGTCGTGACCGGCCAGACAGGGATCGGCGTGTTCATCCTCATCGTTCTGGGACTGATCGGTCTGATTGCCTCCCTCGTCCAGGTCGTTCTGATGGTGGTCCGCAGCGGCATGTTGGTGATCCTGGCGGGCATCCTGCCCACCACCGCGGCCTTCACCAACACCGAGATGGGGAGGCAGTGGTTCCAGAAAGCAGTTGGCTGGACTATCGCGTTCATCCTCTACAAACCTGCGGCAGCCATCGTTTACTCGGTCGCATTCCTCCTCATGGGTAACAACAGTGGGAAGGATTCATTGATCACTTCCATCACCGGCTTCACGTTGATGATCGTCGCGCTGTTCGCTTTGCCGGCGCTGATGCGCTTCGTGACGCCGATGGTCGGGGCCGTCGCCTCCGGCGGGGGAGCGGGAGCAGGAGCCGCCGTGGGGGCCATGGCAACCGGCGCCGTATCCATGGGCCGCAGCGGCAGCGGTAAGGGCAACGCCGCCCCGACACCGGCAAGTACACAAAGCAACCAGTCAGGCGCATCCCCGAAGGGCAGCAATGGAACGCCTGGCCCGAAGGGAAATGGCGGCCAGCCGACGCCCGGGGCTACCGGTCCGGGCGGGGCCACCAGCGCCATGGCCGGCGCAGCAGGCACTACCGGAGCTGGGGCAGGAGCTGCTGCCGGTGGCGGTGCCGCGGCGGGTGCGGCGAAGGCCGCCGGCCCGGCTGGCATGGCCGTCGCCGTAGGAGCACAAGCAGCATCCAAGGTTTCTCAGGCCGCACAACAGACCGCGCAGGATTCAACCGGGGAGGGCCCCAGTGGCAGCAATTAATACCGAATACAAGGAACCGTCCTACGGCAACTGGCGCGTCCCGCGCTCTGCCGGGCTGGGCAACCTCGGAGCTATCGGCACCGGCATTGTCATGGCCGGCTTGTTGCTGGGCATCATCAGCTTCGCAATCTGGGGCCTGTTCCCGGGCCTTGCAGTCCTGGCCGTGGCCGGGGCCAGTGCCCTGTTGCTGACGGTCAAGGACAAGCACGGCCAGTCCGTTGTTGACCGTTTCGGAACACGGATGAGCTTCCGGCTCTCCAAGTCCTCCGGAACGAATCTCTACCGTTCCGGCCCCCTCGGTGTCACGGAGTGGGGCATGTACCAGCTGCCCGGCCTCGCGGCGAAGTCCACCCTGTACGAATTCACCGACTCCTACAAGCGCCCGTTCGCACTGCTGCATGTGCCTTCCACCAGCCACTACACCGTGATTTTCTCCACCGAACCCGACGGTGCCTCCCTGGTGGACCCGGAACAGGTCGATGCGTGGGTGGCGAACTGGGGCGGCTGGCTCGCCGGCCTCGGAGACGAAGCGGGCCTGGACGCCGCCGCCGTAACGGTCGAGACCGCACCGGATTCCGGCTACCGGCTCCGCAATGAGGTCACCATGAACATCGACCCGAACGCACCGGATTTTGCCAAGAATGTCCTCAACGAGGTCATCGACACGTATCCGGAAGGTTCGGCCACGGTCCGGGCCTGGGTCTCCCTGTCCTTCAACGCCTCCCTGCGGGCCGGATCGAAGAAGCGCACACCTGAAGATGTAGCCCGCGACCTCGCCTCCCGGATCCCCGGGCTGTCGGCCCGGCTGCAGTCCACCGGCGCCGGGATCGCCCGGCCCATGTCCGCGCAGGAACTCTGCGAGGTCGTCCGGATCGCCTACGATCCGCCCGCTGCCCTGATCATTGACGAAGCGCACGCCGCCGGCTCCCCGGTATCCCTGACCTGGGGCGAAGTTGGACCCTCCGCGACGCAGGCGAGCTGGGATGACTACCGGCACGACAGCGCCTTCTCAGTCTCATGGACCATGACAGGTGCCCCGCGCGGTTCGGTGAACTCCTCGGTCCTGTCCCGGCTGCTGGCCCCGCACGGGGACATTGACCGCAAGCGGATCTCGCTGCTGTACCGACCGATGGATTCGGCCCGTGCCGCGGCCGTGGTGGAGCGGGACCAGAACAACGCCAACGTCCGCATCACCTCCGGAAACCGCCCGTCCGCCCGGGCCCTGGTCGATGCCCGCTCCGCCGTGCAGACCGCGCAGGAAGAAGCTCAGGGCGCCGGACTGGTGAACTTCGGCATGGTCGTCACGGCCACCGTGACCGACAAGGAACGCCTCGCCGATGCCGTGGCCGCCGTGGAACAGACCTCCGGCACAGCCCGGGTGCTGCTGCGCCGGGCCTATGGCACCCAGGACACCGCGTTCGCCGCGTCCCTGCCCCTCGGGCTGGTCCTTCCCAAGCACAGCCTCCTGCCCTCCGAAATCAAGGACGCCCTGTAATGGCCCGCATGAAACTCTTCACCCGCCCTGCCAGGAAAACTGCAGCACCGGTGAAGGCCGCGCCGAAGAAGAAGGCTGAGAAGGAAGCCCGCCAGCCCGGGCCATCTGCCCGGGGCTGGACCGGACGCGGCGGCGGCATGGCCCAGCTCGTCCCGTCCGTGAAGGAATACCGGGGAACCACGGTCCAGGTCTGCGGGCTATGGCCGTTTTCCTCGGGGGCGTCCTCTCCCATGATCGGCGTCCCTCTCGGACGCCATGAGGAAACCCAAGCCACGGTCTGCTGCGACCCCATCAGCTGGTTCCAGCGGGCACGCCTGATTTCCAACCCTTCCGCGTTCATCCTGGGCAAGCCGGGGCTGGGAAAGTCCACCGTAGTACGCCGGATGTTCATCGGACTCTCCGCACAGGGCGTCCACCCGCTGATCCTGGGGGACCTCAAAGGCGAGCACGTCAAAGCAGTCCAGGCACTCGGCGGCCAGGTCATCAAGCTCGGCCGCGGCGTCGGCTACCTGAACATCCTCGATCCCGGCCAGGCCGTCGAAGCCGCGCAGCTGCTCGAAGACAGCGGCCACCACGAGGACGCCGCCCGGGTCCGCGCCGACGCCCACGGCCGGCGCCTGACCATGGTCGTCTCCCTGATCACCATCAGCCGGAACAACCCGCCCACCGATCAGGAACAGACCATCCTGGACCGTGCCCTGCGGGTCCTCGATGACCGGTTCGACGGCGTCCCGGTCCTGACAGACCTGCTCGACGTGATCATCTCCGCACCCGATGAACTGCGCCAGGTTGCACTGGACCGCGGCGACATGAACGTCTACCTGCAGGAAACCCGGGCGCTGGAAGCAACCCTGTTGGGCCTAACCGGAGGCGGAAAGCTCGGAGAAATCTTTTCCCGGCACACCACCAACCCCATGATGCGCGACCGCGCCGTGGTCTTCGATGTCTCCAGCATTGACGAAACCGAAACCGACCTCCAAGCTGCCATTCTGCTCGCGTGCTGGTCCTACGGCTTCGGCACCGTCAACGTCGCCAACGCCCTCGCGGACGCCGGGCTGGAACCGCGCCGGAACTACTTCGTCGTCCTGGATGAGCTGTGGCGGGCGCTGCGCGCCGGTAAAGGCATGGTGGACCGGGTGGACGCCCTGACCCGGTTGAACCGATCCGTCGGTGTCGGGCAGATCATGATTTCCCACACCATGTCCGACCTGCTGGCGCTGCCGGCGGAAGAAGACCGGATGAAGGCCCGCGGCTTCGTGGAACGCTCCGGCATGGTGATCTGCGGTGGCCTCCCGGCCTCCGAGATGCCGTTGCTGACCTCGGCCATTCCGCTGTCCCGGCAGGAGCAGCAGAAGCTCATCTCCTGGCAGGACCCGCCCGCTTGGGACTCCCGCGGGCTCGACGTCGAACCTCCCGGACGTGGGAAGTTCCTGATCAAGGTCGGCGGCCGGCCCGGGATCCCGGTCCTGGTGGGACTGACATCTTTGGAGCAAGGCCCGGATGGAGTCAACGACACCGAGGGGAAGTGGCGTGAAACCCCGGAAACCCTCCTCGAGCCCATGACCCCTGACGTACCCCTTGAAGGAGGCACGCTGTGAGCGCACCGAACCGTAAAGGAATGGGCCTCGGGGATGCCCTGCTGGTCTGGTTCGCCATCGGCTTCATCGTCATCTTCGGTGGCGGGACCTACGCGGCCGCCCACCTGGGATCCTGGATGGCCGGCATCGACTCACCCCCCAAGCATCCAATTGATCTGATCGCCGGGCTGGTCAAGGGCCGCGTGCCGTGGCCCGTCCAGTCCACCGTCGCGGCCGCCGTCATGGCCGGAGTGGTTCTGGTCCTGGCCGTCGTCGTGCTCGTGGCTTGGAGGAAGGGTGCGTCCAAGCGTGCCCGGGTAGATAAGGCCGCCCGGCACCTGGGTCGAGGGAAGTCCTTGGCTGCGTTCTCCGAGAAGGGCGCGAAAGCGACGGCGGATCGGCTGGGCGTGACAGGAACGCCGGGCATCGTGGTGGGCAAGGTTGTCTCCACCGGCCAGACGTTCATTCAGTCCTGGGAAGACCTCAGCCTCGATATCTGGGGTCCCCGGACCGGTAAGTCCACCTCACGGGTGATGCCCGCGATCCTGGACGCGCCGGGTGCTGTGGTGTCGACCTCGAACAAGCGCGACGTGGTGGACGGCACCCGGGGCGTCCGCGAGGCAACCGGCCCGGTGTGGGTGTTCGATCCGCAGAAGATCGCGCAGGAAGAAGCACAGTGGTGGTGGAACCCACTCTCCTATGTCACGGACGAAGAGAAGGCGTACAAGCTCACGCAGCACTTTTCAGTCGGTTCGCGTGTTCCGGGGTCCAAGCCGGATGCCTACTTCGACCCTAAAGCCGAGGACATTCTCTCCTCGTACTTCCTCGCGGCCGCGCTGGGTGGGCTTCCCATCACGCAGGTTTACCTGTGGGTGACTGAGCAGGTGAACCGGGAACCGATCAACATCCTGAAAGAGCATGACTACGAGCTGCAGTACAAGGGCCTGGAGTCCACGCTGGAACTCGCCGACAAACAGCGCGACGGTATCTTCGGCACCGCCGAGAAGATGATCCAGTGCCTCAAGTCCAGGAACACGCTGCGATGGGTCGCTCCGATGGGTGGCGCGACGGTGGCCACGGATGCTCGCCGGCAGTTCAACCCGCACGCTTTCGCTGCCTCCCAGGAGACGATTTACATCCTCTCCAAGGAAGGGGCCGGCTCCGCTTCCCCGCTCACCACAGCGTTGACGGTGGCGATCGCTGAGGCGATGGAGGAACGGGCCGAACGCAGTGGCGGCCGTCTGCCCAAACCTGCGCTGTTCGCCCTCGATGAGTTGGCCAACGTCGTCCGTTGGGCAGCCCTGCCGGATCAGTTCAGCCACTACGGGTCCAAGGGCCTGATCGTCATGGGCATCCTGCAGTCCTGGTCCCAGGGCGTCGAGCTCTGGGGCGAGGCGAACATGCGGAAGATCTGGTCGGCCGCGAACGTCAAGGTCTACGGCGGCGGCGTCGCTGAGGAAGGTTTCCTCCGGGCGCTCTCGGACCTGATCGGGGACTACAGCTACACCAACGTCTCCGTCTCCTCCGGCAAGTCCGGCTCCAGCCGCTCCCGGCAGGAAGGCAAGGAACGCATCTTCGATGTCTCCAACCTCGCGGAACTGGACCGCGGCCGCGCCGTGGTCCTCGCCTCCGGTGCACCGGCCACACTGGTCCGGACCATGCCCTGGTACACCGGCCGGCACAAGGACGCCGTGGAGGCCTCCATCAAGAAGTACAGCCCCCGCCCGGAGGAACCGGAGGCCGTCCTGGTGCCCTCCGCTCCGGTCGCTAATCCCTGGGTCACCGGGTAAGGAAGCAATCAGCCATGGCAGATGATTTCGGACTGTTCGATACGAACACGCCCGCCCCCAACCCCGGCACAGGCGAAGACGGCAAACCGGAAAAGGCACCGGAGCTCGTCTACGGCACGGCCGAAGAGTTCCTTCACGAGCAGCTGCTGCCCACCTACGTCCGCAGCGTCACCGGCAAGACCGCGAAGTGGTGCATCGAGTGGTACTTCCACCCCGAAGCCGTCTCCCGCGTAGCGGCCTTGTGGCGTTCCTGGGAGCACCTGCGCCTCGACCCGGCAACCGGCATGAGCGTCTGGTGGCGGGACCATGCAGACCACCACATGGGCGTCCTGCTGAATCCACAAGGGCCGTTCTTCAACTGCGACATGAAAGAACACCGAGAACCTGACCACCTGGAGCCCAAAAAAGCCCCTGCGGGTTGGTTCCCAGACGTACGAAATCATCCCGCGTAAGCGCATAGGCTTGCCGAGTGCGTAAAGATATTGGTAAACGGCTGACTAACGGGATCGCGGCTCGGCTGGAATACGAATACGCTTGCCAAAAAGCGGGCGACTTTGAAGAGAGCTACCTTCACTCCGTCATGTCCCAGATAGTCTCTGCCAATATCGACTCAACACATTCAATGAAGCAGGGCTATCCTCATCCAGCCATCGCTGCGATTCCCCAGGTTGGGCAGAAGCTCCGTGGCCGGCCGCGCGAAGTCGATTTTTTCGTCCAACCTTGGAAGGCTGCTGCAGGCCAAAGCCTCTGTATTGAAGCAAAGTGGGCTGATTCTGCCCACGCTTCTACGGACAATATCTTTTACGATCTCTGCAGGTTGATGCTAGTCAAGGAGCAATCTGAGTCAGCGGAGTGCTTATTCGTGCTAGCGGGCACAGCATCATGGGTCGCCAAACGCATCAACGACTTGCCCCTCGCAAGTCTCCGAGGGCGACAGGTACGACTTCTGCAACCGCCGAACGAACGTAAGTACTCAAGACCCCGCACTTATCCAGTCGTAGACAAAGCTGGAAATTACCAAGGTCCCAAGAGTCTGGCGAAGCTACTACCAACGCCGCCGGAGAAAATCGCTAGTACCCTGATCCCGTCTAGCCTGCAGCTCCAGCGCTATCGATCGATCGTGTGGCGTATCGGCAAACCTCCCGGCCATTAAGCGGCTGACCTGAATCAACAACCAGGAGGACCATCCGGATAGCGAAAGCGGCGGCGGTCCGCCCTGTTGGAGGGCAGCTACCTCGGCAGGCGTATGAACCAGCCAAGGACATAGACAACACGAAAAAGGGAGACCGCCACCAGGCGGTCTCCCTTTTCGCATCCCGGACCTTACCGGGCAGGGCCACTCTTGGCCCGTTCAGCGCCTACGGCTGCCCCTGTGCGGGTCTTCTTGGCTTTGGCTGCGCCCTTGCCCATGGTGACGGCTGCGCGGGGGTGTGTGCCTTCGCTGCGTTCTGCGGCGGCGCGTCCCCGGACTTGGGTTGCGTTCGCACCTGTGCCGGCGAGGGATGCGGCGAAGGCTTCCTGGCGTTCCGCTGAGCCGTAGTCGTTTGCTGACGTGCTTTCCGTTTTAAGCCCCTGGTCTTTGAACCGGCGGCTGAGGTTGCCGGTGACGCGGTTCTCGATCTCGCGGCCGACGCTTTCCATGCGGGCGAAGAGTTCCTTTTCGGCTTGCTCGTACCGCTGTTCCACGGGCGTCCTTTCGGACCCTGTGAAGCCTCCCTCTGCCAGGAGTTTGGCTTCGTGCATGTCCTTGGCGGCTTTCACGAACGCGGGATCCTCGAAGTGCGAATCTGCGGCGCCGTTGATGTTCGAGGTGGTTTCTTTGCGGAGCTGGTCGATGTCGGGACCGTTGATGCCGTCCTTGCCGATGAGGAACAGGCGTTCCTGCACCGTGGCGTCCGCGGCCGCCACTGCTGCAGGGGTCTTAGCAGTGTGAGCGGTCTGCAGCGCCTGGGCCAGCTCGGGGTTGGCAAGGTATTCGGCTGGCACCTGGTGGCGTTCCATTTCCGGGGCAAGCGTCACGGCCTGGGCGCGGAGTTCTTCGGCGCGGGCGGCAGCGAGCAGGCCCATGGCCTTCTCGTGTTCGGCGGCCGCCGTACGTGTCTCTTCCTGGCTGCGTTCCAGTGCGTCCTGACGGGCCTTGTCCGTCGCGGCATTCTGGATATCTGACTCCAGGTATCCAGAGTCCTTGCCGGCCTCGCGGGTGTCGATGCCGTAGCGCGTGAAGACTTCCTGTCGGATCTTTTCCGAGGCCGCGAGGGCGGTCGGATCGTGGTCCTTCCAGCCTTCAGCGATGGCGTGCGCCGTGGCGATGTCGTGGGGCTGGGCCTTGTCCCACCACTGGTCCTTATTTACCTGTGCCAGCGCCGCACGCGCTGCGCTTCGGTCTGCCGTGAGGCGGGCCTGCGCTTCGTGCGCTGTCTGGGCATCCTGGTGTTCCTGCTGCCGTTGGGACTCCTGCCGGCGACGGGCCAGCGTCTCGGCAATGCGGGACGCGATCATGAGGGACTGCCGCATTCCGCCGTCCAGCAATTCGTCCATTCCGTCAGATTCACTCATCGTGCTCCCCTTGCAGTTGGTGGTGGTCGTTATCGGTCCAGTACGGGGCCGGACTCCCGGCCCGTGCGCTGGTGGGTTTTGGCCGGCGTTGGTGTGATCGGTACCGCTGACCCTGGACGGATGGGCGCCATGCCGCGCAGTCCAAGTTCTACGGAGTTCGTTGCCGCTGCCTGTTCCGGGGCACCGACGGAGACCGGGCGGGGCATGGTGGCCGCGAACGGTTTCAGCTGCTCTGTGACGACGGCCCGGAGCCGCTGCGCTTCACGGGTTCGTCCGGACTGTTGGTGCATTTCGTGGATGGCGAAGGCAGTGTTCACCAGCTGCAGCATGAGCGCCGATTGTGCGGCCGTCTTGCTCTTGCTGGACGCGGCCATGAACAACATGGCAGTGCCGGCAATGGACGGCAGAGCGACAGGCTTGCTGTGCTGCCGTGGTGCCCGGAGCTGGGCGGTGCGGGACAGCTCGGCGGCGGTGGCCGCCAGCGGACCCGGCGTCGGCTCGAGCCGGTGGGACCATGCCGCGAACGCGCCGGATACCTCTCGCGCTGCTTTAGCCCAGGTGGCGTGATCATCCCGGGGCAGTGTGCGCAGCTGCTCAACGAGTGCGGTCGCGTTCCGGGTGTACTCGACCCACATTTCCGCCGGGGGTGTTCCGTTCTCGGGGCCGGTCCTGGACACGGTGCGCCTGTTGCGGGCCGCTGCGTTCCACTCCGCTGCGGCCTCGGTTGCCAGCTGCGGTGAGTCCATCCACTCTTCACGCAAAGCACCGAGCTTCAGGTCGGAGGCGAGGGTGCCGCCGCCGAACCAGATAGGACGTTCACCCTGCTTCGGGCGTTCGGCCACGGAGTACCCGACGATGACGTCGGTGGTGTTCTTCGCATAGCGCGGACGAACCAGCATCCCGGTGTCACGGGCACGCCTGACGAACTCACCTTCGGTCGCCGAGGAGCTGGCGCTGGCGCGGACTTTCCGGGCCAAAGAGGAGCGGTGCATTTCCCGCTCGTCCCGGACAGCAGTGGCCTTCTCGGCCCGGTCGTAACCTCGGGTGGCGTGCACGGTGGAGAGCTGTTCCAGCCCGTACTTAACTTCCAGCTCACGGCACGATTCCTGAGCCCTCTTGTAGTCGCCGTGGGTGGATGCCTTGGTGCCGTCTTCGCGGACCAGGGAGACGGCCAAGTGGATGTGGTGGTTGCCGTTCTCACTCGTGCCGTGGTTGACCGCGACCCACCGGCAGCGCGCCTTGCCGCTGGTTTCGGTGAAGCCCATGGAGTCCACGAAATCGTTGGCGATATCGCCCCACTGCTGATCCGTCAGGGCGCCTTCTTCGGCGCGCAGGCTCAGCGAGCAGTGCCACACGCTGGCGTCCTTGTATCCGACGTGGACGCGCTCTTTCTTGGCCGCGTCCCACTGCATGTCTTTGATCTGAACCGATACGCCATAAGCCTTGCGCGGACGGTCCAGATGCTTGGCGATTGCCAGGGCATCATCACGGTCCAGGACGCCGTCGTCGTACCACGCCATGATCGCAGCGTCACCGGCTACCAGGCGCGGATCGGAGTGTGCGTTCTTGGTCTTGTTCGCATCCGTGGAAGCGAGGTAAACCATGAGCCCGCCCATGCGCGAACCGCGGGTGATGTTCGGAATCATCCCTACATCAGCCCGTCTATGGCGTCGTCGATGCGCATGGCAACGGAGCGGATATGTTTCAGGGCTTGGTGCGCCTCGGCGGGGAACTCGCTCGTGGCGTTGGCCTGGCGTGCGAGCTGGTTGATGTTGTTGGAGGAACGGGCCAGCAGATTGTGCAGGGACATCAGTTCCGCGATGGCGGCACGCCGTTCGGTAGTCGTCTCCTGCACCTCGGACAATGCCGATGTCAGCAGCAGGTTTGGGACAGTGACTTTCTCCCGTTCAGCCCTCGCGACAAGCGCGGCTTCCTCTTCAACAGTGACCCACAGGTCACGGCGCTTCTTGCTGCCGGCGGGAGAGTTCTCCCGGCGTCGGCGCGACAGATTGAAACGGTGAGTGAATCCCTCATCCGACATTCAATCCATCCCTTCAAAGGCCAGCGCAGCGACCCCGGAACCGGGGACCACACTGACCAGTGTGCCGCACTCGACCGCCAGTGTCGAGCCCGACAAGCCACTTACACCCGTGTAAGTGTATAGCTTGCTCCGGACGGCCATCTTTAGGGGTTTTTTCGCCTTTCGCGCTTGGTCCCCGAAAACCTCCTCCCGGGTGTCAGCGATGGCCGGTAGGGTTTGGGTATGGATATCAACGACATTGCCGCTAAGGCCACCGCGAAGATCGACGCCGCCAGGGACACCAAAGTGAACGCCGTCAAGAGGGCCGCCGCCAGCGGAGTTGAGGTCCAGGAGGCTGCCCAGCTGCTTGCCGCAGCAGAGCAGAAGTACGCCAAGGACTATCAGGCAGCGTTGCGCGCAGACTGGACCGAATCCGACCTGCGGGGCTTCGGTCTGGACGCTCCGGCCAAGAAGGCCGGCGGGCGTCCGCGTGGTCGGAAGGCCATGCAGGAGTCCGTTCCGGCTGCCGGCGGACCTGAGTAGTAGCCCCTCGCCCCCAGGGGCACGGCAAAAGCCCAATCGCTCCGCTGCTTTTCCCGCACACATGGGGACGACGGGACCCAGCTGACCGGCTGTACACAACCGCCAGGAAACCACTGACTCGCACCTCACCAGCGAGACCGGCGGCCATGCACAGCCTGGAAACGGGCCGGTCACCAACGGCAACGTTTCCCATGGTCCAAGACATTCCGCTTCCGACGTCGGCAGAGCGTTGTGGCTGGCTCTTTTCAGCCATAGACCAGATGCGGCTCCGGTGGGCAGATACGACGAAGGCCGGCACCTTCGGGGAACCGGCCTTCGTCGTAACCGTGTTCTTTTAGTCTTCCGCGGTGACGTCGTCATCCTTGATCTGACCGGCCGCGATGCGCTCTGCGGTCTTCGCGAACGCGGCCTCGATGTACGCCGCGAGGTCACTTTCCCGGACCCTCCACACACCCCGTCCACCGAACTGCCCGGCGGGGAGCTCACCGCTGCGAACGAGCGAATAGACCAGTGCACTTTTGACGTTCAGGACCTCCTGAACTTGTTCCAGGGTCAGCATCCTGGGGAACACCGGTACCGTCGTCGACGCAGGTTCCTCGGTCACGTCCTCTGTCCGTTTCGGCATTCTCAGTCCACCTCGTTCCGGTGTTGCAGTTCGTCCCTGGCGCGATGTCCGCGGCAGAGGGATCCGGCCGCCGTGGAGCTTCCGGAGTCATTCCAGCCCAGCTCTTGACGGAAGGATGATCTATCGTTCCAGCCCTCCGCTTCTCTCGTGGTGTGGATGTCTGGTTGAAGGCGCCTGGGTTGACGCCGGCGATGGCCGGCTGGGGCTGGGGCCTGTAGGGAAGCTGGCGTCGTGAAGCTTTCTAAAGCGTGCCAGTGCAGGATCGACGACATCCGCAACGTCAGGCGCGTCGGCGGAGTTCTGCTTCGGTGGCTCAATGGAGGCCCTGAGCTGCCCGTCCAATTCCGCGCACTTCGCGCGGGCGGTGACAAGTTTGGCCTCGTACTTGAACGGTTTCCCGGCCTGGCTCTCGACGTCGGCAAGCACCGCCTGTTTGTCCGTGATGGTTTGGCGCAGCTGGGCTTCGTAATCGGGAAGCCCCGCTACTTTGTTTTCCAGCCGGGTGATGATCCCGGCACTTCCTTCCAACAGCTCAAGTCGGGTAAAGACAAGCGGTGGTGCCGGCACGTCTTTGAGGGTGACAGCGAGGTCCTGGTAAGAGCCGAGCCGGGAGTCGTCGGCCGCGTTTCGGACCTGCAGCTCGTGGCCGCCGAGGGTGGCCATCGTGCCGTGGTCCTGTTTTTGGCGGTAGTAATTTCCGTACTCCGGTGTGTGGGTACGGACCCATTCAGAGATAGCCGTGACGGCCTCCGGACGTTTGGTGTAGCTCTTGCCGCCGATGGTCGCGGTGAAGGCATCCCCGGCCGTCGGGGTGATGCGCGGGAGAGCGGCCTGCAATGCGGGCAGCTTGCTTTCGGCTTTGGTGATGCTGGTTTCGGCGGCGGCCCGTGTCCAGGAGAGGGTGCTCTGTCCTTTCTCGTGGGCTCGTTTGAGCCGTTCGAGTTTGGTCCGGGCGGCGTCGGCCTCGATCTTCTCCATCACCAGCGGGTTGCCGCTGGTCGCTGCCTTGATCTGGGCAGCGTTCAGGGCAAGGTCTCCAACGTCCTCGATCTCGCGGATATCGAGTCGTCCGCGAAGGACCTGCTGGATCATGGTGGCCTTGCGCTGGATCCCATCCCAGGCGGCACTGTCGTAGCTGCCGACGGTGGCGTACTGGAAGTTGTGGACCTCCGCGTTGGCGTTCCGTTGACGGATGATGCGCCCGTCGCGCTGGGTCAGGTCAGCGGGCCGCCAGGGACACGTGACGTGGTGGATCGCTTTGGCGCGGAGCTGGACGTTGGCGCCGGTCCCCATCATGGCGGTGGAGCCGATCAGCACGGCTACTTCGCCGGTGCGGCATTGGGCGAAGAGCTGGGCTTTCTGCTCGGGCTTGGGCGCGTCCTGGATGAACCGGATCTGCTCTGCCTGGATGCCGCCGGCAACGAGCTGGTCCTTGATCTGCTGGTAGGCGGTCCAGACCGGTTTGCCGTCGGTACCGGTGTTCTTGGATGGTGTGCTGAGGTCGCAGAAGATGATCTGCAGCGCACCCTTGTTCGCCGAAGGGATCCCGGATTCGAAGCTGGTTTCGTACTCGTTCTCCCGGTTCTCCTCCCAGACTTTCAGGGTCTTGGCGACCACGTGGTCCAGCTTCGTCCCGGATTCGGGTTCGATGCCGACCATGCGCAGGTCCAGGGCGGCTTTGCGGCCGTCGTTGTAGACACTTAGGGCGTTGTCCGCGCCTTTCTCAGCCCAGCCGGAGAGGGAATCCAGCCGGTCCGCGAGGCCCTTCATGTATTCGGCCAGTTCGGGCGGTTGCGGGATCAGCACCAGTTCCGGCTGCCGTTCCCCGTCTCCGGGCCGGCGGGCGAGGTCCGGCTTTTCGAGGTAGGTCAGGTCTTCGGAGAGCTTCACGTCGGCGAAGACGTGGAAGGACCGCAGCATCTCGGGGACGTTCTTGAATTTCGCGAAGCGCGGCTTGTTCTTCAGCCGGCCTCCGGCGTCCATCTCGATGGCGGTGACGGTTTCCCCGAATGTCGCTCCCCAGACGTCGAAGTTCTCCACACCGGCAGCCTGAAGCAGGTCCGGGCGCAGGTAGCGCTGCATGACGTGGGCTTCGGTGATGGAGTTGGCAATCGGTGTGCCGGTCGCCATCGTAACGACGCGTTCCCCGTGGGTGCTGCGCAGGTATTCGAGCTTCAGGTGCATGTCCGTGGCCCGGATGGACCCGGCGATTTCTGCGCCCTTGATGTTGGTGACCGTGCGCAGGTTCTTATAGTCGTGGGCTTCGTCCACGAACAGGTAGTCCACCCCGGTGTCCTCGAAAGTCAGTCCAAGGTCCGGCGCGGTGTCCATGAGCTTCTTCATGCGCTCTTCTTCGGCCTGGAGCTTCGTTTCAAGCTTCTTCACCGTCGTCCGGTCTTCGCCTTCGGCCCGGGCGTTGACGATGGTCTGCCGGACGTCGGCGATGATCGACTCCTGGTAGGCCTCAATGGTTTCGGCTTTCACGCCGATGCTCTTGAAGGCCTGCTGGGTCATGATGATGCCGTCCCAGTCGTTCGCCGCGGCGCGGGCCACGAACTGCCGGCGCGCGGACAGGTCTCCGCTCTTGGTCTTGATGTCATCGGACCCTGCCGAGAGCAGGCGGGCCTGCGGGTACAGTTCCAGCCACTCGCGGGTGAACTGCTCCAGCATGTGGTTCGGGACGACAACCATGGGCTTGGAGGCCATGCCCAGGCGTTTGAGTTCCATCGCTCCAATCACCATTTCGGCGGTCTTGCCGGCCCCGACTTCGTGGAAGAGGCCCACAGCCGGTTCGGAGATGATGCGAGCCACCGCGGTGCGCTGGTGCGGGTGCGGGGTGAAGGACTTAGCGAGCCCCGGAAGGGTCAGGCGGCCGCCTTCCTTGGTGTAGTCGCGCAGGGCCAAAGAGTTGAAGCGGCGGTTGTATTCGTCAATGAGCCGGCTGGCGCGTTCGGGGTCTTCCCAGACCCACTCGGCGAAGCGTTCCTGCAGGGCCTCGGCCTTTTCCTGGGCCGCTTCGGTTTCTTCGAGATTGGCGACGGGTTTGCCGTCCTCGTTCTTGTCTTCGACCTGAATGCTCTTTTGTTCCAAGATACTTTGCAGCAGGTCCGGGGCCGGCCGGCGGCCCGTTCCCCACTCGTTCGTGGAACGGACTGTTCCCCGGTTGGCTTTGACCCGCCAGATGCCGCTGCCGACGCTGGTCACGCTGGCGTTGGGATCGGCCAGGATGTCCTGGACGAAGCGTTGGTGTTCCTCGGGGGAGATCCAGACCGCACCGATGCGCGCCTCGACGTCTTCCATGCCGACCCTCGGCGGTTGGACTTCCTCCAGTGCGGTGACGTTCACGCTCAGGCGCTCGTCCTCGGCCGCTGCCGCACGGGCAGCTTCGAGCTTGGTCCGGACGTTCCCGGACAGGTATTCCGGTGCTGTGACGAGCTCGCCGGTTTCCGGGTCATCGAACACGAGCGTGCCCAGCTTCTCGCGGGCTTCCTCTTCCGTGACGCCCAGCAGGTCCGCGATCTGTTCCAGCTCTGGGGCGCCGTAGGTGTCCAGGGCGATGGCGAGGGCTTCGTCAACGGTGTCCGCGCCCATGAGCGGCTTGCGGGCCACCACCTGCCGGTGCTGAAGCAGGCCAGCCGGTGTCGCCGTCTGCGTTTCGTCATTGAATTTTTCCAGAGCACCGGGAAGCGCCCCGAAAGGGTCCTCGGACATCAGCAGCCGGAATGCAGGCGCTATGCGACGGGTGACAATGTCATCGCCGGTCTCTTTATCCGTGCGAACCGATTCGGTGTAGCGGTTCACCGGCCCGTACTTGCCCACATAGGTGGCATAGCGGGCGGTCAGATTAGCCCGCAGGGTTTCCAGCTCGGGGGTGTCCTCGTTGTCCGATGCTTCCATTTCCAACAGCGACCGTGCACCGTCGCGCAGTCCCAGCAGGTCCCGCATCTCTGCAGCATGCTTCTTGGGCACGGGGAGATCTTCTTGTTCCCCGCTGCGGGTGATGGTGAAGGTTCCGTCGGGTTGGGCGGTGATGGTGCCGTCCCATTGCTGCCCGGCGACCGGCAGCAGAGCCACCGGGGTTTTCCCCGGGGCCGGCTCGGCAGGGGCGTGGTTCAGGCCGCGGTCCAGTGCTTCCTGGACAACGACGTCGAGCCGCTGGGCGAGCAGCTGCGGGACAGCAGCGAGGTCGTCGGCTTTGACGCTGACGGTTTCCTCCCCGTACATGCCGTTCCCGACGGTGATCTGGCCCAGGATGTTTTGCGGGTTCAGATCAAAGTAGTTGTTGATCTTCACGTTGCGGCCGTCGATGATGACGGGGCCGACAGATTCCCAGTCTGTGTTGGCAGGCTCCCGGCCCGGCTCGCGCTTGCGCAGCAGCAGCAGGTCAGTGAGTGCTTCGGTGCCGGCAGCTCGCCGGTGGGCGCCGGTGGGCAGACGCACGGCTCCCACCAGATCCGCCATGGCACTCATCTCCCGCCTCGAGGTGGGGTTGGTTGCGTCCATGGTGAAGCTGGAGGTCAGCACGGCGACGTAGCCGCCCGGTTTCACAGCGGCCAGGCTCTTGAGGATGAAGTGGTTGTGCATGGAGTGCCGGGAGTCGGCGTTGTGGGTCTTGTCGTAAAGCGTGTTCTTGCTGAACGGGACGTTGCCGACGGCGAGGTCAAAGGAGTTGGTCTTGATCGGGGTGTCCGCGAAGGACTCGCTGCGGATCGTCGCGTCAGGGTAGAGGCCCCGGGAAATTGAGGCTGTCAGCGGATCAAGCTCCACGCCGGTCATCCGGGCGCTTTCCGGGGCGAAACCAATGAACGTTCCCGCGCCGGATCCGGGTTCCAGCACCTCTCCCCCGGTGAAGCCGAGCCGGTCAACGGCGGACCAGATTTCCTTCACTAGGGCGGCATCGGTGTAATACGCGTTCGTCGTGGTCCGCGACGCTGCGGCGTACTCGCGCTCGCTCAGGACTTCCTGCAGCTGGGCGCGCTCGGCCGCCCATTCGGTCTTATCGAACAGCTGGGGCACCGCTCCCCAGCTGGACCACCGCGCCAGGGAACGCTGCTCTACCTCGGTGGCCGGCCTCTGCTGGTCTTCCAGCTCCCGGACGATGCGGATTGCTTCAACGTTTGCTGCGAAGCGGGCCTTCTGTCCCGATGGCGCAAGGTCGGCCTGGGATGCTGGGCGGAACCGTCCAGCCGTCGCAACCGCTGCCGGCTGAGGTTCGGTGTCTAGCTCTCCTCGTCCTCCTGGGCCCCGTAGGCCGGCTCCATCTCCTCCGGCTCCGCGGGAAGGCTGGCGTAGATCATCTCCTGATACACCATCTCGCGTGCCCGCAGCTTGGCCATGTTCACCATCCCGATGAACTCCATTGGCTCTTCCTGGCCGCGCATGGGTATCAGTTCTGCGCTCAGAGCCACGATCGCTTCCTGGATCTCCCTGCCCAAGGTCGAAAAGTGTGTCTCGGGGTCCGCTATCTGTGCGAAGCTCTCCGGGTCGTGATTCTTCATAGTTTCCATGGCGTGTCTGCCGTGCTCGTTCATTTACTACCTCTTCCGGTTCGGCCCACAAAGACTCCAGACTCAGCTGACCCTCAATGTGGTTCTTAGATTTCCTCGGTGCCATGCGCGCCGTCCCCTCCGTTTGCCTCCACGCTAGCGAAGGCCCCGATGGATTAACAGCCGCACCCCCACTTACTGGGGCCGCTGCTGCGCTTCAAAGACGCCGGCGGCTAGCGACGTGAGGGGTGAACCCGGGAAGCCGCAATCCTCCGGAGCTCTTCTTCGGTTAGGAGATAACTCTTCCTGCCCGTCTTTCGGGACTTGTTTTGCTTCACTTCGCGGTACTCGGTCAACATCCGAGAGTAAATGGGAACCGACTGGTGATGAGAGTTCCCGCGATCCGGGCCGAGTACGAAAGCTTCCTGTTCGGTCCATTTATCGTCCTGCACAAGGAAGCGCACGTAGTCGGACATCTGGCCTTCCAGGGCGTCATTGTGATCGAAACCGTCGAATGTCAGAGCTCGCTGAAGTGATTCATCAATCACTACCCCCTGCTCCTGCAGATCGTTGATGCTGTAGAGCGCTATCCGGAACATTTCGAGAACGTCCATGACGAACTCGCTGTTGCGAGGGCTCAGCTCGGGGCGAAGGCCGGCGAACTCCATCCAGTACTCCTTGGTGAAGCCACGTTCAAGAACTTTCGCCCGCTCAAGCTGGTACTCCCTGTCACCATCCACGTCGTTCGCGTCCTCGGGCAAAACCCGACCGAGAATCCGATGCAACAGTGACAGCGTGTGTCGGTCGAGAGCTGACAGCGTGTCCGGTTCCAAGTCCTTATCCCTCTCGCTCTTACCCCGTTCATCTTCTCGGAATGCAAACACTGCGTCCTGGAGACGATCTCGAACAAAGTCGCTCAGCGTCTGGCGTTCCTCCTCCGCTTTAGCCTGCAAGGCATCCCTTATTGCGTCGTCAATGCGTACCGTGATCGTTGCCATCAATTTTCCTTCCCAGTCGTCATGTCTTACAAAACCTACTACATGTAAGACAGGAACGGGGCTGCAGGACGGAGGGCTTACTTGCGAGGATGCAGCCTCCTAGAGATCAGAGCGCAAAACAATGACGCCGTCCTCACACCAAGCCGAGATACTCAGGCTCATTGCGGAGCGCTCAAGCGTGAGGCCAACGCTTGCAGTCATTGCTTGTATTGCCCGTCTCCCCAGGAATGCGGGTTTACGTCGACCAGATCGCTAGGCTTATCTTGTAGCCAAAAGAGGACGCCCTATGAAGACCTGCTGCGCGACCTCCTGGCAGCTGATGCTTAAATGGCTGAAGCCCGCGGGAACGGGCTTCAGTAATCGGTATCAGTCAAACTGAACCGGGGTGTATACCACTACACACTCTCTAGGTTATGCCCCTTGGGCACTCGGTATCCAGTCCGGTGACCAGCTCGCGGGCGTAGCCCGGTTCCTTCGTGTTTTGAAAGGAGCCGCTTTCAATGACTAAACACGCCAAGCGTCAGCCCCCTTGGGCCATGTTCAGCTTTTTCGTGAATGTCCTGCGGTTGATCCTCACCGCCTGGCATTGTCACTGGCTTTAGCCATGCAGGACTGCCGGGGCCGCACAACAGCCCCGGCAGTTTCGCCAGGGCTCGGGCAGCTCGACATCACCGTGCATCAGGTCCGGTGTCAGTTTTCGAAGTCGGCTGCACGGAATGTCCACCCTCGTCTGCACGTCCCACTACATGTCCGTATGGGGATCCTTGAACGGGCGCTACTGATAGGTTTGCTCGGACCAGCTGGGCCAAGCAGCTGATCCAGAATCAAGGTCCATGCCCTGCAGACTTTCTGGACCTGACCTGGATGCCGGGGACTCCGGCACCTAGACCGCAACGTCGTGAGTTTTGCACCGTCAACGACAAACTTCGGGTTTCCGTCGCCAGCGGATTTATTTGGCCATTTCGAAGGGGGCGGCCGGCTTGGACTGGAAGGGAGCACCTACGAGCCATGATCCGCTTTCCTGCACCAGGGGGAACCAGGTCTTCATCTGCCCCTTAAGCTTGCCGCCCTCCTTGCAATGAACGATGACGTCCACAGAGGACTCGAAGCCCGGAACTTCGACCTGGTTCTCGTCGGTCAGAGTGAACAAAACATTAGCGACCGGCTCGACCTCATACGGCTTGTCGGAGTCCGTGCAGTGTTCCCCGGCCTCGGTTATGTAGGTGTGGCTGCGGTTCCCTTCTTTGTCTGTGCGGCCGCTGCTCAGAACAGGGAGGGACTTGTTGTTAGCCCAATCCGATTCCAGGTACTGGACACCCCCGGCAGTTATGAAGGGCTTCAGCGCGTTGGAAACTTCGATGAAGTTTTCTTCTTTGGGAACGAAGCCTTCCACGGTGTATTGGGGGAACTGATCGAACGTGACGTTCAAAAACTTGTTCCCGGCCTCGGCTGCGGCCGCGGCGATGGCCCGGTCCTCACCGAACATCAGCACCCACGTCTCCCCGAGCATGACGGTCGCTGGATCGAGGCTTGAAGCGGGAGTCTTGGCTGCCTCCACCGCAGGAACGGGCGACTGTGTACCGTTCGAATTCGGTGCCACTTGGCAACCCGCGACGGTCAGCGCCAGCATAGTCAGGATTACGGAAAGCGTTATTGCTTTGGTGCGTCGTGTGATATTCAAGTAAGTCCCCAATAGGTGTGCAGGTGAGGGTGGGCGCCGAACAGCAGCCCACCTGAGTTTGGTGTTGCTCCGGGTTGCGTCAGAGACCAGTGAACCCATAACCACATCCGCGCTGCGTGCGCACCGCGGATGGGCATAGCAGCATGCTCTCAGATTTTCGGCGGCCTTCGCCTACTGGGGTCGTCCCGTCCCGTAGATCAGCAGCCCCAAGTCCTCTTTTATTGGAGGACGTTTAGCGAGCGTCACCGATCCAGAGCAAACGATCAGGGCCACCGTAAGCCGGTCGATCTACGGCCACCAATCCAGCATCCAGCAACGGCGGTAGCGAGAGCGATTGTGATGTCCGGGCGGGAACCCTCCCCGGGACATGTCCATGCGTATGGCTCTGTTAAGCGCTACGGTCGTGGCGGGCTGCTAACTTCTCGTGCTGCTGGTTCTTCCGTGGTGGTGACGGAGCGCGATTATCAGTGTCCCAATGCTTGCAATGGTTGGAACTGTCAGGAAGGGCTGCGCTCCGCTGCCCCCTGTGTTGACGAGACCGGTGATGCCTATCCACCACAATATGGCGGTCGTAAATGCGCACAGGATCACAACCGAATAAGGGGCGCCGGGCAGTGGCGCGTTCCTGTGTCTGCGTCGTCGTTGCGCCGTGGGGATTGGCCAGTGGCGTCCGTGTCGATGTCCGATCATGATGGCTCCGATGGTGGCCAGGGCTGGGACGGTGAGGAATATTGCTCCGCCGCCTCCAGTGGTTATGGTGCCGACGATGCCGATCCACCAGAGCATGGCGGCTGTGAACGCAGCCAAGAGAGCAAGGAGTGTCCGGCTGTCAGATCCTGCCGAGCTGACAGCGTTTCGGTGGGTCATTTCTCTGGCCCTCCGGCCTCCATGGCTGGCTGGTTCGCCGGCGGGACGGATCCAACGATGCTGTAGTCAATGGCGGTATGAGCGGTGAGATTATTGGCTCCCAGTCCGAAGAGTGCGTAAGTCATAACGGTGCGTTCACCGATGACCAGGCCAGTGGCCGGGTCAATGATGATTTCATCGCGTTGTCCTGCCCGGAGCGCCTCTGATCGACCGATGGAGATCCCTGGTTTCCCATCAAAGTTGGTTTGCTCACTGGCGTTCACGCCCGGGATCAGTGCCAGCGCCTCGTAGAGGCCTGCGCGCAGGTCTGCCGGGACAAGACCGGTCCGCAACAGATCCGTAATGCGCACGAAGTTATCCTCGTCCCGCGACGCGGACCCTCCTTGGTACTGGGCATTAAAGTGCTCGATCAAGGCCTTGCCTTCGCGGGGCAGGCCCATGAGTTCCTGCTGATCGATCACGGTCCAGGGGATCCCGTAGAACTCGCCACCGGGTGCGTGGATGGTGTCCTTCTGACCGGGGCGCGGGGCGATGGCGCCCCAGTCCCGGTCTAGTACCCAATCGCGTGAGGGGTCCCCGGGAACGTAGACGTCAATGGTCTGGGCGTTCATGCTGAACATGTCATTTCCAGCAGTACCGCTTCGGCCCACGAGCCAGTTGGCGTGGGTGTGGACGCGCAGGTATTCCCCTGGACCCGGCGTGGGGTCTGAAAAGGCCATAGTTTGTTCCGCTGCTGACCGCAGGAGACCGGCCGCGTGGGCGCTCTGGACCGACATATTGGTCTGACCCAGAACGATCACGCCGACACTGGCTGCGGCCATCGTCAGCACCACGCGGCGCGTGCGTTGTGGTCTGTGGAGAGGACCATGATCAGTGGACGCCAGGTTGGCGGCAGGAACCTGCGAGTTTCCTGTCGGCCGTCTCCTGGGGAGCTCTTGTGCCGACATGTCCACGAGCTGGCGGCGAAGCGCGTCGCTCCTGTCGGGCTGGAACTGATGTGTTTTCATTGTGGCCTCCGTTCAAGCGCGGCCTGACGGTCGATCGCATAAGTGCTGGAAACTTCGTCATAGAGTTGTCCGAGCTTTGTTTTGGCCCGGTTTAGTCTCGATTTCACGGTGCCTTCGGGGATACCGAGCGCGGTCGCAGCGTCTCGAATGCTCATTTCTTCAACCACGCAAAGCGTCAGCACATTACGGTCCACTTGGCGCAAGCGTCCGAAGGCCCGGTCTAGCGTCGCGGCCTCAAAGTCCTGTTGGTCCTCGTCGGCGAACGCCTCTGCAATATCGGGGCTATGTGCCGGTGGAGGGAGGCGGTTTAGAAAGTTCTTGAACCGCCGGCGTTGGCGCAGATCGTTGCGGATGGTGTTGTTCGCGGTGACCAGCAGCCAGGCAACGATGGAGCCGTTGACCATGCGCACGTATTCACGGCGCCGCCACGCCTCATAAAACACCATTGCAGTGACGTCTTCGGCGGCATGAGCGGAGCCGACGAGCCTCAGGGCGTGGCGCAGAACCCGATCGCGGTGGCGATCAAACAGTGCGCCAAAGGCGTCACCGTCCCCATTAACGACGAGCTTCCAAAGAACCTCGTCTGTCCCTTCCTCATCTCCGCCCATACCCCATAGTGTCCGCACACATCGAAAGGTTCCATGTTTTGCCCGACAACTTTTCGGGCGCCAACATAGAGCGGCGTTTATCGTCCAAAGGACGAATCAGGTAGAGCACTCTTTTGGCCACCCAATTAGTGGCGTTGTCCCGTAAGGGGTCTGTCCGGATTGACACTTGGGCCCGTCCCGGAAGCCGGTCCCCCACCGGTCGCACACACCGCTGAACTGCATCATTGCGAGCTGGAGCCCATTGGCGTCCCGTAACCCCCGTCCGGTGAAGCGACCGGTAACGGGGCGTGAAAGGGAACGCCGGCGAGGCCGGATGCGCTGGCCAGGGCGGTGGTGCCGACCGCTGATGGCACGGGTGGGTCTTCTGCTATCGCGAGAGTAGTTTCTCACCGTCGGGCCGCAGCTCCCCTGTGGGTGAGACGTGCCGGTAAAGCGTCTGTCGGGTAATCCCGAGTTCGGTGCAGAGGTCGCTGACTTTGGTTCCTTGCTTGCCCATGGACGCCATGGCGAGCCGGAGTTTCGCCGGGGTCATCTTGTAGGGGCGTCCGCCGTTGCGGCCGCGGGCGCGGGCGGCGGCCAGCCCTGCTGTCGTCCGTTCGGAGATGAGTTCGCGCTCGAACTCGGCGAGGGCAGCGAAGATTCCGAAAACGAGCTTTCCGGAGGCGGTGGTGGTGTCGATGGCGGCGCCCTGCCCGGTGAGGACTTTCAACCCGATTCCGCGTTCGGTGAGGTCATGGACGATGTTGACCAGGTGCCGCAGGTCCCGGCCGAGCCGGTCGAGCTTCCAGACCATGAGGGTGTCGCCGTGGCGTAGAGCTTTGAGGCAGGCAGCCAACTGGGGCCGGTCGTCCTTTTTCCCGGAGGCACGGTCTTCATAGAGAGATTCCGCGCCGATGCCGGCGGCCAGGAGCGCGTCGCGCTGCAGGTCCGTGGTCTGGGAGCCATCCGCCTTGGAGACACGCATATATCCGACCAGCACGGAGGTTCTCCTTCGTCATTTATACGTTCGTTTAAGTGACAATGTGATTCCGGATCCGACCGAAATCATGCGATGTCACTTAACCAGTTATTTATTCTAAGTCATGCAAAGGGTGGGTGATCTTCTGTTTGTGACAGAAAGTCGAGGGGTATCCGAAGTTCGGCGAAGGTCTCCCTGAGCCGGCGAAAAGAATTTGGGCGGGTATCTTCAGCCGTGGAGACCAGGGATTGAGGGCACGCAGAGACAGCGAAGGCCGGCACCTTTTCGAGTGCCAGCCTTCACTGTTTCAGGAGCCGTTGATCAGTCTTTCGCGGCTACGGCGACGTCCCGGGTCTGTGCTGAAGCAAGGCATTCAGCGGCTCCTGCAAAAGGCGCGTCAGTTGACTTCCCACTCGGTCGTCTTAGGCTGTTCCAGCTCGACGAATCTGGCGGCCATTGTCGCGTTGCCTCGTGTGAGCTTCCTAATTGTGAGGTCTTCGGCCTTGGCGTTTGCAAGCCGCAGGTTGTTGGCCGACTTGTGCAGGGCCTCTTTCGTCTTCTCCAAGTCTTTGATCGCTTCGTCGATGCGCTTGATTGCCTCCACGAAACCGTCGGAGGCGAGCCGCCAGTTGCGGCCGAACGCGTCCTTGAAATCATCGATCTGCTGCTCGAAGTTCGTGATGTCGAGGTTCTGCGCCTTGACCAGCGCGAGCTCGGTTTTGTACTTGAGCGAGTTCATCGCGGCGTTCCGCAGCAGTGCGATCAACTGGATGAAGAACTGTGGCCGGATGACGTACATTTTCGGATAGCGGTGAGAGACGTCAACAATCCCAGTGTTGTACAGCTCGCTGTCGGGCTCGAGCAGGGATACCAGCACGGCGTACTCGCACCCCTTCTCGGTGCGGTCTTTGTCCAGCTCCTTCAGGAAGTCTTCATTCTTGTGCTTTGTCGCGGTGCCGTCGTTCTCGTTCTTCATCTCGAACATGACCGAGACAATCTCAGTACCAGCACTATCGGAGTCGCGGAATATATAGTCGCCCTTGCTACCGCCCCGGGCATCGTTGTCCTTCTCGAAATAGGAGAGCGGAAAGGCTGTGGCACGGATGCGGTTGAACTCGATCTCGCAGTGCTGTTCAAGAGTTTCACCGACCATCTTGGTCGACAGCTTCGCCTTCAGGTCCCGCAGTCGCTCAATCTGTTCTTCACGGTCCTTGATCTGGGTTTCGTACTTGTCCTTCAGGGACGCCTCCCCGAGCTGCTTCGCAAGCTCGGCTCGCTCGAGACCACTCTTGAACTCGTCCCGCTCCTTTTCGACAGTGCCGACTGCCTCGGTGATCGCAAGTCGCTGCACGATCTCAACAGCCTCGAGCTTCGCCGTGAGGTCTTGGATCACGGTGTCCTTCGTCGAGGCGGCCTTCTGAAGTTCGTTGACGAGCTTTGCTTCGGCCAGCTCCGCCGATGACTGTTTCTCCTGCTTCGTCTGTTCGAGCTCGTTCACGAGCGCGTCGCGCTCCTTTTCGACGGCGCTAAGGGCCTCTGCTACAGCGAGCTTCTGGGTGACCTCATGGGCATCGAGCTTCGCCTTCAGCTCCTGGATCGCGGCATCCTTGGCCGCTGCAGTCTTCTGAAGTTCACTGGCGGCCTTCGTCTCCGCGAGTTCGAGAGCCGTGGCCTTGTCTTGCTCGGCCAGCTCGAGCCGCTCGTGGAGCTGCTGTTCGAACTCGGCATCGCGAACCTGCTTGACGATGTCGGCGTAGCCAGCCTCATCGATGGTGAATGTTTGTCCGCAGTGCGGGCACTTGATTTCATGCATAGCTGGAACCCCAATCAGGCTATGTCGGCCTCGAACGGCCGCACTTGTGTGACCCTCTGGTCTTCAGAGGGGAGACGAATTGTCGATATACGCCGGTCTCCGGCCTGCACAAGCCGACGTTCGGCGCAGATATTGGTGATGCCTCGAGGCTGCTGAAGGCTTGTCAAGCAAAACTCCAGCAGTCCCATCTGGTTTACCCGGGGATCTGGATCCGTGCGGTTTCCTGCATCAGCGGGGTGGAGATCATCACGGTCGAAGCACCAGGCGCAATATCGAAAGCAATGAATCCGCGAGTCTTGTCCCCCGGCAGAACGTCGCCAGAGCCAAGCTGGTTGTCCGCGAAGAGGCTCAGATCGGCTTTTCGCCCATCAGCATCCTTGGCCGAGAAGTAGAACGGGTTGGAGCTGGTCTTACCCGATTCTGTTTCCCAGAGGACGTCCAGCAGCAAGTAGCTGCCGTTCTTCGCCGCGGTGGCGAATGCCGTCGTGGAAACAGCGTCCGTCCGCACGGCAGAGACGATCGTGATCTTCGCGATGTCGCCGTTGCCCATCTTGACGCTGAACGGTGCACCAATCGACGGGCCGGCAGGAACTGTAGGTGCCGGCGCAGGAGCGGCAACTGCCGGCGCAGCAGTAGCAGCCGCTGTAGCAGCTGCAGCTGCTGCGGACGACGGCGCCGCTGTCGGAC
Organism: Pseudarthrobacter ribosi; assembly: GCF_055412865.1. Classification (NCBI taxonomy): domain Bacteria; kingdom Bacillati; phylum Actinomycetota; class Actinomycetes; order Micrococcales; family Micrococcaceae; genus Pseudarthrobacter; species Pseudarthrobacter ribosi. Next base: position 14,481 of record NZ_JBVAYZ010000026.1, on the reverse strand, counting down.
CAACGTCGCTGGCCTTAGTGGTGCCGCCGGAGCAGGAGCCAAGGGCAATGCCGAGCACCAGGACGCCGGCAGGGATGAGGAAGCGCTTCTTCTTGAAGAACGGTCGCGGCTGAGCAACTGCCATCGCGGCGGTCAGCTGTTCGGAATTCTCGTGGGACATGTCGTGCCTTTCTAGGTGAATGAATGATGGGAGTGCGGGAAGTTACTGCTTTTCCCATTTGCCGCAGCGGGTTGAATTGAAGTCCTGGCCGACCGAGAGGGCCACGACAGGGCGCCCTCCCCCGGGAATGTCGTTCTCGATGATGTCGCCGCCGTTGCTGCCGCTCCGGTAGATGCCCCAGTAGCAGGACGACCCCACGGCCTCGACCGCGCGGTAGGTGCCCGGCTCGATATCGGATCCGACTGTCCAGGTACCGTCGCTGACGGTGTTGGCCGCTTTGGCCTTCTCGGCGCCAGTGACGGCCTCCTCGCGAACCTTGACGGCGGCGTCCGCTGTCTTCACAGCAGCATCGGCTTTGCCCACCTCGGCCTCCCGAGTAGTCACCTTGGCTTCACGGGCGGCGATGCCGTTCTGCAGTGTGTCGTACTTGGACTTCATCGAGGCGTAGCTGGACTTAGCCGAGTCGCGCTCGGACTCCACTGATGCCTTCTCCGCCGCAAGCGCCGCATAAGCGTCGCTGGACTTCGGATCCGGCAGCGTGGTGCCGATGGTGGTGGCACCCGCCAGTAGGGCGACGACGGCGACGGCAGCGAAGATCCGTCGTTTCCGTGCCGGCTTTGCCTGGCCAGAAGGAGTCTTCCCTTCGTGCAGCACGTCTTTGATGTGCGTTTCCGCTGGCTCGTTCGTCTCAGTGTTCAACATGCTCTCTTCCTCTGATCTCGGGTAGCTGCTGAACGGCGGCGGGATACCGATCCCCCAATGCGTGGTTCCCCGCCGCCGTCGCAGCCCCGGAGGATTCCCTGGCAGCTGCAGAATCGAAACTAAGGTGGCCCGGCTTCGGCATCACCGAAGATCGTTGATAACCCCAGTTATCAGCAATTCCAACGTGGGATTCGCCCGTCCGGTTAGGCTGGGGGTCGACGTCGTAAGGAGGCGGAAATGAATGAAGCAGAAGCCCTGCACATGACGCTCTCGGACGTGGCTGCCTTGGCGCAGGTCCAGCGCCCAGTCGTGTCGATGTGGCGCAAACGCAGCGCCGGGTCAGCTCATCCGTTTCCCGAGCCCGCCGCACAGGAGGGTGGCCGTGAACTGTTCGACGCCGACCAGGTCGCCGGCTGGTTGGCGGCAACGGGACGGGGGAACAACCCGGAAGCCGTGAGCGACGCCGCCGCTTTCGCCCGGGTGCCCGGGGCAGCAGCCGGCAGCGCCCAGGGAACCACGCTGGACGCCCTGACCGCCCTGCTGACGCTCAAGGCAATGACCGGCCAAGCTCTGGGGACATTGAGCATAGCTGAACTGCTGGATCTGGCGGACGAATGCGACCCCGACGACTGGTTCCTCTATTCGGAACTGGAGGCCAAGGGCGCGTCGCTCTCCTCCACGGCAGCGTTCGCGGACCGGCTGGTGGACAGTGCTTACAACGCGCCCGCTGCCTTCGAGCAAATCTTGACGGCGCGGTTCCGGACGGGGCAACGGGAGCACTCGGATACCGCCCTCACGGACTCTGCCGTGGGGCTGGTTGCCGCTGCTGCCGTCGAACTGGCTGCAAACCTGGGCGGGAGCCATGTCTTTGCCGACGCCACGCTTGGCGGCAGCGACCTCCTAATGGGCGTGGTGCACGCCGCAGGCGAGAGCTCACCCGTCACCTTTCTGACACCGGACAACGACGGCGGCGCAGGCCGCCTGGTGCGTCGCCGCCTGCGGGTGCACGGCGTGGAGGCCGGACAGACCCGTGTCGATCCCGGCGGCGAGTTCGCCGTTCACGGACCTGTAGTACACGTGGCGCAGTACCCGTCCCCCGGTGAATCCGGCATGGATGCGGCGCAGATTCTCACGGCGGTGGAACACCTTCTCCTGCAGATGGACGATCAGCAACGGGCTGTCATCATCGCCCCGGCACGGGTTCTCTGCGATCAGCCGCTGGACAGCGGCCCTGCCGGGCTCCGGGCGGGGCTGCTGCGGATCGGCCGGGTGCGCGCCATCGTGCGCCTGCCCCAGGGCCTGCTGCGCGCCAAGCCCCGCGAAGCCCAGGCACTCTGGGTGCTGGGACCGTCGTTCGCTGAGGTTCCCATTGCCGAACGCTGGACCATGGTGGCGGACCTCAGCACCCAAGACCTCACAGAAGACGTCAAGCAGGACCTGGTCAGCGACATCGTTGCCTCCATGGGAAACGGCGCCACTGTGCGCGCCCACTCCTTCCGCTTCGCCCGGCTGGTGCAGACCCGTCTGCTGCTGGCCAGCAGGAAGTCCTTGGTGGTAGCACCACCCCAAGGTTCGGCTCGGAGGCCCCGTACTGCCGAGGCAGCACTCCGGGTGGATGAACTCGTGCGTCTGCTGCAGTCCAGCGACTCCGGAGAGTCGGTGGCCGTGAATGTCCTGCCCGCAGATCCGAACGGGAAAGCCCAGTCCGCGCCTGTTCAGGAACTCATCGCCGCCGGCACCCTCAAGTACATCAAGGGGAACCGGGTGGAAGATGCGGACCTGGCTGCACAGGAGGGGAACCGGGTCGTGGGTCCGGCTGAGCTGCTTGACCCGCACAGCGCACCGCCCAGGCACATAGGCTTACTGGACCTTGCAGCAAACTATCCCGCAAGCCGGCTGACCCGGCCCGGCGACGTCATCTTCTGCACCAGTCCCCGGCCCGCTGCCATGGTGGACACGCACGGCGGTTCCGCCGTCGTCTTCCCTGCCCGGGTGCTGCGGATCGACGCCGGTGACCCCGGCGGGCTGTTGCCCGACGTCGTTGCCTCCGACATCAACGGCCTTTCCGCAGCGGACAAGTCCTGGCGCCATTGGCGCCTTCGCCGCACACCGGATGCCCAGCGGAAGAAGCTGGGCGAAACCCTCGCCCGGCTGCAACACGAGCAGCAACAAGCCCGCGAACGCCTCGGGCGGCTCGATGAACTCGCTACCCTGATTACGGACGGCGTAGCGGGCGGAAGCCTCACCCTGACAGACCCCAGCAGTAAGCTCGCCGAACCACAGACCGAAGGAACCCAGTAATGCCCCCGAAATTGAAGGTGGACCTCGCCCCGTCCACCATGAAAGAACTCAAGGACACGCTCTGGAAAGCCGCGGACAAGCTGCGCGGCTCCATGGATGCCTCCCAGTACAAGGACGTGATCCTCGGCCTGGTGTTCCTGAAGTACGTGTCGGACGCCTTCGAAGAGCGCCGCGGGCAGATCCAGGCCGAGCTGGAAGCGGACGGGCTCAACGAAGAGCAGATCGCCCAGCTTATCGACGACGTCGACGAGTACACCGGCCGCGGCGTGTTCTGGGTCTCCGAACGGTCCCGCTGGACCTACCTGGCGGAGAACGCCAAGGGCCTCCCGCCGATGGACGGCGCAGAGCCCAAATCGATCGGGCAGCTCATCGACGAAGCCATGGACTTCATCATGGTCGACAACAAGAGCCTCGCCGCCACCCTCCCCCGGATCTACAACCGGGACAACGTGGACCAGCGCCGCCTCGGCGAGCTGCTGGACCTCTTCAACTCTGCCCGGTTTACCGGCCAAGGCACCAGTAAGGCCCGCGACCTGCTCGGCGAGGTGTACGAGTACTTCCTGGAGAAGTTCGCCAAGGCCGAGGGCAAGCGCGGCGGCGAGTTCTACACCCCGTCCGGCGTGGTCCGCGTCCTGGTAGAGGTTCTCGAACCCCACCGCGGCCGCGTCTACGATCCCTGCTGCGGCTCCGGCGGCATGTTCGTCCAGGCCGAAAAGTTCCTCGCAGCCCACAACATGGAGGGCTCGGACATCTCCGTCTACGGCCAGGAGCTCAACGAGCGCACCTGGCGGATGGCCAAGATGAACCTCGCCATCCACGGCCTCAACGCCAACCTCGCGTCCCGCTGGGGCGACACCTTCGCCCGGGACCAGCACCCGGAACTCACGGGCAGCAACGGCGCGGACTTCATCATGGCGAACCCGCCCTTCAACATCAAGGACTGGGCGCGCTCCGAGTCCGACCCGCGATGGAAGTACGGCGTGCCGCCGGCCGGCAACGCCAACTACGCCTGGATCCAGCACATCATCTCCAAACTGGCCCCTGGCGGCAGCGCGGGCGTGGTCATGGCCAACGGCTCCATGTCCTCCAACTCCGGCGGCGAGGGCGAGATCCGCGCCCAGCTCGTCGAGGCCGACCTCGTCTCCTGCATGGTGGCCCTGCCCACCCAGCTGTTCCGCAGCACGGGCATCCCGGTCTGTACCTGGTTCTTCGCCAAGGACAAAACCGCAGGCAAGAACGGCTCCGTGGACCGCACCGGGCAGGTGCTCTTCATCGACGCCCGCAACCTCGGCTACATGGTCGACCGCGCCGAGCGAGCCCTGTCCGACGAGGACATCGCCAAAATCGCCAACACCTACCACTCCTGGCGCGGCACCGCTTCGGCGGTCGAGTCAGGTTTGACGTACGACGACGAATCCGGCTTCTGCTATTCGGCCAGCCTCGCAGAGGTTAAGGCAGCAGACTACGCGCTGACTCCCGGCCGGTACGTCGGAGCGGCGGATGTGGAGGACGACGGCGAGCCGATCGAGGAGAAGATCGCCAGGCTGTCCAAGGAACTGTTTGAGCAGTTCCAGGAATCCGAACGGCTGGCCGGGGTTGTGCGCGAGCAACTGGGGAGGGTTTCATGAGCAACACAGAAACTCTTGGAGAGCTCATACAGGAAAAGGGTGGCTCAATAAAGACCGGCCCTTTCGGCACGACGCTTAAGGCGAATGAGTATTCCGAAACGGGCGTCCCGATTATTTCAGTGGGTGAAGTCGGTTACGGATCACTGAGTCTGAGAAGAGATACTCCGTGTGCCCCCGTGGAAGTGACCGAGCGCCTGCCCGAATATCTGCTCGAAGCGGGTGACATCGTATTCGGCCGAAAGGGCGCCGTTGACCGAAGTGCGTGGGTCAAGGAATCGGAAAAGGGCTGGTTCTTGGGATCTGACGGAATTCGGGTCCGGCTGCCGTCCACTGTGGACTCCCGCTATGTCGGATACCAATTTCAAAGCGAGGCCACAAGGTCCTGGCTGCTGCAGCATGCTTCGGGATCCACCATGCTTTCCCTTAACCAGAAGGTGTTGGAACGGGTTCCGCTTCAGCTCCCAACGCTTGATCAGCAGCGAGCCATCGCAGAAGTGCTTGGGGCGCTCGACGACAAAATCGCTGCCAACAACGTCGTGGCGGGCACAGCCGAGCGACTAGTCGCGTCTGAGTACCAGCGGATAAGCCGGCACCTGCCTTTTTCAGAAAGAACTTTTGGCGACGCTGCGAAAGTAAGTGGCGGCGGAACTCCGAGTACAGCCATCGCGGAGTACTGGAACGGCGAGGTGCTGTGGGCAACCCCGACTGACGTGACCGGGCTTCAAGGCCCTTACCTTTCCGCCACGTCACGCCGGATCACCGACGCTGGTCTCAATGCTTGCGGTTCCGAGCTGTATCCAGCCGGCTCGATTCTCATGACCTCAAGGGCGACCATTGGGGCGTTCGCTCTGGCCCAGGAACCTATGGCCGTCAATCAGGGCTTCATCGTAGTGCAGCCTCACGACCCGGGCCTTCGTTTCTGGTTCTTCCACGAAATGCAAAGCCGTGTAGACGAGTTTGTTTCGTTGGCGAACGGAGCCACATTCCTCGAGCTGAGCCGCGGCAATTTCAAGAAGTTCAAAGTGCGGCTTGCCGAGCCGATCGTCATGAAGGAGTTTGTCGCCCTGGCGGAGCCGCTTCATGCGGCAGCCGCCAATGCGCTATCGGAAAACACCAAATTGGCCACCACTCGCGACGTGCTCCTTCCCCAACTCATGTCGGGCAAGCTGCGGGTCAAGGATGCAGAGAAGGTCTTGGAGACTGCAGGCGTATGAAACGGAACGGGGGCGCGTTTCAGCGGGGAGTAAGCAAGCGCGTCGGCGATGAGTCGTTCCCGGGCACCGCGACATTCAGCTTGTTGCAGCATTTATCGGTTCACCTGAGCTCTTGCGAAAGCTCGCCCGGGACGTTCGGTCTCACTGGCTAGCCGCAGGCGCCTTGGTCAGATCACCGCGCTCATCCAGCCCAGCATCAGCGAATTCGGATCCGAATCTTCACACGACATTTAACATGACCGGTCCATCAGGGGGAACCACCGTGACAGCAGCACCCGCAGTAGCCTTTTCTGAAGCCGATTGGGAAGGCATGGCCTTAGAGCTGTTGGCCGAACCGCTGGGCTGGCGGCCCTTGTCCGGGCAGGACATCGCGCCCGGCCGGGGTGAGCGGGATTCGTGGGACGAGCTGCTGATGCGGCCCCGGCTGCTCGCGGCCCTTCAGCGGTTCAACCCAGCCGTTCCGGCCCAGTACCTGCAGCAGGCCCTCGCCGAGATCGCCTCGGCCAAGTCCAACGACGCCATCACAGAAAACCACCGCATCCACAACTACTTGGTGGACGGCTACCGACTCAGCTACATAGACTCAGACGGAAACGAGGCCAACCCCACCATTCACCTGCTCAGCTCGGACCCGGACCAGAACGACTGGCTCGCCGTCAACCAGGTCACCCTCGTGCAGGGCGACTACAAGCGCCGCTTCGACATCGTGCTCTACTGCAACGGCATGCCGGTGAGCATCATCGAACTGAAAAAGGCCGGCAGCGCCACGGCCGATGTTGCCTCGGCGCACGCCCAGCTGCAGACCTACTTGCGCGAGTTCCCCATGGCGTTCCGCTTCTGTGTGTTCACGCTCGCCTCGGACGGGATCCAGGCCAAGTACGGCACGCCGTTCACTCCCCTCAACCACTTCTCACCGTGGAACGTCGACGATGACGGCGAGCCGGTTGCCCCGGGGTTCATGGAAGACGGGGAAGCCGTGACGGCGCTGGACACGGCGCTCCAAGGTCTCTACAACCAGGAGCGGTTCCTGCAGCTAATCCGCAACTTCACCGCCTTTGATGGTGGATCGGACGGGCTGAGCAAGCGCATTGCTAAGCCTCACCAATACTTTGCCGTGACCAAAGCGGTGGGCAGCACCGTTCAGGCTGTGGAAAGCAACGGCAAGGCCGGAGTCGTCTGGCACACGCAGGGTTCGGGCAAGTCGATGGAAATGGAGCTCTACGCCAACCTGGTGGCGCGGCACCCCAAACTCAGGAACCCGACCGTTGTGGTCATCACGGACCGCAACGAACTCGACGGCCAGCTGTTCGAGGGCTTCGACCGCAGCCTGCTGCTGGCAGAGTCCCCCAAGCAGATCAAAAAACGCTCCGAGCTCCGGGAGGAACTGAGCAACCGAACCACCGGCGGCATCTACTTCACGACCCTGCAGAAGTTCGGCCGCAGCAAGTCCGAGAAGGACGCAGGCGCCGATCACCCACTGCTGTCCGATCGCCGCAACATCATCGTAGTGGTGGACGAGGCCCACCGTTCCCACTACGACGACCTTGACGGCTACGCCCGGCACCTCCGCGACGCCCTGCCGCACGCGACGCTGATCGCGTTCACCGGCACGCCGATCTCCTTCGATGACCGCAACACCCAGGACGTGTTCGGTGAGTACATTGACGTCTACGATCTCTCCCGGGCGGTGGAGGACGGCGCCACGGTGCCGGTGTACTTCGAACCGCGGCTGATCAAGGTAGGGCTTGCCGCCGACCTTACAGAGGAGATTCTGGACCAGGCAGCCGACGAAGCCACGCTGGGCCTGGACGACACCGAGCGGGCGCGCATCGAGGCGAGCGTCGCCGTCGTGAATGCCGTGTACGGTGCGCCGAAGCGGATCGCGGCGCTGGCCGCGGATCTGGTGGCGCACTGGGAGAACCGCAGCGCCAGAATGGGCAAATTCATCGAGGCGCCGGGTAAGGCGATGATCGTAGGCGGCACGCGGGAAATCTGCGCGAAGCTCTACACTGCGATCGTGGAGCTGCGGCCCGCGTGGCATTCCGACGATCTCGCCAAGGGCAAGATCAAGGTGGTCTACTCCGGGACCGCGTCCGACGTGCCGCCGGTCTCCGACCACGTCCGCCGCGACTCCCTGAATGCGACCGTGAAGGAACGGCTCAAGGACGTGGACGACGAGCTGGAACTGGTAATCGTCAAGGACATGATGCTCACCGGCTACGACTCACCGCCGCTCCACACCCTGTACCTGGACCGGCCGCTCAAAGGCGCGCTGCTGATGCAGACCCTGGCACGAGTGAACCGCACCTTCCGCGGCAAACAGGACGGGCTGCTGGTGGCGTACGCGCCGCTGGCAGAGAACCTTGCCAAGGCGCTGGGCGAGTACACGCAGTCCGACCGGACGAATAAGCCGGTAGGTAAGAACATCGATGAGGCCGTTGGCGTGACCCTTTCGCTGGTGGAGTCGCTGCGGGAGTTGCTTGCAGGCTACGACTGGAAGGCCGTGCTGCAAAAGGGCGGCCCGAAGGCGTTCCTGAACACCGTCACCGGTGCAGTCAGTTACCTGCGGAGCCCAGGCACGCCCGGCAACCAGCCCGCCGAGGGCGAAGAGTCGCGGGCCGCGAAGTACCGCAGGTTCTCAAGCCAGTTGTCCCGGGCGTGGGCTTTGTGCTCAGGGTCCGAGACGCTGGCCGAGCTCCGGCCCGAGATTCAGGTGTACGAGGAGATCCGCGTTTGGATGGCAAAGTACGACGCCGCCGATCGGCAGGCCAGCGGCGAGCCGGTGCCGGAGGAAATCCAGCGGTTGCTGGGAGAGCTCATTGCATCCGCAACTTCGTCCGGTGACGTGCTGGATATCTATGAGGCCGCCGGCATGCCCAAGCCTTCGCTGGATGACCTGACGCCGGAGTTCATCGCCAAGACCCAGCAAGCACGAAATCCGCAGCTGGCCATCGAGGCGCTGCGGAAGCTAATCGCCGACGAGTCCGCCAAGACGACACGGAATAACGTGATCCGCCAGCGGGCGTTTTCCGAGCGGATCAGTGAGCTGATGAAAAAATACACGAACCAGCAGCTCACGTCCGCAGAAGTCATCGCCGAGCTTGTGGAACTGGCCCGCGAAGTGGCGGCCGAGGGGCAGCGCGGTGCCCATTTCACTCCCCCACTAGACTCCGATGAACTGGCGTTTTACGACGCGGTGGCCCAGAACGAATCCGCGGTTGAGGTCCAGGGAGAAGGGAAGCTGGCCGAGATCGCTCGGCAGCTCGTTGGCGTCATGCAGCGCGATGTGCGCACCGACTGGACGGTTCGGGACGACGTCCGGGCGAAACTTCGCTCATCCATCAAACGGCTCCTGGTGATCAACGGTTATCCACCGGACAAGCAGCCCGAGGCAATCAAGCTGGTCATGGAGCAAATGGAATCTATGGCGCCGCGGTTTGCGGAGGCAAGGCTCAGGGTGCCGACCGAGGCGGGCCTAGCGGCATCGGCTTCGACGCTGCCTTTCGCGAAGGGCTAGGACATGCTGATCAAGCCCGTGTCGCTCCCCCGTGACCTACATCTACTGGACACCCCAGCGGCCTACATTCGCCGATCCGATGTCCATCTGCTCACCGCCAGGCGGAACGCCTGGCACAGCACGACGCTTAATCACTACAGCACCACCGCACCGGCTTTCTCCACAGTAACGTCGGCATGCGAATCAGCGGAGCTGCGACGGAGGCCCGGGACTTATTTTGTGATCGACGAAAAACCATCGCTGGTTTTCGATCTCGCCGGACTTAGCCTAGTTGTGATCCACCTCAATGCTTCTCCACGGTTCAGGTCCTGGAAGATTCCTGCGGAAATGACCGCCCGTAATTCCACAATCTCCGGACTTGAAGTCTTCAACATGTTTGCTGGCAGTAATTACAGGCAAGCAACTTCAGGTTGGCATATTTCCGACGGAAAACCCGACGTCATCCTTGGAATCGCGGAAAGCGCCGCATTGGCCACTGCCGATGACCAGAGACAGATTCAGTTGAGGCGCTCATCAATTAAGTCCGGCGGAAGAATGACTTTCAACATTGAGCAAAGGACTGACGCCAATGCTGCGCATTTAGAACGCATAATCGAAGAACTTGTTTGCCTGACTCAACAGAAATATCCCGTACACGAAATCCACCAGTGGGGCGGCGAGTACTTCTGCGAAAAGGACACTAGGAAGCTCTATTACTCAGAACCGCAGCGCCTGAGCGACTATGGATTTCCGGTCAGACTCACCGCAGCCCCCGAGCCTTCGACGTTCTGCTCGGTTTGCTTCCGCTGGTTTAGCGGCGCACGCCCCGATGATGTCGCGTAACGCTTCTCATATTTCTGGTTCGCCCGTCTCCCGAGCCAGCTGTCTCCTTCAATGTCTGATCGCTGGCGTAAAGTCGTGTAGATACTTTCCGTTTGAAACACTGGGGGACTTCTTGGCAGCACAGCAGCGAGGGCCATCGCCTGATGCTGCGGCTCAGATTAAGGCTCTTGCAAATGCCTACGCCAACAGCGGTGATCGACCGGTGGCTTTCGTAGATGAGACAACGATGCCTGAGGCAATGTTGAAGGCATTCAAACCGGACCACCCGGCCTACGTCGCCCCGTTTTATGCGGCAACCGCGTTCGTCGTTCCTGCCGAGGACCTGGAGAACATCCGACGTGATCTGTTGGAGATTGTTGGTGCGCCCTACTGGCATTCCACGAAAGCGAACCAGACAGAAGAGGGCCGGGAAAAACTCAAGGAACTTGCCGCATACATTGCCGAGGGCACAGAACCGCTCATCATCTCCTCCCAGACCCCAGTGGAGGCGGATGACGTCGGATCAGAGAAGGCGAGAGCAGCATGCCTGACAACACTTGCTTCGTCTCTGCATGACGGTAGGCACTGCGATCCTGTAAGGCTCTTCGTTATAGAACGCCGCCAAGACCAGAAGCGCAGAAATCGCGACAGATATACCTTCACACAGGCACGCAAGAGCGGACTGCTCTCCGAGGGCACCGAGGCGCTGCAGGTATCTCCTACGCACGAGCGGCTCCTATGGGTGCCGGACATCGTTTCGTATGCCTATTACCGGAAGGTTGGAGCTGGCCAGCCCGGGCTCTATCGTCATGTGGAAAGCATGGTCACGCATCTAGCCGCGAAAGAGGCAGTTGTGTTGGAGGCTGAAAAACTTCTTGCCACTGCGGCGGAGCCGACTGCGGCCCCCCGAGGCTGACACAACTGGTTTGCCCGTTAAATGAAGCAGCCCCAGGTGGCCGTAGCAATCAAACCTGGGGCCAGGCCGACCCCCGCCTTCCTGAGAAGACAAGTGCCGACGCCTTGCTTGTCTCTGACAATACGGGGTTTATTACGATGATTCAACTGGGGTTAGGTTTGAGTCGATATTCGGGCGGGGAGGATTTCAGACCCGTTCCGTGCAGATGCTCGGCCTAGGGTGCCGGACTACCGATTCCCTCCCTGCGGGCGAACCATTGACTCTCGTTTTTGATTTCTTGCGCGATCCACCAAAGATCAAGGAAATCGTTGACGGCACCATGCTTTAGCGCGGGCTGGGACCCCGAGCAGCGCCATCGGTGATGCCCCCAGACAGAGGCAGGGCCGACAGTTTATAACTGCCGGCCCTGCCTGGTTTTCCCTCTGCAAAGGAAATATGTGGTTCAGCTTAACTGAATGGTTTGTGGTCCTGCCGCGGGCTGGTACCTCGTTGTTCCTGGTCCCGCGGGGGTGGTGGTGCGCTGGTGCGTGGTCGCGGTTAATGGCGATCCGTCGCTGGTGAGTGGCTGCTGTGGTTCGCTCTGGGCGGCGGACCGCCCCACTTCTGGGAGGTTCCTGGCCCTGCTGGGGTGAGTGGGCCGGGCGGCTGCCTCGGGGGTACAGCCGCCCGGCTCACTGTCCGGTTACTCGGTGTCGGCGGTGTGCTTGTCGATGATGATCTGCTCCACGGCGCTGGCGGTGTAACCCCAAACGGTGAGCTGGTTCAGGTAGTGGAAGTGCCGCTTCTCGGCGGACCGCCAAGAGTCCTTCTGGATGGTCTTTTCATACCCGGCGCAGATCAGGGCGATCAGGGAGAACTCGGGCCGTGCGGTGGTCTTAGCAGTGTGGTCCCGCAACGGGTTCCAGCCCCACCGGTCGGTGTCCTCCCCGGTCTTGGCCCCGATCATTTCGGTGGCGACCTTGCCGTCGTAGCCGCTGGCGGTTTCGGGGTCGTGGGTGATGGCGTGGACGGTGAAGTACTGCCAGCCCTTCGGCGCGGTCTTGCGCGACAGCAGGGTCTTCACGAACTCGCGCCTGACCTTCGTGGCGCTTTCCATCTCGCGGTTATTGGCTATCAGGGTCTTCCGCTCGGCTTTCTGTTCCTCGGTCATCGGGCCTTTCTGGGCCTGCGTGCCGCCGTCGTAGCGTTCGTACTTCGGGGTGAAGCCGAGGTCCTTCCAGCCGGTGATGACGGGGTTGGCGTTGTGCTGGCCCCGGTAGTCGGTGCTGATCAGGTAGGCGTTCGCGTCCTCATCGGTGGCCGGTTCCCCGTCGGCGCGCTTCGCGGCCGAGACGTACAGGTTCTCTTCGTTGGCGTAGTGCCCTGCGTCCTCCACGACGGTCTTACCCTCGGCCTCGAGTTCATCGATGAGGGCGGCGAGGGCGGCGGCGCGGTCGCGGCGGTCCCGGAGCATCTGCGCGACGTGCAGGAGCTGATCGGGTTCGTCCGCGATCACGGACTCCAATTCCTCCGTGGCGTCCTGGTTCCCTTCAAACTCGGCCATGATGAGCGCTTCATCGATGGTGTAGCCCTTGCCCAGGGCGGCGGATCCGGCGTTCGAAGACTTGGCTTTCAGCGCCCCTTCCACGGTGGTCTTGGTGCGCCCGGTCTTCTTCGCGATCGCGGCGGCTGAGACGCCAATCAGGGACAGCTGTTGGTAGGCGTCTGCCTCGTCCGCTTCGGTCAGTTCGGCGCGCTGGATGTTCTCCACGACCTGCGTCACGATCCGTTCGGCTTCCTCGGGGGACTCGATGATCATCACCGGGATGCTGGCGCGCCCGGCTTCAACGGCGGCGAGGGTGCGGCGCTGGCCCATCAGGACGTGCACCACGCCGTCGTCCTTGCGGTGGGCGATGACGGGTTCCATCACGCCGTGCTCTTTGATGCTGGCAATGAAATCCGGGGTCAGGGCGGCGTCTTTGCGGACGTTGATGTCCACGGTCAGCGTGGCCGGGTCGAGCATTTCGAGGGTGGGCGTGGTGTTCATGGTGTTGCTCCTTTTGCAGAGGATTCGGTGGGTGGGGCGGCTCAGGTGACCGGCCAGCTTCCCCTTCTCCCCCCGTTGTTTTTTGGTTGCTGGCAAGCTCGCTTGCTCGGCGGCCGACGGAGCCCTGTCTACCCGCAGGGCAAGGGGCGGGAAATTCCTGGAGGGAATCAGCGACGCAGGAGCGCCGGAGGGACATTTCCTGCACCGCAGGCCCCGGTGGAGCTTGCGGAACCGGGGCTAGACGGGGTGGAGCGGACGCCTAGAATCCGAAGGACAGCAACCAAAAGACGTCGAAGACGTAAGTCAGGGCCAGGGGCGGGCCGGAGCTCTGCGACGGCGCACCCTGGACCCAACAGCCGGCCGCGCCAGCGGACGCCCGAATGGGTGCGAGCCCTGCGAGCATGCCCCTGGCCTCGTCTCCCCTGGATCCGCCCATGCCGGCCCCGCTCTTAGCCTGGCCGGCCCCCTGGCTGTTCACCTACGGTCCGTCCCGGAAATGGCGGTCCGCCGCCGGTGACCAGCGACGGCAGCCAACCACCGGCGGCGGACCGCCCGAACCTTTCGGCCGGTCCTGGTTCTTTGGTGAGGAGGGCGGGACCTTGCCGGGCGGTGGTTCCGCCCGGCAAGGTCTCAAACCCGTTTAGGCGACGTTGGCCATGTACGGCATCCGGTAGCGGGACGGGAGTTCCGCGGCGGCTTCGGGCAGGTCGTCCGGGCCGTGGGCCTGTCCGTTCCTCCAGTGGAAGAACGCCTGTTCGCTGATCGCGTCCCATTGGCGGGCCTTGGTGCGGTAGAACGTGCAGGTCACGTCTCCCTCGCAGTACGTGGCGACGCCGAACAGGTTCCCGATGCTGTCAGCGGTGCGGGTCGCGGCGACCATGACGTAGGGCCAATTGCCAAGGTCCCAGCCGTCACTGCCCCAGCTGGGGATGACGGCCCAGCCGTGTTCACCGATAAGTTCCATCCAGTCGTAGCCGCCGTTCTCGTGGTAATCGCCCAGCACGGTCACGCCGTCGATGGTTTCCCCGGTGTCCTGGGTGGTCACCGTCTTAGTCGTTATTGCGTTCATGGTGTTGCTCCTTTTGCAGAGGATTTCGGTGGGTGGGGCGGCTCAGGTGACCGGCCAGCTTCCCCTCTCCCCCCGTTGTTTTTTGGTTGCTGGCAAGCTCGCTTGCTCGGCGGCCGACGGAGCCCTGTCTACCCGCAGGGCAAGGGG